>CAZBDE010000201.1:455-3870 GCA_964490415.1 uncultured Pseudoxanthomonas sp. | reverse complement strand
CTGCCCGGCCAGGCCGCGCTGCCGGAGGCGCAGGCCTTCGCCGTGGACGCCATCGCCGACGGTGGCAACCGCATCCGCGTGCGGCTGACCCCGGCCCCGGGCTACTACGTCTACCGCGACCGCAGCAGCTTCGTCCTCGAAGGCGACCCGGGCCTGCAGGCGCAGGCGCCGCGCTGGCCGGAAGGCAGCCGCCACCACGACGAGCACTTCGGCGAGGTGGTGGTGTTCTTCGATACGGTGGACGCGGTCGTGCCGGTGCGGCGCAGCCATCCGGACCCGGCGCAGGTGACCGTGGTGGCGACCTTCCAGGGCTGCCAGACCGACGGCATCTGCTACCCGCCGATGACCCGCCGCCTGCCGGTGGACCTGCCGGCCGGCAGGGTCGACGCGGCCATGGTTGAGCCCGGCGGCGAACGTGCGCCGGCCACCGCGACCGCGGCAGGGGCCGTCCCCGTCGCGCCTCCGGCAGCCGGCGACACCGCCGCGGCCACGGCCGACAGCGCGGCGGACACCCCGCCCCTCCCGGACGCCTCCGCCGGCAACGCCCAGCGCACCGCCGCGCCGCCGCAAGCGCCGGCACCGCGCCTGGCCGGCATCCTGCTGCTGGCGCTGCTCGGCGGCCTGGTCCTGAACCTGATGCCGTGCGTGCTGCCGATCCTCTCGCTCAAGGCCCTGGGCCTGGCCCAGAGCGGCGAAAGCCGCGAGCACGCGCGCCGCCACGCGCTCTGGTACACCGCCGGCGTGCTGGTCGCCTTCGCCGTGGTCGGCGCGCTGGTGGTCGCCCTGCGCGCGGCCGGGCAGGCCGCCGGCTGGGGCTTCCAGTTGCAGCAGCCCTGGTTCGTGGCCGCGCTGGCCTACCTGATGTTCGCCGTCGGCCTGAGCCTGTCGGGCGTGTTCACCCTGGGCGGCGGGATCGGCGGCGGCCTGGCCGCGCCGCGCAGCGGGCCGGCCGGCGACTTCATGACCGGGGTGCTGGCCTGCGTGGTCGCCAGCCCCTGCATCGCCCCGTTCATGGGCCCGGCGCTGGCCTATGCGTTCGCCGCCCCGGCCGCGGCCGGGATGCTGGTGTTCCTGGCGCTAGGCCTGGGCCTGGCCCTGCCGTTCCTGCTGATCGGCTTCGTCCCCGGCCTTGCGCGGCGGCTGCCGAAACCCGGCGCGTGGATGGAGACGCTCAAGCACCTGCTCGCCTTCCCGATGTACCTGACCGCGATCTGGCTGCTGTGGATCCTCGGCCGCCAGCGCGGCGCGGACGCCATCGCCCTGGTCCTGGTCGGCGCGGCGCTGCTGGCGCTGGCGCTGTGGGGGTTCGAGCGCAGCCGCTGGCGCGGCCCGCGCATCGCCCAGGTCCTGGCCGTGGCGCTGGGCGTGGTGGCGCTGCTGCCGGTGTGGGGCGTGACCCGGATCGCGCCACCCGCGGCGCAGGCGCAGGCCGAGGGCGTGCTGGCCTATTCGCCCGGAGCCCTGGACCGCCTGCGCGCCGAGGACCGCGTGGTCTTCGTCAACATGACCGCCGACTGGTGCGTGACCTGCAAGGCCAACGAACGCAATGTCCTCGCCGGCGACGCCTTCGCCGCCGCGCTGCGGCGCGCCGACGCGGTCTACATGCGCGGCGACTGGACCAACACCGACCCGCTGATCAGCGAATTCCTCGACGCGCACAACGCCGTCGGCGTGCCGCTGTACGTGGTCTACGGCCCCGGCGCCCCGCCGGCGGTGCTGCCGCCGGTGCTGACCGAGGCCATCGTCGAGGACGCCCTGCTGCGCGCCGCGGCCCGATGAAGAAGGCCGCCACGAAGCGACCGCTGCTGGGCCTGCTGGCCGTGGCCGCCGTCGCCGGCGCGCTGGGCCTGCTGGCCGGCTGGTGGAGCGGCGGCGGCCCGCAACTGCGCGACGATGGCGCCGGCCCGCCCCACGCCACCGCCTCCACCCCGCCGCCCGACGTGCGGCCCGCCCGCCCCGGCGACCCGCTCCCCGCCCTCCGCCTGCCCGGCCTCGACGGCACCCCCGTCGACCTCGCCGCCATCGCCCCCGGCCGCCCCCTCCTGGTCAACGTCTGGGCCGGCTGGTGCGCCCCCTGCGTGGAAGAAATGCCCGAACTGCAACGCTACGCCCGCAGCCAGGGCGACACCGGCGTGCAGGTGGTCGGCCTGGCCCTGGACACCCCCGAAGGCGTCCGCGACTTCCTGGCCCGCATCCCCGTCGACTACCCCATCCTGATCGACCCGCCCGGCCCCGCCGACGCCAGCGTCTGGCTCGGCAACACCCGCGGCCTGCTCCCCTACAGCGTCCTCATCGACGCCGAGCGCAAGATCGTCAAGCAGAAACTCGGCCCCTTCGCCCACGGCGAAGTCGACGCCTGGGCCCGGCACTAGCCCCCCGCAACCCCGCTCGGCGCCGCACCACCCATTACCCCCCCAGCGCCCAACCAGCCCCCAACTCCTGCGAACTGCCCGCCAACTCGCCCGCGCTCCGTCGCAGTGCCCCTGACGGGAAGTAAAGGAGGAGGAACCGGCCGCAGGCCGGTTCCGGGGGACATGAGCGTCAGGGGCACTGCGACGGAGCGCCCCGACGACGCCCCAGCCGCCGCGCTCTGCACCTGCTTCCCGAGCAGCCACGGCCACACCCAATCACGCCACCCCAGTTTTCAAGCATTTGCTTGAAACGCGCCAAACTTCGCCGAACTGGACACCATCCACGCCATCGAGCAGACTGCCGCCCTTTCCGGTTCCGCACCCCCCGATGGCCAAACTCCTGGTCCTGCACGGCCCCAACCTCAACCTGCTCGGCACCCGCGAGCCGGAGGTCTACGGCCACGCCACCCTGGCCGACATCGACGCCGGCCTGGCCGCGCAGGCCAGCGCCGCCGGCCACCGGATCGAATCCCTCCAGTCCAACGCCGAACACGCCCTGGTCGACCGCATCCAGGCCGCCCGCACCGACGGCACCGCCTTCATCCTGATCAACCCCGCCGCCTTCACCCACACCTCCGTCGCCCTCCGCGACGCCCTGGCCGCGGTGGCGATCCCGTTCATCGAGATCCACCTGTCCAACCCCCACGCCCGCGAACCCTTCCGCCAGCACAGCTACTTCAGCGACAAGGCGGTCGGCGTGGTCTGCGGCTTCGGCGCCGACAGCTACCGCTACGCCCTGGACGCCGCCCTGTCGCGGCTGCCGGGCTGATTCCCAACCCTCTGCAACAGCAATACCCGAGGCCATCCATGGACCTGCGCAAGATCAAGAAACTCATCGACCTGCTCGAAGAATCCAACCTCGCCGAAATCGAGATCAAGGAAGGCGAAGAAAGCGTGCGCCTGTCGCGCATCCCGACCGGCGTCGCCGTGGCCGCCCCGGCCGCCGCGCTGGAAGTGCGCGGCCCGGCCGCCGCACCGGCCGCCGCGCCGATGCCGATGAGCTC
>CAZBDE010000201.1:0-445 GCA_964490415.1 uncultured Pseudoxanthomonas sp. | reverse complement strand
CGCGGCGGCCGGCGCGGCGGCCGGGCCGCGCACTTCCAGCGCGGCGGCCGGGGCGGCGACGGCGACGCCGATGCCGATGAGCTCCCCGGTCGAGGCCGCCACCGGCGGCAGTCCCCGGGCCGGCGCCGACCTGCCCCCGGGCCACGTGGTCCGCGCGCCGATGGTCGGCACCTATTACGCGGCCCCGGCCCCGGACAAGCCGGCCTTCGTCAGCGTCGGCCAGGCGGTCAAGGCCGGCGAGACGCTGGGCATCGTCGAAGCGATGAAGATGTTCAACCCGATCGAGGCCGACGTGGCCGGCACCGTCGTCGCGATCCTGTGCGAGAGCGGCCAGCCGATCGAATTCGACCAGCCGCTGTTCGTGATCGGCTGAGGCCACGCCCATGCTGGATAAAGTCGTCATCGCCAACCGCGGCGAGATCGCGCTGCGGATCCTGCGCGCCTG
>CAZBDE010000200.1:0-5552 GCA_964490415.1 uncultured Pseudoxanthomonas sp. | reverse complement strand
CAAGACCTTACCATGCTCCGGTTTGATACGTGATGGCAGTGGCATCCGGAAGCCGATGCCACAAAAGTAGAGGGGCCCACGTACTGCATGCGATATGATCAGATTTTTTGAGTAACAGTAAAATTAAAAAGTAGTCAATAAATTATAAAAGCATTAACTATGAAGTTGTTCCGATTTGGGGAAACTGGTAACGAGAAGCCAGGCGTAATTTTATCAACCGGCAGAAAGATCGATGTCTCCGATTTTGCAAATGATTACGATGAAGGATTTTTTGAAACCGATGGGCTGACCAGGTTGAAAGCATGGTTGAAAAAAAATGAAAACCTCTGCCCCGAAGTGAAAACTGACAGCAGGGTAGGAGCATGCATTGCACGCCCCAGCAAAATCATTTGTGTTGGCCTGAATTACGCAAAGCATGCTCAGGAAACGAACGCGCCCATTCCTGCTGAACCTATTCTCTTCTTTAAAGCCACCACAGCGCTTTGCGGACCAAACGATAATGTAGTCATTCCCAAAAACTCCACCAAGACAGACTGGGAGGTAGAACTTGCTGTAGTCATTGGAAAAAAAACAAACTACGCAGAGGAGAAAGATGCGATGGATTATGTAGCGGGTTACGCGCTGCACAACGACTATTCAGAGCGTGAATTTCAATTGGAACGGGGCGGGCAATGGGTGAAAGGAAAAAGTTGTGACACGTTTGCTCCGCTGGGTCCCTTTCTGGCAACCAAAGACGAACTGCCAGACGCGCACAATCTCAACCTTTGGCTCTCCGTAAATGGAAAGAAATTACAGGACTCCGACACGAGTGATATGATTTTCAAAATACCTTTTTTGATAAGCTATATCAGTCAGTTTATGACGTTGCTGCCAGGCGATATAATTTCTACGGGAACACCCTTTGGGGTTGGACTGGGACTTAAACCACCTCGATACCTACAAGCCGGAGATACTGTGGAATTGGGTATTCATGGATTGGGGGTTCAAAAGCAACTCGCGGTTGCTTACCAGCGGGTGTAAAAATGCCATTGTAATTCATGACCATCGACTCTCATCAACATTTCTGGCGGTATAGCCCTGTAAAACATGCGTGGATAACGGATAACATGAAAATTATCCAGCGCGACTTTATGCCTCATGAATTGCGCGATGTGCTTAAGGAAAACAAAATAGCGGGGTGTGTTGCCGTACAGGCAGACCAATCGGAAAGCGAAACATATTTTTTGCTTGAACTTGCGAACCAAAACGAATTTATAAAAGGCATTGTGGGCTGGGTAGATTTATGTGCCGATACGATTGAAGAGCGATTGGCGCATTTTTCCCGGTTTAAAACGGTAAAAGGATTCCGGCATATTGTACAAGCCGAAACACAACCTAACTTTCTGCGGAGAAAAGATTTTTGCCGGGGAATCGGGTTGCTCGAAAAGTTCAACTTTACGTACGACCTGCTCATCCAACCTCAGCATGTTGTCTTTGCAACGGAACTGTGCAGCCAATTTCCTACTCAAAAGTTTGTGGTTGACCACCTTGCCAAGCCCAATATCAGACAGCAACAGCTTGAACCCTGGCGAAAAGAAATTTCCAACCTGGCAAAAAATGAAAATGTGTATTGCAAAGCATCCGGTCTGGTAACGGAAGGGGACTGGCAACACGGGAAACCGGAAGATTTTACTGCTTACCTGGATGTGGTGTTCGAAGCGTTTGGTGCGGAACGGATCATGTACGGATCGGATTGGCCTGTATGCCTGGTAGCTGCTTCGTATGAAACTCAGTTGTCGATAGTAAGTGATTATATCAGAATTTTTTCCGAATCCGAGAGAAGAAAAGTGATGGGAGAGAATGCAACAGACTTTTATAACCTCTGACCCCGATGGATCTACAGCTAAACAGCAAAGTAATTATTGTAACCGGGGGCGCGAAAGGAATAGGCGAGAGCATTTCAATTGCCCTGGCGCAGGAAGGCGCCATACCCGTTATCATTGGCAGGAACATGAATGATAACCAACGCGTACTTGATAAAATAAAGCAGGCAGGCGGCAGTGGTTTTCACCTTGGAGCTGAACTTACGGTTGATGCCGAATGCAAAAAGGCCGTTGACTTAACGATACAACAATTCGGAAGGATTGACGGCCTCGTCAACAATGCCGGAGTGAATGATGGCGTAGGGCTGGCCAATGGAAGTTATGAATCCTTTGTAGCATCGTTACACAAAAACCTGATTCATTATTATCTGATGGCCCACTACGCGTTGCCCGCATTGATTAAGAGCAAGGGCGCCATTGTCAACATCGGATCCAAAACAGCCGATACGGGGCAGGGGAGCACATCCGCGTATGCGGCTAGCAACGGAGGCAGAAATGCATTGACCCGCGAATGGGCAGTTGAGCTTTTACCGCTTGGCATTCGCGTAAATGCGGTGATAGTCGCAGAAAGTTTCACGCCCTTATACGAGGCATGGCTAAAGACTTTCTCAAATCCGGAAGAGAAATTAAGATCAATCACTGAAAAAATCCCGTTAGGCAAACGCATGACCACTCCGGAAGAAATAGCGAATACTGTTTTGTTTTTATTATCAGAGAAGTCAAGCCACACCACGGGGCAATTGGTGTATGTGGATGGCGGTTATGTTCACTTAGATCGCGCAATAAGCTAATACCATGGCGGTTCAGTCAACCCGATACACTCCCGGTAACAACGGGCAATCTTACTTGATTCCCCTGATCCTTGTTACCAGTTTGTTTTTTCTTTGGGGTCTTGCCTACGGGTTGCTCGATGTGCTCAACAAACATTTCCAGGAGACGCTGAACATCACCAAGCAGCGATCCACACTTTTACAAGCAGCTTACTTTGGCGCTTATTTTTTAATGGCCATTCCTGCGGGCTTGTTCATGAACCGCTTCGGCTATAAAAACGGAATTATAGCAGGCTTACTGTTGTATGCTGTGGGGGCATTTTTATTTTATCCTTCAGCATCTGTATCAAGTTTCAACCTGTTTTTATTCTCTTTGTTTGTGCTGGCCTGCGGATTAACGTTTTTGGAAACGGCCGCGAATCCGTACATTACTGTTCTTGGCAAAGCTGAAACCTCGTCTTTCAGGCTTAACCTTTCACAAAGCTTTAATGGGGTAGGCTCTTTTATCGGCCCCCTCATTGGCGCTCAGTTATTTTTTGGCGCTTCAGCCGGCAATCTGCAATCGGTTAAATTGGTTTACCTCGTGATTGGCAGCATCGTTCTGGGCGTTGCATTCCTGTTTTTTCGTACAACGCTTCCGGAAATAAAAGAAGAAGCATCACAGGAACACCCCTCAGCAGGAGGCAAGCGATTATTTCAGCGCGGCCATTTTACCTGGGCCGTGGTTGCACAATTCTTTTACGTGGCTGCACAGGTGGGCATGGGTGCATTGTTCATCAATTACTGTACAGAAAAAGAATTGAACATCAGCAATGAACAGGCCTCGTACTTTTTATCCGCAAGCTTATTGTTATTTACCATCGGGCGTTTTGCCGGCACGGCATTGATGAAATTTGTTCGTCCCAATGTGCTCCTCAGCATCTATGCTTTTGTAAATATTTTACTGTGCATTGTGGTGATCAGGTTGCCGGGAATGATCTCTGTTTATTCCCTTATGGCCACATTCTTTTTTGCCTCCATCATGTTCCCTACCATTTTTGCGCTTGGCGTAAAGGATTTGGGGGCGCATACCAAGCGGGGAGCGTCATTTATCATTATGGCCATCGTGGGCGGAGCCATTGTTCCTTATGTGATGGGTACATTTACTTCTACTGCAGTTGCATTCAGCGTTCCGCTGATTTGCTTTGCGGTTGTTCTGTTGTTCGGTATGAAAGGTTATAAAGTTAAAGCATGAGCAAGCCCCGCACGCATTGTTTTGCGCTCGACCTGAAAGACGATCCTGCTTCCATAGAAGAATATGAAGCCCATCATCAACAGGTTTGGCCGGAAATAGTAAAAAGCATAAAGGCTAGGGGAATTCTCAGCATGGAAATTTTCCGCACCGGGAATAGACTTTTTATGATCCTGCGCGTTAACGACTCCTTTTCATTTGATAAAAAAGCGGAAGCATATCTGCAAAACAAAAAGGTGCAGGAATGGGAGGAATTAATGTGGCGGTATCAGCAAGCATTGCCTTTTGCAGAGGCAGGAGAGAAGTGGGTATTAATGAAAAAAATATTTGAACTCAACGACAGTACAAAATCATGAAATGGGCATTCAATTCAAAGTATCCATCCATCGAAGACCTGCGGGAAAAAGCGCGGAAGCGGATTCCGCGTTTTGCATTTGAATACCTGGATGGTGGCTGTAATGAAGATGTAAATTTAGTAAAAAATACTCGCGACCTGAGGGAAGTTGAACTGGTACCCACCTACTTGAAAACGAATGTCAGCGTTAACCTCAAAACAGAGTTGTTTGGCCATACCTACGATGCGCCTTTCGGGATTGCACCCGTTGGCTTACAGGGACTGATGTGGCCGAACTCACCTGACATATTAGCTACTGCGGCTGTGCAGCACAACATTCCCTTTATACTCAGTACGGTAACTACATCAAGCATCGAACGAATCAGCGAGATTACCCAAGGCAACGCGTGGTTTCAATTGTACCATCCTGCCGAAGATGCGTTGCGCGATGATATCCTGAAAAGACTGAAGTCGGCAAATTATTCAACGCTTGTTTTGTTATGTGATGTTCCTTCGTTTGGTTATCGCCCGCGCGATATTCGTAATGGGCTGGCGTTGCCGCCAAAAATGACCTTTAAGAATATCTTGCAAATCATGGGAAAGCCTGCGTGGGCAATCAACACATTACTGCAGGGAAAGCCCTCATTTGATACACTGAAACCCTATATGCCAAAAGGGTTGAACATGAGCCAACTTGGCCAGTTTATGGACAAGACTTTTTCCGGCAGACTGAATACAGAAAAGATAGCAGCCATCCGCGATCAATGGAAAGGCAAAATAATAGTAAAGGGAGTGGCGAGCGAGGAAGATACCGAAACAGCCATACAACTCGGCCTGGATGGCATCATTGTCTCCAACCACGGTGGCCGGCAACTGGACGCGGGTGAATCCGCCATTCATTCAATGGTATCCATCCAGGAAAAGTACAAGCACAAAATCAAAATCATGATGGACAGCGGCATCCGCTCCGGTCCGGATGTAGCCAGAGCCTTAGCAAGCGGAGCTGAGTTTACTTTTATGGGCAGGTCGTTTATGTATGGAGTGGCTGCGTTGGGTAAACAAGGGGGCGACCACACCATCGCGATTTTGAAAACACAACTCCGGCAGGTGATGGAACAATTGGGGTGTAATGCGGTAGTTGATTTAAATAAGCATCTTAAGGTGTAGATTTGTTTGCGCTATTTAATATAACGTCAGGACTTACCGCCCGGCAGCTTTCAGTAACTCATACTTCTCATTTACTACCGATGCACGGACAAAAAGCAAAATAATAAGGTATCGGATTTATGCCGCGATCTGTTTACTTTCGGTGTACCGGAACAGGCACAAGCTAACAACATGCTCAGACACTACTT
>CAZBDE010000199.1:0-5644 GCA_964490415.1 uncultured Pseudoxanthomonas sp. | reverse complement strand
GATGTAAAAATAGGTAAAAAAAAGTTGGGACACCTATAGAGAGAGATAATGAATTTTTATTTTTTTATGTAGTTGAATAATATATCATGAAATTTTTGATAAATTATAAGACACATATAAGTGTAATATATTATATTATTTTTTAGATGTTTTAGAAAATGAAAATTACAAAAATAAAAAAAAAGTATAGATAAATGTGTTACTTTTAATAAAATTATTAGAAATATAAAATATGAAAAAATCAAAATTTTAGTTTATTTTGTAAAAAGAGGTTTTTAAAAGTTTTTTTTTTCAAAAAAAAGTAAAGTGGGTTTTTAAAAATTTCCCCACTTAAAAAGTAAAAAATTTGATAAATAATGAAATAACGCCCCCCCCATTATTTATGTTTGTTTATTTGATTAAATAAAATAGCTTGTTTTAAGATTTATTCTTTTATTATATTTTGGGAGGCGTATAATAAATTATATTAAAACGGTGAGGAGGCGTTAGCCTCCGAGCTTGGCGTTGATCGGTGCGAAGCACTTAACATTTTTCTTTAGAAAAATAATTAAATAAAAAAATAAAATTAATTTTATTTAAATTTTTAGAAAAAAAATTATGTAGTTGAATAATATATCATGAAATTTTTGATAAAATTTATAACCTTATATAGGTTATATTTAATATCATTTTTTAGATATTTTAAAATAATATATATATATATATAGATATATATATATATAAATAGGTTATTTTTATTTTTTTTGAATAAAAACATATTTTATAAAATTTAATAAATAATTAAAAAAAAATTATAAATGGTGATAAATAATTTAATAAATGAAATGGTTAGTGGATGATTTATTGGTGAAGAAATAATCAATTTAATTTTCTTTTTATTAGATTTAGATTTGTTAGAAAAGTTAATGGGTACTTTTTCATTAGTTTTATTTTTATTTATTATTTTATGTTTTATATATGGTAATCCAGAAGAAGATGGTGATAAAAAATTGGTAGTAAAAGATAATGAGAAAAATAATAAATAAATTAAAATTAATATTAGAATGACGTGGAAAAATAGTAAATAATTTATTAAATAATTCAAATGAATACTTAGTAAAGTATGATAAGTATATTTATAATTTTAGTTATTTATTTTTAGGAATAGTTTTAATAAATTTTATTATAAATATGTGGTATAATTGGGATATTTTAAAAATAATAATTTTTTTATTTTGAATTTATGTAACTTATTTTATTTTAATAACGATGAGAGAATTAGTTTGAGATATAAATTTAACTAAAGAAAGAAAATTTATAATTTATGCTTTAATATTTTTTTGATTAAATATAAGTTGTGCTTTTTTTTTTATATGATCAGGTATTATGCGACCTTTTTTGAGATTTACTTTATTATATTGAGAAATTAATAAATATTTACCATGGGAAATAAAAATTGAAAAAATAATATATTATAGTTTTTTTATAGAATATTGACAAATAATATTTTTATTAATAGCAATATTTTTTAAAATATTATATGATGCTGTTTATTTTGATGAAGAAATGAATGAAGTAAATTATCATTTATATTATAAAGAAACTTTTTTATATAAATATAAAAAATATATTGAAATATTTTATGTAATAAGATGACCTATATGGTGTATATCAACTTGATTTAAATTATTATTTATAAATAATAATTTTTATATAAACGATATTTTAAGTATAATAAGTATTATTTTATTAATAATAAATTTAATATTAGTTATTTTAATAAGATTAAATGAGAATCGTAAAAAATAAAATTAAAAGTAAAGGGCCGTGAGTTTTGGGTGGAATGATAATCGGAGGATTAGCAGGAATTTTAAATAATTTAAGTACTTTTATTTTTTTAAAAGATAGACATAAACAATTTAAGGATGAAATAAAAAATGTAGACGAAATGATAGAGAAAGTAAGTGATAAAGAAGTAGAACAATTTAAAGAAGATTTTGGTAAAGATATAAAATATGTAGAAGATAAGGAAATAAAAGAAAAATTAGGTGAGTTAAAAACATTAAATAATGAAAGAAAACAAATTTTAAAAAGATGAGGAGGTAAAAAAGATATAGACTAATGAAAAGATTTATAAATTATTTTATTAATAATGTTCAAGATGTTTTAAAAATAAAAATAAGAAAAAAAATACAGTTATATATATATATTTTTAATTTAAGTATAATAAAAAAAATTTTATTTTTAATTTATATTATAAGATTATTTTTAAATGTTGATTTAAAGTATGATTATATTTTTTATAAAAAAAAAGTAAAAACACAAATGACTGTAAGAGTTTATGATCTTAATAAAATAGATAAAGTTAAATACTTACAAGCAATAAAGGCTAATTTTATTCATGATATAGATAATAAAAATGAATTTAAATAATGATAAATTTAAAAATGTATTTGATGATGTACAAAAAAATAAATTAATAATACAAATGGGTTTAAAGAATAATTTAATATATTTAAAAGAATTTGATAAATGTACATTTATTACAGTAAATGTATTAAAAGAAAGTATAAAAAAAGTAGAATGTGGTGAATGAACATGAAGTAAAACTGATTTTGGTAATATTGAAAAAGGATATTGAGAAATAAAAGAAGAAAAAAAATATATTTATTATGATAATAAATTAGTTTTTGTTTTAACAAAAGAAGAAGAAAAATTTATTGATAATTTAAGAAATAAATTATTAAATTATTTAAAAAAAATGAATAAAGATTTAATTTATATTTGATCAATAGAATGCAGTAATATTATACATTTTCATTTTGTTGTAAATATAAAATATACTGAAAATTTAAGAAATTTAATAAGAAAAAAATGAAGTAGTTTAATAGAAAGAGAATTTAAAGATCCTTGTACAGATACAAGTCAAATTAGAGATCCAAAAAAATCTATTGAATATTTAATAAAAGGACCATTAAAATTAGGTATGAGTTTAATTTTAAAAAATACATTATTATCTTATGATAATTTAAAATATTTTTATAAATGAAATGAATTTAATGAACAATTAGAATATTATAAATATAATCAATTAGAATTAATTGCTATAGAAAAAAAATTAGAAGCAGCTTTTATTGAAAAAGCGCAATTTAAAGTAAAAAATTTACATTTTTTTAATATAATAAAACCTTTAGGAGAAAAAGTTAAAAATAAATTTTTTAGTTTAAAAGATTATTTAGAAGAAAAAATAAAAAATAAAAAAGGTAATGAAAAATATGAATATATAGTATTATTAATGCTTTTTGAATCTAAAGATAGATTATTTAAATTATTTTTAAATATTATAAATTTATGTTATATAAATAGTATACATAATATAAGACGAAGTAAATCTAGTTTTTGTTTACATTTAATAAATTTTTTAAAAAGTTATTTTTTTAATGCTGGTTTTAAATTTGAAAAATTAGAAGAATATTCTTTATTTAAAAATGAAAAAGGGTTACAAATAAAAGAAGTATTGAAAGATTGATTTAAAAGTCAAAAAAGTATAAGTTTAGGTTTTGTTTTTTTTAATTTATTAACAAATTCTTGTTTAAATGATATATTTATTTTTAGGGAAATTAGAGAAGATAATAAAGATTTTATTATTTTTGAATTAAAACAAGAAATAATTACTGAGTTTAAAATAGAGTATAATGAAAAAAATGTATTTTTATATGGATTTTCTCCAATGGTAATAAAGCCTAATCCTTGAAATTTAAAAAAGGGATGAGCAGGAAATAATAAAAAAGGAGGTTTTTTATTAAATGGAGAATTATTTAAGTTAAGTTTAAGTAAAAGACGTATTTTTTTTAATGATTTAAAATTTAAAAGAGACGTAAAATTTCCAAGTACTAATTTTTTAAAATGTATTAATTATTTACAAAATATAGAATTTGAATTGGATAATAATATGGTTCATTATATTGATAAATATAAAAATGAAATAATTAAAAATTTAATTGGAAATTATAGTAGTGAAGAAAGTTTTTTAAAGATAAAAGAAGAAATTAAAAAAAATAAATTAAATTTTGAATTAAAAGAAGAATATGAAAAAATGATTTCTTTAAATAGTAAAATTGATCAATTTAATAGAGAATTAAATTCGTGTAAAGAATTTTTACAATTTGAAAAAATATATTTTGTATATAATGTTGATTTTAGAGGCAGAATTTATGTTCATAGTGATCATTTAAATTATCAATCAAGTAAATTTATTAGATCAATTTTAAGATTTTATAAAAAAGAAAAAATAAATTTAAATGAAAGTTTTTGATTTAAAGTTCAATGTTCAAAATTATATTTAGGAAATGTAGGAAAATCTGCTGAAGATTTAGAAAAATTTTTTAATATATTTTTAATGGAAAAAATTAAAAATTGAGATTATAATGATTTAGATTTTTGGTTGAATGCAAAAGAACCTTTTTTATTTTTAGCATCTATTATTGAATATAAGCGATTTTTAAAATTAAAGGATAACTTTTATAGTGGATTTTTGATATGAATGGATGCTACTTGTTCTGGATCACAATTAATTTGTTTATTATTAGGTTTAGCTAAATATGCAAAAGATTTAAATTTAATAAAATCATCAAAATCAGATATTCCTGGAGATTATTATGGAAAAATTAATGAAGAATTTAAAGATTTTATAAAAAATAAAATAAGTAAAGTAACAAATAAAAAAGAATTAAATAAATTATTACTTGTACAAAAATTTTTAAATAATCATGATTATGATATTTTAAGAAAAGTGTTTAAAAAAATTATTATGACTATAAATTATGGTTTAACTAAAATTGGGATGTTAGAAAAATTAAAAGAAGTAATTTTAGAATTAAATTTAAAGTTAGAAAATAAAGATTTAATTATATACATTAGAGATTTATTTTTTGATTTTATACAAGATATTTCTTTATATAAATCTTTAGATAAGTTAGAAGAAATAGCAAAATATTTAATTAATATAGATAAAGTATTACAATTTTCCTCTTCTTCTTCTTCTGGGTTAATTTTAAATAAAGATGTAGATTTATATTCATCTCAAGGATATTGAATATCTAATAAAATTGTATTAGATCATTCTTTTAATTTAAAATTTAAAAAAGAAGATAAAAAAGAAGATAAAAAAAAATATAAAAGAATTAGAAAAAGAATGACTATAAGAGTTTATGATCCTAATAAAATAGATAAAGTTAAATACTTACAAGCAATAAGAGCTAATTTAATTCATAGTTTAGATTCATTATGAGTATATAGTTATATTTGAAATTTAATATCAAATAATTTAAATTTGAATATAGCGGTTATACATGATTGTTATGCTACAGATTTAAAAAATGTAGAGATAATGAATTTTTATTTAAGAAAAACATTAATGGATTTATTTAAAAATGAAAATTTATTATGAAATTTTTTACATGGGGTACTTACTCAAGTGACAAATTTTAATGATATAAAAAATTTAAAAATAGAAGATTTATTAGTATCTAAGGATGAACAAATAAAATTAGTAAAAGATATAGAGAATAGTTTTTATTTAGTATTTCCTTAAAAATCGAATAAAAAAAAGATGTAAAAATAGGTAAAAAAAAGTTGGGACACCTATAGAGAGAGATAATGAATT
>CAZBDE010000198.1:0-5665 GCA_964490415.1 uncultured Pseudoxanthomonas sp. | reverse complement strand
GCGGTGGTGGAAACCGCAACGGTCGTTGGCACGGTGGACGTCGCGCTCGCGGACGACCTGTCGCTGGGCCAGCTCGACGCGGCCGACACCCGCATTGCGGTCGGCGATGCCGCGCGCATCGGCCGCCTAGGCATCGATGGCGACCTGCAGCTGTCGGCCGAGCGCAATCTGGCGCTGGACCAGGCCCGGGTGCGCGACACCGCGGTGCTGGCGCACACCGGCAGCGCCGGTACGCTGGAATACGGCCAGCTCGTGGTCGGCGACACGCTCGACGTGACCGGCGTCGGCGACTGGACCGGCGGTACCGCCAGTGCCGGTGGCGAGGTGCGCTTCGACGTCGGCAGCGCGGACCTGGGTCGCCTGGAGAGCCTGCGCGGCGACCTGCTGCTGGAGTCGCAGCGCCTGTTCGCGGCCGATGCGCTGCAGTCCATGCAGGGTCGCATCGACCTGCTGGCCGGCAGCACCGACATCGGCTCGGCCGATGCGCACACCACGCTGGACATCGAGGCCCGCAGCGGCCCGCTGCGCATCCTCACCGGCGCCAGCAACGGCAACCTCACCCTGCGCGGCACCGCAGGCGCACCGGTCGACATCCACTTCGGCGTACCTGCCGACCCGGACGCAGCGGACGTGCTGGTGCCGGCGCACCTGAAGTCGGGCGCCGACATCCTGGTCAGCACCGAAGGCGACGTGTTCGGCGGCAATGCGGAAGCCGCCGGCCAGGTCACCCTGATCGGCCGCAACCTGCGCCTGGGCCGCCTGCAGAGCCTGCAGGGCGATGTGTTCATGCAGGCGGCGGCTGACATCCAAGCGCTGCTGGTGGAGGCCGGGGGCGACGTCGGCATCATCGCCGGCGGAGACCTGGACATGCCGGAGGTGCGCTTCGGCGGCACCTACTCGCTGAAGGCGGGCCGCGACCTGGTGGTCGGCATCGCCGGCGACCTGGACGTCGATGGCCTCGCCGAGGCCGGTCGCGACCTGACCTTCCGCATCGGCGGCAACGTCGACCTGGCCGGCGCCAGGGCCGGGCGCAACGTGCTGGTCGATGCCGGCGGCTCGATCAACTTCGACGATGGCGTGGAGGCCGGCGGCGACATCGACCTGGTCGCGCATGGCGGCGACATCGCCAGCGGCGGGGTGATCCGCGCGCACGGCCGGCACGAGGGCCTGCCGATCAGCGGCCAGATCCGGCTGCTGGCCAGCGGCGACGTCGACGTGGATGCGATCCAGGCCGACGCCGGCGACATCGCCGTGGACGCCACCCACCTGAGCATCGGTTCGCTGCTGGCCAGCGGCGACATCGACCTGCTCGGCCGCGGCTACATCCACGTCGGCAGCAGCCGCAGCGGCGGCCGCCAGGACTGGCGCGCCGGCGAGGACATCGGCTTCGACCAGCTGCTCGCAGGGACCCAGGCCTACCTGGACAGCCTGCTCGACACGCGCGGCCGCCTGCTCTCGGCCGATGCCGGGGCGGTGGTCAACGCCGGCTGGCGCGACGGCGTGGCCAGCGACGCGACGGTCTGGTTCGAGCAGGTGTCCGTGCCGACCCTGGACGTGCATTCGGGCAACCGCATCCACGTGGGTGACGCCAGCCTCGGCCGGTCGGTGACCCTGCGTGGCCGCGACATCGAACTGTATGGCCGCCACACCGGCAGCGGCAGCCTGCCGCTGTGGGTCGAAGGCATCGGCGATGCGGCCGCGGCCGACCGCTTCGACGCGGTCTTCGATGCCGGCGCGATCCTGGTGCCGCGCCTGTTCGTGGTCGACGGCACGCTCAGGACCAGCGCCGACCTGGTGGAGATCGAGGACGCGCGCCACGTCGACCACCTGCGCCTGTACACGGCCAATGCCACGGTGCTGATGGACAACACCACGCCGCGGTACCAGCCCGGCGCCGACGTGCAGCTCTACGAACTGGACAAGGCGTTCCGCCTGAAGCAGGAAGGGCTGGTGTCGAGCACCAATGCCTGGGTCGTGCACCGCCGCTACACCCACCAGGTGCTGGTGCCGAATTTCCAGCGGCCGCACCTGGATTCGCGGCTGGAGTACCAGCGCAACAGCGGCGCCCGCTACAGCGAGCAGCACCTGTCGGCGGCCTTCACCGAGCAGCGCCTGGGCGACCTGGAGTCGTGGCTGTTCGTCGATGGCGAGGCGCCGGAGGACTGGGAGCTGGCCTGGCGCGCGCTGCCGGCCGGCGCGCGCATGCAGCTGGAAGGCGGGGAAGGCGAGCAGACGCCGTCCGAAGAAGAACGCAACCTGGGAGCGATGCTGTGGTGAACTCGAAGGGATACGCGCTGCGCGCCATGATGGCGGCCGGGCTGTGCGGCATGGGCGGACTGGCGCTGGCGCAGGTGGCGCCGACGCTGCCGGGGCAGGCCAGTCCGGTGCTGCAGCGCGAGCAACTGGAACAGCAGCAGCGCCAGCGCGAGCTGGAGGAGCAGGCGCGCCAGGTGCAGGTGCCGGTGCTGAAGGGCGAAGCGCTCGAAGCGCAGGCCTTGCCGGAGCAGGACCTGGCCTTCGTCCTGGAGCGGATCCGCTTCACGCCCTCGGTGTTCCTGCAGGCGTCCGAGCTGGAAGCGCTGGCGCGGCCGTACCTGGGCCACGAAGTGCACCTGTCCGACCTCAACGGCCTGCTGGCGCAGGTCAATGCGCTGTACGAGCGCGCCGGCCAGCTGACCGCGCGGGCGGTGATCCCGCCGCAGGAGGTCGAAAGCGGCGAGCTGCGGGTGGTGCTGGTCGAGGCCAAGGTCGACGCGGTCGAATGGCAGGGCGCGCAATGGGTCGACCCGGCCTTCTACGAGCGCCGGATCCTGCTCGAGGACGGCGAGGTCCTCGACAGCCCGCGGCTGATGGCCGACATCCAGCGCTTCAACGCGACCGCGCAGGGCCCGCAGGTCAGCGCCGGGCTTTCACCGGGGGGCAGCTTCGGCACCTCGAAGGTGACCCTGCAGGCGCACGAGCCCGAGCGGCTGCAGTGGCTGGGCTTCGCCAACAACTACGGCAACCAGGGCAGCGGCCGCGAGCAGGCCGGCGGCAGCCTGACCTGGTTCTCGCCGAGCGGCGCGGCCGACAGCCTCACCGCGCTGGTGGTCGGGACCGCCGATTCGACCTACGGCAGCCTGCGCTACGTGCGCCCGGTGAACCGCCGCAACGGCTTCGCCTGGGTCGAGGCCGGCGCCAACACGATGAAGATCACCGACGGCCCGTACGCCGACCTGGGTATCGAGGGCGATTCGCAGGTCTATTCGGGCGGCTACGAGCACCCCTGGTGGCTGGGCCCGGAGTGGCTGCTGCGCGCCGGCGCCGGCTACATGTGGCAGAGCGCCGAGACTACGGTGGAGGGCCTGCCGCTGAGCGACACCAGCATCGGCGAGGTCTTCTTCACCGGCACCGTCCAGTACGCCAGCGCACCCTGGTTCGTGCGCTACGACCAGCGCCTGCGCCGCACTTCGGCCGACAACGACATCAGCGGCGAGAGCGGGGACTACACCCTGCTGGGCGGCACGGGCCTGGTGAACCGGGTCTTCGGCGACCTGTACGCCTTCACCGGCCGGCTCGCCTGGCAATACGCCAGCGACCCGGGCAGTCTCCCGGCCTCGCTGTATTTCCAGCTCGGCGGCATCGCCAGCGTGCGCGGCTACGACCCGGGCGTGATCTCCGCCCCGCGCGGCGTGGCCACCAACGTGGAGTTCTCCCGCCGCTTCGGCGAGCGCTGGCAGCTGTTCGCCTTCTATGATTACGGCCTGGCCACCGAGCTGGGCACGCGCGACGTGGAGTTGCAGAGTGCGGGACTGGGGTTGAACCTGGATTGGAACCGCCACTTCAGCGCCAGCCTGGTCGCCGCCAGCGCGATCCAGGACGTGGTGCCGGACCAGGACAACAGCCAGCTGCTGCTGCAGATCATCGTGCGCTGAGCGCGCAACACCCATGCAAGACGGAGATACACCATGAGCAACACCCTGCTCCTCTACCGGGAGATCACGCCCCTCAACCGCGATGCGCATCGCCGGCTGCGCCTGCGCCAGCTGCAGGACGCCCGCTTCGCCGCCGAGACCCACCTGGTGCCGCTGGCCGCCGCGGAGTTCTTCCAGGCAGCGCGCCAGTACCCGATCCTGTTCGTCGGCCAGGGCGCCGACATCTCGCCGATCGCGCTGCTGGGGCTGAAGAACGGCCACAACGCCTTCATCGACGAGTCCGGGCAGTGGCGGCGCAACGCCTACGTGC
The DNA here is from genome assembly GCA_964490415.1 of uncultured Pseudoxanthomonas sp. Classification (GTDB taxonomy): domain Bacteria; phylum Pseudomonadota; class Gammaproteobacteria; order Xanthomonadales; family Xanthomonadaceae; genus Pseudoxanthomonas. The sequence continues at coordinate 1,441 of CAZBDE010000198.1, read as the reverse complement.
CGGCGTTCATCCGCCGCTACCCGTTCGTGCTGGCGCAGAAGGACGGCGAGAACTTCACCGTGTGCTTCGACCGCGAATTCGCCGGCTGGAACGAAGAGGACGGCCAGGTCCTGTTCGACGAGGAGGGGAAGAACAGCGCCTACCTCGAGGAAATGATCCGCTTCCTGCACAACTTCAGCAGCGAGATGGAGCGCACCCGCGCGTTCGTGGCCAAGCTGGTCGAGTTCGACCTGCTGGCCGAGCGCAGCCTGCGCCTGACCCGCGGCGGCGGCGAGAGCTTCGTGCTCAGCGATTTCATGGCGGTGGACGAGGAGAAGTTCGTCAAGCTGCCGGAGAAGAAGGTGCTGGCGCTGAACAAGGCCGGTTACCTGGGCTGGATCTACGCGCACCTGATGTCGCTGGCGAACGCCAACGAACTGTTCGACCGCCACGTGCTCGCGCCGCGGCAGGACGGCGGCGATGGCGCGGACGCCAAGGCGCACTGATCGCGGGGATGCCCGGCCGCCCGCGCGGCGGCCGGGTCAGCCCTGCTCGCGCACGATCTCCAGCACCGCCTCGCCGTAGCGGCCGAGCTTGCTGCCGCCGATGCCGCCCACCCGGGCCAGTTCGCCCAGCGTGGCCGGGCGCAGCCCGGCGATGTCGCGCAGGGTGCGGTCGTGGAAGATCACGTAGGCCGGCACGTTCTGCTCGCGCGCCAGTTCGCCGCGCCAGGCGCGCAGGGCGTCGAACAGCGGGCGGTCGCCCGCGTCCACGTGCAGCGTGCTTTCGCTGCGCCGCGCCTCGCCGCCGGCGCCCTTGCCGCGCGCCTTGCGCGCAGGTTCCTCGCGCAGCTGCACGGGCTGCTCGCCGCGCAGCACCGGCCGCGCCGCCGGGCCCAGGCGCAGGCTGCCGTGGCCTTCGGCATCCACCTCCAGCAGCCCGGCCACCACCAGTTGGCGGAACACGCTGCGCCAGGCGTTGGTATCCAGCTCGGTGCCGATGCCGTAGGTGGAGATCTCGTGGTGGCGGAACTGGCGCACCTTCTCGGTGTCGGCGCCGCGCAGCACGTCGATCAGGTGCGCGGCGCCGAAGCGCTGGCCTGTGCGGTAGACGCAGCTCAGCGCCTTGCGCGCCGCGTCGGTCGCGTCCCAGGTGCGCACCGGCTGCAGGCAGTTGTCGCAGTTGCCGCAGGTGCCCGGGCCGGTTCCGTTCCCGGCGTACTCCTCGCCGAACGCGGCGAGCAGCGCCTGCCGCCGGCAGCCGGCCGATTCGCAGTAGCCGAGCAGCTGGTCCAGCTTGCGCCGCTCCAGCCACTTGCGTTCCTCGCTGGCCTCGCCCTGCTCGATCATCTGCCGCAGCAGGACCACGTCGCCCAGGCCGTAGCCCATCCAGGCCTCGGCCGGCTCGCCGTCGCGGCCGGCGCGGCCGGTTTCCTGGTAGTAGCCCTCGATCGACTTGGGCA
>CAZBDE010000197.1:285-5678 GCA_964490415.1 uncultured Pseudoxanthomonas sp. | reverse complement strand
TCCGCAAGCTCGCCGCCGGCCTGTACACCTGGTCGCCGCTGGGCCTGCGCGTGCTGCGCAGGGTCGAGAACGTGGTGCGCGAGGAAATGGACCGCGCCGGCGCCATCGAACTGCAGCTGCCGACGATCCAGCCCCGTGAACTGTGGGAGGAGACCGGCCGCTGGGAGAAGTTCGGCGGCCAGCTGCTCAAGATCAGGGACCGCAAGGAACAGGAGTACTGCTACAGCCCCACCGCCGAAGAGGCGGTCACCGACTTCGCCCGCCAGGAGCTGAGCAGCTACCGGCAGCTGCCGGTCAACTTCTACCAGATCCACACCAAGTTCCGCGACGAGATTCGCCCGCGCTTCGGGGTGATGCGCGCGCGCGAGTTCCTGATGAAGGACGCCTATTCGTTCCACGTCACCGACGCCGACCTGGCGCGCGAGTACGAGAACATGAAGGCCGCCTACACCCGCGTGTTCACCCGCCTGGGCCTGGAGTTCCGCGCGGTGCAGGCCGACTCCGGCGCGATCGGCGGCGATGCCTCGCAGGAATTCCACGTGCTGGCCGACTCGGGCGAGGACGCGCTGGCGTTCTCCACCGGCTCGGACTACGCGGCCAATGTCGAGGCCGCGCAGGCCGCGGCGCCCGGCCCGCGCGCCGCCGCGGCCGAGGCGCTGCGCAAGGTCGACACGCCGGTGCAGAAGACCTGCGAGGACGTGGCCGCACTGCTGGGCATCCCGCTGCAGCGCACGGTCAAGTCGGTCGCGGTCATGGGCGCCGACGGCTTCGTGCTGGCGCTGGTGCGCGGCGACCACGCGGTCAACGAGATCAAGCTGGCCAAGGTCGAAGGCCTGGCCGACCATCGCCTGGCCACCGAGGCCGAGATCCTCGAGCACCTGGGCAGCGAGCCCGGTTTCCTCGGTCCCGTCGGGCCGAAGCAGGCGATCCGCGTCGTCGCCGACCGCGAGGTCGCGGCGATGGCCGACTTCGTGGTCGGCGCCAACGAGGCCGGCTTCCACCTCGCCGGCGTGAACTGGGGCCGCGACCTGGCCGAACCCGACGTGGTCGCCGACATCCGCAACGTGGTCGCCGGCGACCGCGCCGCCGACGGCGGCGAGATCCGCCTGGCCCGCGGCATCGAGGTCGGCCACGTGTTCCAGCTCGGCCGCAAGTATTCGGAAGCGATGAAGTTCACCGTGCTCGACGAGAACGGCAAGGCCGCGATCCCGGCGATGGGCTGCTACGGCATCGGTGTGTCGCGGATCGTGGCGGCGGCGATCGAGCAGAACCACGACGAGGCCGGGATCGTCTGGCCGGTGCCGATGGCGCCGTGGGCGGTGGCGGTGTGCGTGATCAACCCGAAGAAGGACGCGGCCGTGGACGCGGCCGCCGAAGCGCTGCTGGCCGACCTGCAGGCCGCCGGCCTCGACGCGGTGCTGGACGACCGCGGCCTGCGCCCGGGCGCGATGTTCGCCGACATCGAACTGATCGGCATCCCGCACCGCGTGGTGGTGTCCGAGCGCGGCCTTGCCGCCGGCACCTTCGAATACCGCGCCCGCCGCGGCGGCGAGGCCGAGGCGCTGGACCGCGCGCAGCTGCTGCAGCGCCTGCAGGCGGGCTGAGCGGCCGCGGGTGCGGCGGTTGCCGGCACCGCCGCGCCGTGGAATATCGAGAATATCGTCCGGATTATCCAGGGATAATCCGGACATTTCACGCGGATTTTATTTGCCGGGATAATCTCCATGCATTATCCTGCGCCTGCACGCCCGTGCATTGGATATTCCACGACCGGAGATTCGGATGTCGATCGACCTCAGCACGCTGTCCCCGAAGGAACTCGGCTCCCTGATCGCCACGGCCAGGAAGCGCCAGGCCCAGCTCACCCAGCGCACCCCGGTGGCGCAGGTGCGCACCAAGCTGACGAAACTGGCCAAGGCCGAGGGCTACACCATCGAGGAGCTGTTCGGTGGAGCGGCTCCGGCGCGCGGCGCGCGCAAGGCCGCCGGCGCCCGCACCGGGCGCAAGCTCGGCAAGGTCGCGCCGAAATACCGCAACCCGGCCAACGCGAAGGAAACCTGGACCGGCCGCGGCAAGCAGCCACGCTGGCTGGCCACCTACACCGGCCAGGGCCGCGACCTGGGCGAGTTCCTGATCCCGGGCGTCGCGAAACTCACGCCCAAGCCCAAGTCCGACGGCAAGAAGCGCGTGGTGAAGAAGCCCAGGAAGTAAGCGTCGGGCCGGTCACGACGAACGCAAGGAAAACGCCGGCCCTGGCCGGCGTTTTCCTTTGCCCCGTACCCGCGTTTTTGTAGGAGCTCCCTTCAGGGGCGACCCTACTCACCTGGCACGCAGCTGCGTTCAATGTTACGGGTCCGGAGCCTTCGCGTTGAACGCGGTGTCTTCCCACGGGATCGGGTCGCCCCTGAAGGGAGCTCCTACAAGTTCTTGCGCGCCGGCACCAGCAGGTTGCCGAACAGCAGGCCGGCGACCAGCGCCATCACCACGTTCAGCACCGCCAGCAACGCGCTCTGCCCGGCACTCATGTCCTGTTCCTGGACCAGGGTGAGCAGGCCGCGCAGGCTGGCGCTGCCGGGCACCAGCATGATGATGCCCGGCAGCCGGATCAGCGCGCCGGGCCGGTGCATCCAGCGCCCGAAGGCGTTGCCGGCCGCGGTCAAGGCGAGCGCCGCGGCGAAGGTGCCGGCGGCACTGCCCCAGGCATAACCGACATAGCGGCCGATCAGGTAGCCGGAAACCGCCGCACCCATCACCCACGGGTAATCGCGGCGACTGGCCTTGAACAGCACCGCGAAAGCGAACGCGGTCATCCCCAGCGACACCCACACCACCAGGTCCGGCTGCGGCCGCCAGGCGCGGACCTGCGGCTGCAGGCCGAGCAGTTCGAACAGGGTCACCGCCACCATCGCGCCGACGGTCAGCTTCATCACCGTGGTCAGCGCACCGGCGAAGCGCACCGTGCCCGAGACCCAGTGCTGGCTGGACAGTTCGTTCATCGCGTTGGTCAGCGCCATGCCGGGCAGCAGCACGATCAGCGAGGCGATCACCACCGTGTTGAGGTTGAGCGGGCCCACCAGCACCGCCACCGTGCACACCACCGCGCCGGCCATCAGCGCGGCCAGCGCGTCGCTGGCTTCCTTCAGCGCCGGCCGCGGGCTGGTGTACTGGTCGAGCAGGCCGATCAGCAGGCCGGTCACCGCGGCGGTGGCGATGTCCAGCGACGGCAGCCGCCACAGCCCGGCCACGCCGGCGGCGGCCAGGCCGAAGGCCAGCACCTGCATCACCCGGGTGCGGGTGGTCGGGGCGCGGTCGAGCGTGCGCAGCGCGGTATGGCCCTGGGCGATGCTCATCTGGCCATTGGCCACCGCTTCGGCGATGCGGTCGGCCTCGCTGAGCTTGTGCAGGTCGTTCTCGCCGGGGGGCAGGCGGATCACCCGGGTGGTGTCGCTGCTGCCCAGCGGCTTGCCCGGGTCGTTGAAGCTCAGGATCAGCCCGGTCGGGTTGGACCAGGGCTCGCACTCCAGGTCCAGGCGCTGCGACAGCGCCATGATCGTCGCCTCCAGGCGCTGCGCGGTGGTGCCGTAGCGGTGCAGCCGCGCGGCCATCTCCGAGACGAAGGCGATGCGCTGCGCGTAGCTGGCGGCGGGACGTGACGGGGCGTTCATCGCACTAGTATGTCGCCCCGCCGCCGCCGCGGACACCCGCCATCGGCGCCACCACGGCACCTGCACGGCGCTTCCGGGTATGCTCCCGCCCGGACGCGCCCATGATCGAACAGACCGGACCCCCTCCCCGCTGGCAGCAGGCACAGACCGGAACCGGCAGGATCACCCTGTCCGGGTACTGGACGCTGGACCATGCGGCGGCGATGTCCGAGCAGTTGCGCGGGCTCCCCGAGGACGCGGCGGTGGTCGACGCCGAAGGCATCGAGCGGCTGGACTCGGCCGGGGTCATGCAGCTGATGCGCTTCGCCAAGCGGCGCGGGCTGGACAGCGAACACCTGCGCTTCCGCGAGGAGCACGTCCCGCTGGTGCAGGTGATCGAGGACGTGGCCGACGACCGGCCGCGGCGGCGGCGCGACTACGGCTTCGCCGCCGCGCTGGAACGCATGGGCCGCGCCACCGAGGCGGTGGCACGCGACATCGTCGAGCTGGTCGGCTTCACCGGCGAGAACCTGTCCAAGATCGCGCGGATGGCGCGCGAACCGCGCCGGTTCCGCCTCACCGCCACCGTCGCACACATGGAACAGACCGGCCTGGACGCGGTGCCGCTGGTGGCGCTGCTGTCCTACCTGGTCGGTGCGGTGATCGCCTTCCTCGGCTCGACCATCCTGCGCGACTTCGGCGCGGAGATCTTCGTGGTCGAGCTGGTCAGCATCGCCACCCTGCGCGAGCTGGCCGTGCTCATGACCGCGATCGTGGTGGCCGGCCGGACCGCCAGCTCGTTCACCGCGCAGATCGGGACGATGAAGGCGCGCGAGGAGATCGACGCGATCCGCACCCTGGGCCTGGACCCGATCGACCTGCTGGTGATCCCGCGCCTGCTGGCGCTGCTGCTGATGCTGCCGCTGCTGACCTTCATCGCGATGCTGGCCGGCCTGGCCGGCGGCATCACCGTGGGCGCCTTCGACCTGGGCATCCCGCCGCAGATGTACCTGGCGCGGATGCACGAGACCATGGAGGTGCGGCATTTCCTGGTCGGCATGTCCAAGGCGCCGGTGTTCGCCGTGGTCATCGCCCTGATCGGCTGCCTGGAGGGCCTGCGGGTGACCGGCACCGCGCAATCGGTGGGCGAGCGCACCACCTCCAGCGTGGTCCAGACGATCTCGCTGGTGATCATCATCGACGCGCTGGCCGCGTTGTGGTTCATGCACATGGACTGGTGAGGTGGCGCCCATGCCGTCGGACAACGCGATCGAGGTGCGCGGGCTGGCCACCCGCTTCGGCAGCCAGACCGTGCACGAAGGCCTGGACCTGGACGTGCGCCGCGGCGAGATCCTCGGCGTGGTCGGCGGCTCGGGCAGCGGCAAGTCGGTGCTGATGCGCAGCATCATCGGCCTGCTGCGCCCGGCCGGCGGCAGCATCCGCGTGCTCGGCGCCGACGCGCTGTCCGGCGACGCCGACGCGCGCCAGCACATCGAGCGCAGCACGGGGGTGCTGTTCCAGGACGGCGCCCTGTTCTCCTCGCTGACCGTGGGCGAGAACGTGCAGGTGCCCCTGAAGGAACACCACCCCGGGCTGCCGGAAAGCTGGCGCTACGAACTGGCCCTGCTCAAGGTGAAGCTGGCCGGCCTGCCCGCCGATGCGATCGACAAGCTGCCCTCGCAGCTGTCCGGCGGCATGCGCAAGCGCGCCGGCCTCGCGCGCGCGCTGGCGCAGGACGCGCCGCTGCTG
>CAZBDE010000197.1:0-275 GCA_964490415.1 uncultured Pseudoxanthomonas sp. | reverse complement strand
CCGCCGCGCGCCAGCACATCGAGCGCAACACGGGGGTGCTGTTCCAGGACGGTGCCCTGTTCTCCTCGCTGAGCGTGGGCGAGAACGTGCAGGTGCCGCTGAAGGAACACCACCCGGAGCTGCCGGAAAGCTGGCGCTACGAACTGGCCCTGCTCAAGGTGAAGCTGGCCGGCCTGCCCGCCGATGCGATCGACAAGCTGCCCTCGCAGCTGTCCGGCGGCATGCGCAAGCGCGCCGGCCTCGCGCGCGCGCTGGCGCAGGACGCGCCGCTGCTG
>CAZBDE010000196.1:0-5695 GCA_964490415.1 uncultured Pseudoxanthomonas sp. | reverse complement strand
CCCGTTCCGCGCTTCATGGTGTTCGCTCCCGGCCGGATAACCCAACCGCGGATCCACAACACGCCATGTCCATTGCCCGCTACGCCGTCTTCGGCCACCCGATCTCCCATTCGCTTTCGCCCCGCATCCACGCCGCCTTCGCCCGCCAGTGCGGCATCGCCCTGGAATACACCGCCATCGACGCGCCGCCGCAGGACTTCGCGGTCGCGCTGGAGCGCTTCGCCGCCGCCGGCGGCCGCGGCTGCAACGTGACCCTGCCGCTGAAGGAAGCCGCCTTCGCCCTGTGCGCGCAGGCCAGCGAGCGCGCGCGCCGCGCCGGCGCCTGCAACACCCTCACCCGCAACGACGGCCAGTGGCAGGGCGACAACACCGACGGCGCCGGCCTGGTCCGCGACCTCACCGGTCGCCGCGGCCTGGACCTGCGCGCGCGCCGCGCGCTGCTGTTCGGCGCCGGCGGCGCCGCGCGCGGCGTGGCCCCGGCGCTGCTGGACGCGGGCATCGGCGAACTGGTCGTGGTCAACCGCACTCCCGAGCGCGCCGACGCACTGGTCGACGCACTCGGCGAACCCGGCCGCGCCCACTCGCGCTACTGGCACGACCTGCGCGACCTGGGCGACTTCGAACTGATCGTCAACGCCACCTCGGCCGGGCGCGGCAGCGACGGCGCCGGCTTCAGCGCGCCGCTGTCGCTGGTCAACAGCCGCACCCTGGCGGTGGACGTGAACTACGGCGAAGCGGCGATCGCCTTCCTCGCCTGGGCGCGCTCGGCGGGCTGCCGCGAGGTGGTCGACGGACTGGGGATGCTGGTCGAGCAGGCCGCCGAGGCCTTCGCCCAGTGGCATGGCGTGCGCCCGCAGACCGACGCGGTCTACGCCGAGTTGCGCGACCACGACAAGGTGCTGGTGACCGCCGACTGAGTCCGGCCAGCGCCTGCGGCTGAACCGGAACCCAGCGGAACACGCGTTTTTCGATCGTGTTCACGGCGCCGTCGGGTGGCGCCTTGTATCTAGCCGGGATGCCACTGCGGCCGACCGGCCGTCGCCACCCGACAGGAGCGCCACCATGCATCGCGCCATCACGATCCCGTCCCTGGTCCTGGCCAGCCTGCTGGCCCTGCCTGCCCTCGCCGCGCCCCCGGAAGGCAAGGGCAAAGCCAAGCCCAGGCACGACCACGCCGGCCCCGCCGCCGTGCAGGTCGACGCCAACATCGGCGGGCTGGTGTCCGTATCGATCGGCGCGGGCGACGCGCGGCGCATCGCCGAACGCTACGGCTACGTCGGCTACGCCGACCTGCCGCCGGGCATCCGCAAGAACCTGGCGCGCGGCAAGCCGCTGCCGCCGGGTATCGCCAAGAAGATGGTGCCCGGACCGATGCTGCGCGAACTGCCGGTGTACGGCGGCCACGAGTGGCGCGTCTATGGCAGCGACCTGGTGCTGGTGGCGCTGGCCACCGGCGTGATCGCCGACGTGCTGTCCAACGTCTTCGACTGAACCGCATCGGGCGCGCCGACCGTACTGCCGTCGGCGCGCATCGGCTAGCATCGTGGGCATGAGACTCCTGCCCGCGTTGCTGCTCGCCGCCATGGCCACGCTCCTGCCGGCCAATGCCCCGGCCGAAACGCGGCCGCGCGCCCGCGACGCCGGCATCGTCATCGGCACCTTGCCGTCCGGACCGCGCAACGCGATCACCGACGTCGACGGCGTCGGCGTCGGCCACGCCACGCTGGCGGAAGGTACGCGCTTCAACACCGGTGTGACCGCGATCGTCCCGCACCGCGGCAATGCCTACCTCGAACGGGTACCGGCCGCGATCGTGGTCGGCAACGGCTTCGGCAAGCTGCTCGGCGTCACCCAGGTGCAGGAGCTGGGTGAACTGGAAACGCCGGTCCTGCTCACCGGCACGCTGGGCGTATGGAGGGCGGCCGACGCGCTGGCGGCGCACATGCTGGCGCAACCGGGCATGGAACAGGTGCGCTCGATCAATCCCGTGGTCGGCGAGACCAACGACGGCTGGCTCAGCGACATCCGCGCCCGCCCGATCGGGCCGGAACAGGTCGAACAGGCGCTGGCGCAGCTGTCGTACGGCGCGATGGAGGAAGGTGCGGTCGGCGCAGGCGCCGGCACCGTCGCCTTCGGATGGAAGGGCGGCATCGGCACCAGTTCGCGCGTGCTGGCGCCGTCCGAAGGCGGCTGGACCGTGGGCGTGCTGGTGCAGAGCAACTTCGGCGGCCACCTGACCGTGGCCGGGGTGCCGGTGTGGAAGTCGCTGCCGGATCCCGAGGCGCTGGCGCGGCTTGCCTCGCGCGAACCGCCGCCCTGGCGCGGCGACGGCAGCATCATGATCGTGGTCGCCACCGACGCGCCGCTGGACCCGGCCGCGCTGCGGCGCCTGGCCAGCCGCGCCCTGGTCGGCCTGGCCCGCACCGGTTCGGACATGTCCAACGGCTCGGGCGACTACGTGATCGCGTTCTCGACCGCGGCGCAGAACCGGCGCCGACGCGGCGTCGCCGTGCAGCCGGCCGCCAGCGTCGCCGGCGACGGCATGAGCCCGCTGTTCCAGGCCACCGCCGAAGCCACGGAGGAGGCGATCCTCAACTCGCTGCTGCGTGCCCGCACCGTGGAAGGCCATCGCGGCACCGCGCCGGCGCTGCCGCTGGAACCGCTGCTGCAGGCGCTGGACGCCGCCGGCGCCCGCACCCCGTAGAGCGGGGCTTGCCCCGCTGCTCCTCCGAGGTGATGTCCGGCGTGCGAAAGAAGCAGCGGGGCAAGCCCCGCTCTACGGGGCCGGAGTCCGCATGGCGGCGCGGCGTCAGCGCGCCGGCTTGTACAGCGCAGCGTTGATGCAGGCGAACACGCTGACCACGAACCAGCCGAACGGCAGCAGCGACAGGGTGATCACCCAGGTCACCGCGAATGCCAGGCAGGCGGCGATGAACCACAGGATCGCCGAGCCCGGCCGGCCCTGGATCAGCTGGCCCAGCCCGGGTACGAAGAAGCTGCAAAGTGCGGCAATCACGTTGCCGGTCGAACCCTGTGCCATCGCCCGCTCCCGCTCGTCGTGGAATGGCCTACAGGCTACCGCAGTCGCCGGCAGGCCTACACTGTGTCGATGGTCACCGCCTTCGCCTGCCGCCCCGGCTGCGCCGCCTGCTGCACGGCGCCGTCGATCAACTCGCCGATCCCGGGCATGCCGCACGGCAAGCCGGCCGGCGTGCCGTGCGTGCAACTGGACGAAGCGCTGCGCTGCCGCCTGTTCGGCCGGCCGGAACGGCCGGCATTCTGCGCCTCGCTGCGCCCCGGCCCGGACATGTGCGGCGCCAACCGCGCCGAGGCGATGGCGATCCTGACCGCGCTGGAGACCGCCACCGCACCCTGACCCGTAGAGCGGGGCTCGCCCCGCTGCCCTCAGCCGCCAATCCCCAGGTAACGGTCCTTCAGCCGCACATAGTGCGCGGCCGAATAATGCAGGCTCTCGATCTCCCGGTCGCCGAGTCTGCGCACGAAACGCGCCGGATTGCCGACCCACAGCTCCGCCTCGCCGACCACTTTGCCCGGCCCGACCACCGCGCCAGCCCCGACGAATCCGTACCTCTTCACCGTCGCCCCGTCGAGGATGCAGGCACCCATGCCGACCAGGCACAGGTCCTCGATGGTGCAGGCATGGATGATGGTGCCGTGGCCGAGGGTCACGTCGGCACCGATCAGGGTCGGATACCCGGCCTTGTTGAACGGGCTGTGGTGGCTGACGTGGACGATGGTGCCGTCCTGCACGTTCGTGCGCGCGCCGACGCGGATGAAGTTGACGTCGCCGCGCAGCACGCAGCCGGGCCAGACCGACACGTCTTCGGCCAGTTCGACGTCGCCGATGACGGTGGCGGCCGGGTCGACGTAGACCCGTTCGCCCAGGCGGGGCAGCTGGTCGAGGTAGGGGCGCAGCGAGGGGGGAAATCCGGTCATGGCCCATTGTATTGAATTCCCCTCCATACCTCGCCGTAGACTGGAGCGATGACGACCCCTGCCACGACCGCGGCCACGGCTGCCACCACCGCCGCGAACGCGACGATCATTGCCGCCAATGCCGCGATCGCCGCAGCCAACGCTACGCCCCGCACCGGCACCACCGGTGGCGGGACGCCACACGAACCGGTGGACACGGTCGCCGCCCTGGCGCCCGCGCTGCGCCAGCTGCGCGATGCCTGGCAGGCGCAGCCTCCCGGCTACGGGCAGCGGCGCGACGACCTGCGCCGGCTGCGGGCCGCCCTCAAGCGGCGCCTGCCGGAAATGGCCGGGGTGATCGCCGCTGATTTCGGCCATCGTTCGCACGAGGAGAGCCTGCTCGCTGAGGGCCTGACCGTGCTGGCCACCATCGACCACCTGGTCGGCCAGCTGCGCGGCTGGATGAAGCCGCGCCGCGTCGGCGCCGGCTGGCGGCTGTGGCCGGCGCGCGCGCAGCTCCGCCCGGCGCCGCTGGGCGTGGTCGGGGTGATCTCGCCCTGGAACTACCCGGTCAACCTGGCGCTGATTCCATTGGCCACCGCGATTGCGGCTGGCAACCACGTGTTCCTCAAGCCGTCCGAGCACACGCCGCGGACCACGCGCTTCCTGCATTCGCTGCTGGCCGAAGTCTTCCCCGCCTCGCGCGTGGCCGTGGCCGAAGGCGGCGCCGAACTGGCCGGCGCGTTCGCCGCGCTGCCGTTCGACCACCTGGTGTTCACCGGCTCCACCGCGGTCGGGCGCAAGGTCATGGCCGCCGCGGCGGCGAACCTGACCCCGCTCACCCTGGAACTGGGCGGCAAGTCGCCGGCGATCGTCTGCGCCGACTATCCGCTCGAACGCGCTGCCGCGCGCCTGGCCACCGGCAAGTGGTTCAACGCCGGACAGACGTGCATCGCCCCGGACTACGTGCTGCTGGTCGGCCGCGAGCGGCGCGACGCGCTGGTGCGCGGACTGCGGGCGCAGGTCGCCGCGCGTTACGGCGACTTCGGCGACGGCGCGCGCGACTACACCCGCATCGTCAACGACGGCCAGTTCGCGCGCCTGCAGGGTTACCTCGACGAAGCGCGCGCGCGCGGTTGCGAAGTGCTGCCGCTGGCCGACGCGCACGACCCGGCGCAGCGACTGTTCGCCCCGGTGCTGGTGCTCGATCCGCCGGACGACCTGGCGCTGATGCGCGAGGAGATCTTCGGCCCGATCCTGCCCGTGCGCTGCGTGGATTCGCTCGACGCGGCGATCGCCTTCGTCAATGCGCGCGATCGGCCGCTGGCGCTGTATCCCTTCAGCCACGACCGCAGCCAGGTCGAGGCGATCCTGCAGCGGACGCTGGCCGGCGGCGTCACCGTCAACGACACCTTGCTGCACTTCGCCGCCGAGAACCTGCCGTTCGGCGGCGTCGGCGCCAGCGGCATGGGCGCCTACCACGGGCGCGCCGGTTTCGATGCGATGACCAAGCCCGTCCCGGTGCTGTGGCAGGCCCGGCGCAGCGCCACCGATCTGCTGCGCCCACCGTATCCGCGCATCCGCCGGATGATCGACCTGCTGCTGCGCTGACGGGCGCCAACGCCCGCCGCCGGGACGGGGCTATGCTATGCGGCCGCCCCTCAGCGCGCCGGTTCGATGAAGATCGCCAGCTGGAACGTCAATTCCCTCAACGTGCGCCTGCCGCACCTGGAACAGTGGCTGCGCGCCTTCGGCCCGG
>CAZBDE010000195.1:0-5707 GCA_964490415.1 uncultured Pseudoxanthomonas sp. | reverse complement strand
GCATTATGAGTATTTTTGAGATGACTTGTAATGCAAATGGCCAATTTAGTGGTCACCGATAAATAAAAAGTATATGCAATTGCATATATTCCGGTGTTGGTAGCAATAGGGCCCGGACAAATTTGTGTTTCAAAAAAAACGACTGACAATTTTCTAACAAGGATTTCCCACGGGGACAAGTGAACGGCTTCACAGACAACTTGGACTTTGAAAAAATTAAAACGTGGGACAGACTAAAAATTAATACAGCCGACCCTGCGCATTTTTAAGAAGAGTTGTCCTCCGAATTGCCCGCGCATTTGGCACATGCCATAGCCTCACAAACCCACCGCGACACCAAAGCTATGGCAAGAGCCAAACCCCACCCGCTAATTAAGTGACGATCAAATTAATTTGGAAAACAGGAAAAGCTTCCTATTTTTGACATTATTTGTCAAGTCAAAATAATACATTTATGGAGAGTCTGGGGAATAAAATTAGAACGTTAAGGGAAGCAAAGGGTCTTCTTTTGCGACAAGCTGCAGCAGCCATTGAAATTGACCAAGGACTTTTAAGTAAAATTGAAAGAGGCGAAAGAATTGCAACCCGAAATCAAATCGTTTTGCTAGCCGACCTTTTCGAAATCAAGCAAAAGGAGTTACTAGCATTATGGCTAGGTGAGAAAATAGCGTATGAAATAAAAGATGAGAGCGTTGCAAATGAAGCATTGAAAGTAGCTGAAGAGGCAATTTTATATTTTAAAAAACCTAAAAAGAAACTAAGCCATGTATAAGGAGTTTAATGATTCAGTGGCACTCTCAGAAGAACCTCTTGGTTTTTTTCCGAACGAAGTAAGTATAAAGCCCTTTTTGAAATGGGCAGGTGGCAAAACCCAATTGATACCAGAGCTTGCAAAGCTCATCCCTCTCCAATACAACAAGTATATCGAGCCATTTATCGGAGGAGGAGCATTCTTCTTTTTCCTCAATCCGGAAAAATCAATCATTTCAGACTCTAATGATGAATTGATAACGACATACAAGACAGTAAGAGACAATGTTGAGGCTGTAATTAAATTACTTTCAAAGTACAAAAACGAGGAAACCTTTTTCTACAAGATCAGGAGTTTAGATACAACCAAACTCACTGACATCGAAAGAGCAGCAAGACTGATTTACTTAAATAAGACGTGTTTCAATGGACTTTATAGAGTAAATAAAAAAGGAGAATTCAATGTTCCCTTTGGTAAGAGGGACAATAATTTCCTGAACAAAGAGACTTTGAGAGACGCAAGCGAATTTCTTCAGCATGCGAAAATTCTAAACTCAGACTATTTGAAGACCCTACAGAAGCATGCTAAACCTGGGGATTTCATTTTCTTGGACCCTCCTTATTATCCCGTAGGTAAATTTTCAGACTTCAAACGGTATACAAAGGAATTTTTCTACCATGAGGATCAGGTAAAACTCAGAGATGAATTTGATAGACTTGTTCAATTGGGTTGCCATGTGCTGTTAACAAATTCGGATCATCCAACAATTCTTGAATTGTACAAAAACTACGAGATTAGAATTATAGAGACCAAAAGGTTAATAAGTAGCAATCCAGAGACGAGGGTTGGAAAAGATATTATTGTAATCGGTGGAAAATAAAATGCAGTTAGAAATTGAGTCATTTGTTGATCAATTTAAAGCCTTTCCAAGTACAAGGTACATGGGAAGTAAGAACAAGATCATCTCTGACATTTGGCATCATCTTAAAGAGATCCCCTTTGATAGTTTCTATGACAGTTTTGCCGGAAGTAACGTTGTAAGCTATTTCATGAAGTGTAATGGTAAAAGAGTAATTACTAATGACTTCATGTCCTTCAGTTATATCCATTCAAAGGCAGTCATTGAAAATCAATCAGAAAAAATATCTAAAACTGACTTGTCATTGCTACTAGAGCCTAATGAGAATAGTCGTTTTATATCAAATACATTTAAGGATATCTTCTTTTCTAATGAAGAAAATGCCTTTCTTGATACAGTTAGGCATAACATCTCCAAACTGGATAATGAGTATAAAATAGCCTTAGCTCTTTCAGCACTCGTTCGCTCATGTCTGAAGAAAAGGTCTAGAGGCGTTTTTACCTTCATCGGTGAACGATACAATGACGGAAGGGCTGACATGAGAAAAACGCTGAGAGATCATTTCATAGAGAGCATTGAGGTTTTCAATAATGCAGTCTTTGACAATGGTTTTGAAAATAAATCCTTAAATAGTCCATCTGAAAACATCGAAGTAAATGCTGATTTGGTCTATTTAGATCCTCCTTACTTTACTCCTAAATCTGATAACGACTACGTTAGGCGCTATCATTTCATTGAAGGACTTGTAAAAAATTGGGAAGGACTAGAGATTCAGGAACACTCAATTGTTAAAAAATTTGCCAGCTACAAGTCGCCTTTTGCCAAGAAGGATACAGCGTATTCAGCGTTTGAGGATTTATTTAAAAAATATAAAGACTCAATAATCACCATTTCGTATTCATCAAATTCCTTTCCGACCAAGGATGAAATCATAGAAATGCTCAAAGTACACAAGTCAGCAGTGGACGTTCACGAAATAGATCACACTTACTCGTTCGGAAACCAAAACCATAAGATTGGGAATAAGAATAATAGAGTTAAAGAATACCTATTTATTGCTAGATAGAAATGAGAATACCGAGTGACGAAATTCCGCAGGCAGATATTATTGCTGACGTTGTAAGAACAGTAATTTGTATAGCCCAAGGCGGTCAAAGCTTTCAAGACATTGCAACAGCAATAAATAAAGTTGAACGCCAAGGAAGATATTATCGGAAAGCAGCGGAGATTATTGGTTTGATTACCACGCCAACTACAAATCATTCAATACTCACAGATTTAGGAAGAGAATTCATTAGAACCAACCCGACTTTAACAAATCCAATTTTCATTCAAGCGGTTTTAAGTGCAAGAATTTTCCAGCGTCTAATTCCATTTTTGGAAATAAATTCCGCAAATGGAGTTACTCGAAATGAAATTGTTGATTTCGTCACGTCAGTATCTGAACTGGAAGGAGGAAGCATGGCACCAAGGAGATTCAGTTCATTGGTAGCTTGGCTTGAAGAATTGAACATTATCTCAAGGCAGAATGAAAGATTTTATCTCGCGGCACCAGTTGTAAATAACGCTGTTCAAATACTTAACTTTACAGATGCAGATGAACCAATCCTGCCAAGAACAACAACTCTTCAAGAATACGAAGAAGTAAGCCTAAGAACATCAAGAGCACGCGAAACAATTGTTACCTATAGAGACTTAGCCGCAACTGAAAGAGCGGATAATGCACATAGAAGTCTAGTGAATTTAGTAGCGAATAGGATTAGAATTACTGGCTCAATTCCAAGATACAATCAATTGATAGATTTGGCCACTAGGCACGGTAATAATGATTATATTTTTGAAATGAAATCGATTACCCCAGCAAACTCTAAGACTCAAGTAAGAAACGGCTTAAGTCAATTATACGAATACAAGTATTTGCAAAATCTCCCAGATTCAAGACTAGTTTTGGTCATTGAAACTCCACTACCAATAGATACTAGATGGATGGTTGAGTATTTGGAGACTGACAGAAATGTTAGTGTCATTTGGGATGGTAATAATGAACTATACGCAACAGAAAGTACAAGACAAAGAATTCCATTCCTTGGTCTATTGAATCAATAATCTAATATACTTCATATGCCAAAAGTTTGGAATGTAGGCAACACGACTGTAAGAAACCCAAAACGAATTGAGAACGCCTTAAAGGTTTTTGTTGAAGAAGGTTTTTCTGGTAATGCTAAGGGATCTGAAGTTGAAGCAAGACTACACGGTAAATTAAAAGAAAGACAAGTTTTAGAATTTGACGGAGAAGCCTCAGATTGGAATGGGCGAAAATGGAGGGCTGCCTTTTATCAACTTGGCTTTATTAGTTACGAGAAATATAGTATTGATGACTCAAGACTTTCCACAGAACAATTATTCGATAGAATTAGTAATAAAGAAATTACTCTTCCATATCAAGTTACTGTTGCTGGGCAGAAATTAATTTCTGCAAGCCGAGTACCCGAAATTGAAGAAGTTTATACAAGACAATTTGCATGTTACGAGCTACCCAATTCGCTTGAAACTGGCTTTCCAGATGGAAGTTTGAAGCCGTTCATTCTCTTTATTCAAGTCCTACTTCTCTTAGACCAAAAAAATTTAAGCGGCCTTACTAAACTTGAGACAGGCCTTTTTATACAAAAATTTCAAAATCATACCAGCAATCTTCACAAAGATATAGTCGATGACATAATTCTTTTTCGTGACGAGCTATCTAAGTGTAAAACACCGAAGGAGCAAAAAGATTTAAAGAAAAAGTACTTAAATGAGTTAGGTGAATTCTCTGGTATTAATCCACTATCAGTCGCTGGCGATTATGCAGATACTACCTTTAGATATTTTAGTCTTTCAGGGTTGTTTACTCGTGTTGGTGATACCTTGGTGATTAGAAACAATAAGAAAGAATTTGCTAAAAAATTGGTAAGTGACGAGCCTAAATTTATTTACAAGACTAATCCGATTGAATATTTCAAACATTTTTATTCTAACTCTTACCAAATACCATCGGACATAAAGGAGTTTGCTCTTCTGGAGATCGAAAATCTGAAAACTGGAATCAGAGATAAACAGAATCCACTCCTTACAGTTGCTAATTCAATAAGTTCAACATCAGATCTTAATGAAATTAAATCTGTTAGATACCAATTAATTGAATATAATAACTGGGAAAGAGAAGAAGACTTTGCTAATGAGCAGCAAAGCGATGAAGCCGTAAAAGAAATATTGGCCTATTTATCCGTTCTTAATAATGAGACCGTCTCGAATCCTCCTGACATTGATGACAAGCCCGCATACCTAGAATGGGCGGTTTGGAGAAGTTTCCTAGCTATAGATGAAATTGTTGGGGAAGTTCACAAGACAAGAAGATTTCCCGTGGATGAAGATTTTTTACCAAGAAACACTGCACCGGGGCATGGGTCAGATTTAATTTTTGAGTTCGAATCCTACGTATTGGTCGTTGAAGTTACTCTTACCGTATCTCACAGACAGATGGCGGTAGAAAGTGAACCTGTGAGAAGACATACAGTCCAATACAAACAAGAATATCCAGATAAGGATGTTTACTGCCTTTTCATCGCACCCTCTGTTGACAATAATGTTGCTGAAACTTTCCGCATCGGTGTTTGGTACAAAGCTGACGATGAAGAATTTGTTAATATAGTTCCAATGAGTCTCAGTGACTTTATTGGAACTATATCAATATTATTAAAGAAGAAATATCATAATTCTGACTTCAGAACTTTGTTGGACAGATGCTTAGCCAACAGAAATGTAAGAGCCCCTCAATGGAAAAAAAGTATTTCTAAAGAAGTAAATGAATGGAGTAAACGAATAGTTTTATCAAAATAAATCGCACACACATTGCCAGGCCACACATGCAGCCCACATCCAAAGCCAGTCAATAAGTGTGCTTAGTTTTGTGTAAGTGGACAAAGTAGTAATGAAAAATGCCCCACCGCACGACTGAACATATAAAGAGGGTTGACATTAACGAGTGACGAAAGACATGGCTACTAATGAAGTTCGGAGAAGGGCCCTACAGCTACCAACAAAAGTAGCTGTTGCACAAC
>CAZBDE010000194.1:4611-5731 GCA_964490415.1 uncultured Pseudoxanthomonas sp. | reverse complement strand
GCGACCGGCCGCCGCGGCGGATGCCGCGCGCCTCGCTGGCGCAGGCGGTGCAGGGCCGCTACGAGGAGATCTTCGAGATGGTGCAGGCCGAACTGCGCCGCTCCGGCTTCGAGGAGCTGGTGCGCGCCGGCATGGTGCTCACCGGCGGCGCTTCGAAGATGGAAGGCGTGGTCGAGCTGGCCGAGGAAATGCTGCAGATGCCGGTACGCGTGGGCATCCCGCAGCACGTCACCGGCCTGGGCGAAGTGGTGGGCAACCCGGTGCACGCCACCGGCGTCGGCCTGCTGCTGATGGGCAGCCAGATCGAGCACCCGCGGCGGCCGTCGCTGCCGATCGGGCGCGCCGGCAGCCTGTTCAAGAAATTGAAGACATGGTTCCGCGGCGAGTTCTGAGCGCGGCACCGGAGAAGCACGGCAGGGCGGGAAGAAGAAGTGCGGTAGATGCGGTAATCGAAGCAGGCAACAACCAGCCGGCGACAGGCGCAAGCCCGGGACCCGGCACATCAACAACAACTCGCCGGTGCGGGCGGGACAGGACGGAGGAGGGATCTTCCCGAATGCCCGGATCAATCACGGCAATAGAGAGGACATGGACATGGCGCATTTTGAACTGATCGAAAAGATGGCACCCAATGCGGTGATCAAGGTCATCGGCGTCGGCGGCGGCGGCGGCAACGCGGTCGCGCACATGGTCAACAGCAGCGTGGATGGCGTGGAGTTCATCACCGCCAATACCGACTCGCAGGCGATCAAGAACTGCGGCGCGAAGATGCAGCTGCAGCTGGGCGGCAACGTCACCAAGGGCCTGGGCGCGGGCGCCAATCCGGAAGTCGGCCGCCAGGCCGCGCTGGAGGACCGCGAGCAGATCATCGCCGCGCTGGACGGCGCGGACATGGTGTTCATCACCGCCGGCATGGGCGGCGGCACCGGCACCGGCGCCGCACCGGTGGTGGCGCAGCTGGCCAAGGAGATGGGCATCCTGACCGTGGCCGTGGTCACCAAGCCGTTCCCGTTCGAGGGCCGCCGGCGCATGCAGGTCGCGCTCAAGGGCATCGAGGAACTGTCGGCGCACTGCGACTCGCTGATCACCATCCCCAACGAGAAGCTGATCACCGTGCTCG
>CAZBDE010000194.1:0-4601 GCA_964490415.1 uncultured Pseudoxanthomonas sp. | reverse complement strand
CACGCCAAGGGCGATGACCGTGCACAGGCCGCCGCTGAAAGCGCCATCCAGAATCCGCTGCTGGACGACGTCAACCTGGCCGGCGCCAACGGCATCCTGGTCAACATCACCGCCGGCCCGGACTTCACCATGGCCGAGTTCGACGAGATCGGCCGCACCGTCGAGGGCTTCGCCTCCGAGGACGCGACCGTGGTGGTGGGCACCGTGCTCGACCCGGACATGCAGGACGAGGTCCGGGTGACCGTGGTCGCCACCGGCCTGAACCGGGCCACGGTGCGCCAGCCGGTGCGCGATCGCGAGTTCGGCGGCAATCGCGCCGAGTTCACCGCGCGCGAGCCGGTGCGCGCCCCGGTGCGCCTGGTCCGCGACGGCACCACCGGCCTGCCGATCGACGATGCCTTCGGCGCCGGCGCCGACCCGGTGGCCAATGCGGTCGGCGGCCTCGGCCTGCGCCGCGGCAGCGCCAGCGCCAGCACCTCGGCGCCTGCGGCCTCGACCCCGGCGGCAGCCGACCTGCCGAACGACTACCTGGACATCCCGGCGTTCCTGCGCCGCCAGGCGGACTGACGCACCAAGAAGGAACGGCCGGCGATCCAGCCGGCCGCAGGCAACACCCCGGGGCGCGCCCGCCATGGCGCGCCGCAGTCCCGGTGTCCGCAGTCCCTTTGCCGCCGGGCCCTTCCAGGCCCGGCAGCCTTTCCACACCTTTCCCCGCGTCTCGCCGCTCCTTCCCGCTCGTTGTAGGAGCTCCCTTCAGGGGCGACCCGGGACGGCCGGAACGCAGCCTCGTTCAACCCGACCGCTCCGGGGCCTGCGCGTTGAACGCTGCGCCTTCCAACGCAATCGGGTCGCCCCTGAAGGGAGCTCCTGCAAAGGCAGGCCCATGCAGTCCGTTAAGATTCAGCTAAACGCGTGATATTCTCGACGCCTTCACGCGACCCCATACGGATATTCCGTCGCACGGTGACCCCATGACCCGGCAGCGCACCCTCAAGAACACGATCCGCGCCACCGGCGTCGGCCTGCACAGCGGCAACAAGGTCTACATGACCCTGCGCCCGGCGCCGGCCGACCACGGCATCGTGTTCCGCCGCACCGACCTGGACCCGGTCATCGAAGTCCCCGCCGCCGCGCACCTGGTCACCGAGACCACGCTGTGCACCGGCCTGACCTGCGGCGAAGCCAAGATCCAGACCGTCGAGCACCTGATGTCCGCCGCCGCCGGCCTGGGCGTGGACAACCTGATCGTCGAACTGTCCTCGGCCGAGCTGCCGATCATGGACGGCTCGGCCGGTCCGTTCGTGTTCCTGCTGCAGTCCGCCGGCATCGCCGAGCAGGACGCGCCCAAGCACTTCATCCGCATCCTCAAGGACGTGGAAGTGCGCGACGGCGACAAGATCGCCCGGTTCTCGCCGTTCGACGGCTACCGGCTGGACTTCACCATCCAGTTCGACCATCCGATGATTCCCGCCAAGCAGTCGCATCACCGGCTGGAGTTCTCCACCGCCGCGTACATCCAGGAGATCTCGCGCGCCCGCACGTTCGGCTTCATGCGCGACCTGGAGTACATGCGCGACCTCAACCTGGGCCTGGGCGGCTCGATGGACAACGCCATCGTGCTCGACGAGTTCCGCGTCCTGAACGAGGACGGCCTGCGCTACGTCGACGAGTTCGTGCGGCACAAGATCCTCGACGCGATCGGCGACCTGTACCTGGTCGGCGCGCCGATCCTGGGCGCCTACGAGGGCTACAAGTCCGGCCACGCGCTCAACAACAAGCTCGCCCGCGCGCTGATGGCCGATGCCACCGCGTGGGAGAAGGTGAGCTTCGAGGATGTCGCCGCGCCGGCGCCGCTGGTGTACGGGACGCCTGCGCTGGCCTGAGGGCGGGTGGCCGGCGGTCGCCGCGGAAAAGCGCAGCAAAAAAGGGGCCGGAGGCATTTAAAAAGGGGCCGGAGGCAATTAAGCGCATGCGCTTAATTGCCTCCGGCCCCTTTTTAAATGCCTCCGGCCCCTTTTTTGCCTAGGCGCTCCCCGATACGTGCTCCCCCTCCGCAAAACCTGAACAGGGCCCCCACCGGGCCCCCCCTCGCCTCATGCCTTCACGCTCTTTCATGAAGCGTGAACCTCATCAGCAATCCGTTGCCTCCGTAACGGTTTTTTAACCAATCGCTAACGACGTGAGGAAGCGGTGACGATAGGATGCCCCTCGGGTTGGCCGCTGGTATCGAAACACTACGTTGCGCGGCCGGTACCAGACCCCGGGGCAGGAGCCCCGGGACCCAGGGGATCCACAGGATCGGATTCCCGCAGGGATGCCAGTGCGTCGCTCACGGCTTGCCGGGCGGTCGCTGAAACCAGGGGGGACGGTGCGCTTGCCGAGGCTGGCGGGCGCAACGGGCCGGTAGTCGTTTTGACGATGACTGCGGTGGGGTTCAGCCCGACGGAGCGGGCCGCATCGAGGAGCAGGGTCTCGGACAGGCGCAGCCGCGCCCGCCAGACCGGCGAATCGGTGACAAAAACGAGTTGTCCGCCGGCGATGTTGGCCAACCGGCAATGGGGCGCCAGCCCCGGCGGCAACAGGGGACGCAACTGCTGGTCCAGCGCATCGAGCCACAGGGCTCGGCGCAAGGTGGCGCCAGTTTCATCCGCCAAAGCGGCCTCGGCCGCGGAGAGCGGGACGGCCGCCGTGCGGGCGTTGGGCTTCAAATCAGGCATACCCGAAAGCATGAGCTATAAATTCATCGTAAGAAACCCGCATAGCGGTCAGGCCAGCGGAATCGCCGACCGGCTGCGCGCACTGGCCTCGCGGCGTCCCGGGGCCGCCTGCGCGGCACTCGTGGCCACCGGGGTCGTCCTCGGCCTCGGCGCCAGCGCCGGCATCGGCCTGGCCGGCGCCTCGCACACCGAGTCGGAGCTGGCCCGGCAGGCGCAGCAACTGGAGCAGGTCAAGCGCCAGTCGCAGCAGGAGATCAACGCGCTGGCCGCGCGCCTGGGCGAACTGCAGGCCCAGGCCAACCGCCTCAACGCCCTGGGCGAGCGGCTCACCGAAGCCGGCCAGCTCGAGGACGGCGAATTCAACTTCCACGACACCCCCGGCCAGGGTGGCGGCGGTCTCGCCAAGGACATGCCGCTGGACGAGCTGACCACCGGCCTGGACGACGTGTCCCGCCAGTTCGAGGCCTCCGGCCGCCAGCTGTCGGTGATGGAGTCGCTGCTGTTCGACCGCCAGCTGGAGAACAACGCGCTGCCGGTGCGTTCGCCGGTGCGGCGCAGCTACATCACCTCCGGCTTCGGCTACCGCGCCGATCCGTTCGGCCGCGGCCGCGCCATGCACAAGGGCATCGACTTCGACGCCAACGTCGGCGACGCGGTGATGTCGGTGGCCGACGGCGTGGTCAGCTACGCCGGTGTGCGCAGCGGCTACGGCAACACCATCGAGGTCGACCACGGCAACGGCTACGTCACCCGCTACGCGCACAACTCGCGCCTGACCGTGAAGGCCGGCGACCTGGTCCGTGCCGGCGCGCAGGTGGCCAAGGCCGGCTCCACCGGCCGCTCCACCGGCGCCCACGTGCATTTCGAGGTGTGGGAGAACGGCAACGTGGTCAACCCGCGCAAGTTCCTTACCGACGGCCGTGCGCCGGTGGCGACGCGCAGCCGCGGCTGATCCTGCGGCGGATGCGCGGAGAGAGCCCGTCCCGGAAGGGGCGGGTTTTTTCGTTTGGGGGGTGAGGGGAGGGGAGCGTTGAACGTGGGTTTTCGGGGAGGCTGTCGGTCGCCCTCATGCGGGCTCCTACAACGGCGGCTTGCGGCTTTTGTAGGAGCCCGCATGAGGGCGACCCGACAGCCTCCCCGAAAACCCGCATCCAACGCGCCCTCCGTGACCGATGGCACGGTCCACCCGCCTTGAGAACCCCGCCCGGCGACCCAAGCTACAATGTCATGTTGCCCGGCCGGGTCCCCAGCGCCCCGGTCGCCGCGCCGTCCAGCGGCCGCGGCCGCGGGGGCGTTCATTCCCAACCGGCCCCATTGATGATCAACAAACTGCTTACCCGTGTCTTCGGCAGCCGCAACGAACGGCTCCTGCGCCAGCTGGACCGCCTCGTGACGAAGATCAACGCGTTCGAAGAGGAGATGAAGCAGCTCTCCGACGAGGCGCTGAAGGCCAAGACCCCGGAATTCCAGCAGCGCATCGCCGCCGGCGAAGCCCTCGACACGCTCCTCCCCGAAGCCTTCGCGGTGTGCCGCGAGGCCAGCCGCCGGGTCATGGGCATGCGCCACTACGACGTGCAGCTGATCGGCGGCATGGTCCTGCACCTGGGCAAGATCGCCGAGATGCGCACCGGCGAGGGCAAGACCCTGGTGGCGACCCTGCCGGTGTACCTCAACGCCCTGGAAGGCAAGGGCGTGCACGTGGTCACCGTCAACGACTACCTGGCCCGCCGCGACGCGGCCTGGATGGGCAAGCTCTACAACTGGCTGGGCCTGAGCGTGGGCGTGGTCTACCCGGGCATGCCGCACGGCGACAAGAAGGAAGCCTACAACGCCGACATCACCTACGGCACCAACAACGAATTCGGCTTCGACTACCTGCGCGAC
>CAZBDE010000193.1:0-5738 GCA_964490415.1 uncultured Pseudoxanthomonas sp. | reverse complement strand
CTCGATTTCCTCGGGGGTCTTCAGGTGCATGGTCATGGCGGGGATTATCGCCGATCCGGGGTGAATCCTGAACGCGGTGTGCGGCGGACCCGTCCGGTGCGCCTTGGGGCCGGGGCCACGGCAAGGCGCCGGGACATTTTTCAAGTCCGGTCAGGACCAAAGCGGATGACGGCCGTCCGGCCACGATTGCTGAAGGATCAGTTAATCGAATGACGCACTGCGTCATAAATATCGCTGAATAGGGCTAACCATTCAGGTGCGTATGGTCATAATTTGCCTATCAGGTGACCAGATGTCCTGGCAGGCCTGCTTCAGCAACAGGTGCCCCCGTCACAGAAGTTGGCACGCTTCCTGCTCAGGTCTTCGGCCAGCAATACCGACAAACCCGAACACCGCAAGTACCAACCCGGAGTCCACGATGAAGCTGTTCAAGACCTCCCTGATCGCCGCCGCCCTGGCCGCCGCCGGTTTTGTCGGCAATGCCAATGCCGAAACAGACACCGCCACGTTCGAGGTGAGCATCACCATCGCCGAGTCGTGCGAGATCACGGCGACCCCCATCGGGTTCGGCGAAGTCGTCCGCGGCGATGCCAGCACCGCGACCGGCACCTTGACGGTCAACTGCTCCGACGGCACGCCCTACGCCGTCACCCTGGACGGCGGCCTGCACCTGGACGGGACGACGATCACCGCCACCAGCCGCCGCATGGCGAACGGTTCGGTGTATGTGCCGTACGGCCTGTACAGCGACAGCAGCCGCACCATCGTATGGGGCAACGACGCGGCCTCCCAGGTGGCCGGCGAAGGCACCGGCGACGGCCAGGACCTCCTTGTCTACGCCGATGTCAGCGCCGATGCGACCAATGTCGCACGGGCCCTGTACGTCGACACCGTCACCGCCACCGTCACCTACTGATCGCGGGCGCCTACTGATCGCGGACGCCGGAACCTGTATCGTCCGGCCATGGCTACCGCCGTTCCACCGCTGCGCCCGCACCCATTCCTGCCCGCCTGGATGCTGGGCGCCTGCCTGCTGCTGGTCACCGGCATCCTGCCGGCGGCCAGCCTGCAGGTGGCCCCCATCCTGCTGGAGTTCCCGCCACAGGAGCAGTCGCAGGCGCTGTGGCTGACCAACAGCGGCGACCAGCCGCTGCAGGCGCAGGTGCGCGTGCAGCGCTGGACCCAGGAAGGCGGCGCCGATCAACTGGCTCCCACCCGCGACCTGGTCGCCAGCCCGGCGTTGCTGGAGGTCGCTCCCGGACAACGGCAACTGGTGCGCATCGTCCGCCTGCAGTCCGGCCCGATAGCCGGCGAGCAGGCCTTCCGCCTGCTCGTGGACGAACTGCCTTCCACCGGCGACACCTCAGGACAAGAGAGTGGCCTGAGCTTCCTGCTGCGCTATTCGATCCCGGTATTCGTCGGTACGCCGATGCCGGTGCCGGTGGAAACCAGCCGACGCGGCCCGCCGCAGGCGCCCACGCCCACGACGGATGTTTCGCTGCTGTCGGCCCGCTGGCAGGATGGCCAGTTGCAGGTCGAAAACCGCGGCGATCGCCGCGCACGCCTGAGCCAGCTGGCCTGGATCAACTCCGACGGCACGCGGGTGGACCTGAAGCCCGGACTGCTCGGCTACGTGCTGGCCGGCCAACGCATGCAGTGGCCGCTGCCGCAACCGCAGCAGGTGCGCGGCGAGGGTCACCTCGTCGCGACATTCGACACCGGACACGATGAACAGGTCCTGCCGCTGGTCGCGCCTGTCCGCTAGCCTTTCCGTCCTGGTCGCCGGATCACTTCCGGCCATCGCCGTCCACGCGGCGGGTTCCGCCGGAGGGACGTTTGCCCCGTCGCCATCCGGGGGCGGCATGGTGGCGCCAGCCGGCCGCGGCTTGGCGCTGGCCGGGCAGGACGCCCCCGATTCCGCGACGGCGGAAACGGAACTGTACCTGGAGGTCGTGCTCAACCAGTTCCCCACCGGCCACCTGGCACGCTTCGTCCAGCGCGAAGGCCGGTTCTTCGCCAGCGCTTCTACCCTGCACGAACTCGGCCTGGCGTGGCCTGGCGGGGAAGATGCCAGCGGGCTGCTCGCGCTCGACGCGGTCCCCGGCCTGCAGGTCGACTACAACGCCAGCCTGCAACGCATGCACCTGCAGGTTCCTGTGGAAATGCTCGACCAGGCGCCGGTGCGGCTGGGTTTCGTGCCGGAGGAAGCCCCCCGCCCGGACCCGGCCATGCGCGCGGCCGGCCTGGTCCTCAACTACGACGTGCAGGCGCAGCAGAGCGATCACCAGCGCATGCTCGGTGGCTGGACCGAGATGCGGGTATTCGGGCTCGGGGCCGGGATCCTCAGCAACACCCTCAACACCCGGGTCTTCGACAACGACGACTCGTCGGGACGGCGCCACGACAGCGTGCGCCTGGATACGTCATGGCAATGGGATTTCCCGGACCGGATGCTGAGCCTAGTCCTCGGCGACGCCCTCACCGGCGCAGTGCCGTGGACCCGGCCCACCCGCATCGGCGGCCTGCGCCTGGCGAGCAACTTCTCGCTGCAGCCCTACCGCACCACCGCCCCGCTGGCTTCGTTCGCCGGCGAAGCCGCTCTGCCATCCACTGTCGACCTGCTCATCGACGGCATCCACCAGTCCAGCCAGCAGGTCGCGCCGGGCCGCTTCCAGATCGACAGCGCGCCGATGCTGAATGGTGCCGGCCATGCGCAACTGGTGGTCACCGACATCAACGGCTTCGCCCGCACGCTCGACTTCGCCCTGTATGGCACGCCGCAGTTGCTTGAGGCCGGGCTGTCCGACTGGTCGCTGGACCTGGGCTGGGTGCGGCGCGCCTATGGACAGGAGTCGGCCCGCTACGCCGACGACCCGATGTTCAGCGCCAGCCTGCGGCACGGCGCGAGCGATCGCCTGACCTTGGAAGCGCACGGCGAAGGCACCGCCGGACTGGAAATGGCCGGCATCGGCGGCGTCTGGATGCCGAGCCTGCGCAGCGGCACGTTCAACGCCGCATTCGCCGCCAGCCGCAGCGACCAGGTCGGCCAGGGCAGCCAGCGGGGATTGGGCTACCAGTGGCAGGCGCGCGGGTTCAGCTTCAGTGCCAGCACCCAGCGCCGTGACGCCCGCTTCCGCGACGTCGCCAGCCTGGAAAGCTCGCTGCTGGCCCTACGCACTGACCAGGCCTTCGCCGGCGTCAGTACCTGGCTGGGCCAGTGGAACCTGGGCTACGTGCGCCAGGAATTCCCGGACGCGGAGGCCAGCCGCTACCTGACGGCCGGCTGGTCGCGCCAGTTCTCCCATGGCCAGTACCTGAACCTGAACGCCAACCGCAACCTGGAGCGCAGCGGCGACGACAACGTCTTCCTGTCGTGGTCGATCCCGCTGGACAACCGGGTCATGCTCTCCGCCAGCGCACACCACAGCCGCGACGCCCGGAACCTGGCGCTCAACGCCAGCCGCTCGCTGGCCGGAGACGAGAGTGGCTGGGGCTGGCGCGCCCAGGCGATGCTGGGTGACAGCCGCAGCGGCCAGGCCGAAACCTCGCAACTGGGCCGCTACGGGCAGTGGACCGCCGGCCTGAGCCACTTCCCCGGCGGCAACGACACCGCCTACGCCTACGCCAGTGGCGGCCTGCTGTGGATGGGCGGCCATGGCTTCGCGATGCGCCGGGTGGACGATGCCTTCGCCCTGATCTCCACGCAGGGCATCGCCGGCGTGCCGATCCGGCTGGAGAACCGGCTGATCGGCCAGACCGACGAACACGGCTTGCTGCTGGTCAACCGGCTCAACGCCTGGCAGCGCAACAAACTGTCGATCGACCCGCTTGCGGTGGCGCCGGACATGCGCATCGACCTCACCGAGATGCAGGCGGTCCCCTACAGCCGCAGCGGCCTGCTGGCCCGCTTCCCGATGCGGCGGGTGGTCTCCGTGCAGATGGCGGTGCGCGACGCCGCCGGCGCCTACCTGCCGGTCGGCAGCCCGGTCTGGTCCGGCGATGCCGATCCGGCCGCGGCGCCGGCGCTGACCGTGGTCGGCCATGACGGCGTCGTGTTCCTGGATGATCCGCAGCCACAGGCGCGGCTCCGCATCCGCCATGATGGCGGCTATTGCGAAGTCACGCTGCCCGAAGTAAGCGGATCCGCAGGATTCGTCGAACTGGAAGGAGTCGTTTGCCGATGAACCGCACGCTTTTCCTGCTGGCCCTGCTGGCCGGACTGTGGTGCCTGCCGCATCCGGCGATGGCGCTGGTCTGCAATGCCCGGGTAGACAATTTCGATTTCGGCAGCAACGTCACGCCGGACGGCAGCGACACCTCTTCGATACTGACGTGGCAATGCCGTCGCGACGGCACTCCCGCCAACCAGACGTTGAACATCCGCATGTGCCTGTTCATAGGCGAAGGCACGTCGCAACCGGGCGTCAACCCGCGCTGGATGCGGCGCGTCGCGGCTCCGAACATCCTTCTCGGCTACGACATCTTCGCGGACAGCGCACGCAGCCAGGTCCTGGGCTCCGCTACCAGCGGCCACCCGCCCTTCAGCTTCACCCTGCAGCTTCCCGCCAACACCTGGTACCTGGAAGGCACGGTGCCAATCCATGGTCGGATCTATCCGCGCCAGAACATGCTTCCCTACCAGTACCTCGACGCGAATCTCGCCATCACTCCGGTCCGCTCCAGCTACAACGTGTCCGCACCCGCTCCCGACGTGGACCAATGCATGAGCGGCGGGGGCGACGGTATCGGCAGCTCGGATTCAACGGACATGTTCGATGTCCGGGCACAGGTCGCCGACACCTGCTTCATCGGCACTGCCACCGATCTGGAATTCGGACAGGTGAACACGCTGGACAGCGATCGTCACCAGACCTCGACCATCACCTTGCGTTGCCCATGGGTGCCCTGGCAGGTGGGCCTCAACAACGGCAGCAACAGTATGGGAGACATTCGGCGCATGGTCGGCCCCGGCAATGCCCACATCACCTACGAGCTGTACCGCGACAGTGGTCGAACCCAGCGCTGGGGCAACACCCTGAACAGCGACACGGTCGCCGGCAACGGCAATGGCACCTTGCAGCCGTTGACCGTATACGGCCGCGTGCCCGCCCAGCAGACGCCAGCGGGCGGCACCTACTCGGACACGGTCACGGTCACTCTGACCTTCTGAGGACACGCCGGCGCTGGCCGACCACGCCGTCGTCCCTTCTTCCGTGGCCGGAGCCGCACCTCACGCATCCAGAACACATCCGTCGCGCGGAATTCCTGCTCCTGCCGGAAGCCTGACCGACAACGGGAAGCCCCATCGGCCCGGACCTGCCGCCCGCCAATCGCCTCCAGGCCGAGGTGAACGGCGAAACCGCCGTGCTCGACCTGACCTGGACCAGGCCCTGTCCACTGGCCCCTGGACCGGTTTGCCCGAATCGGCCCGTGCGGCTATACTCCCGCGGCTTTCTTCCGCCCCTTGTCCGATCGGGGCCGCCCACGCCGGGCGGGGAAGCGCCGGCCCTGCCGGCCCCGGCGAATACACACCTGACGCCACCCTCCGTGCCGGGGTGCCCGCTTCGCGGGTTCGGCCACGGAAGCGCCAGGGAGGCCCAACCCCGGAACCGTCGCTGCAGCCGCCATGGCCCGCAGCTTCCCGCATCACGCCGACGAAACGGCCGCGGGCGCGGTTCCACTGCCAGGAGTCACAAGCAATGCCCCAGATCACCATGCGCCAGATGCTGGAAGCCGGC
>CAZBDE010000192.1:0-5826 GCA_964490415.1 uncultured Pseudoxanthomonas sp. | reverse complement strand
GCCAGGGCCTGGGGCTGGGCGGCGAATGGGGCGGGGCGGTGCTGCTGGCCACCGAGAACGCGCCGCCGGGCAAGCGCGCCTGGTACGGCATGTTCCCGCAGCTGGGCGCGCCGCTGGGGTTCCTGTGCGCGACCGGGGTGTTCCTGCTGCTGGCCCACTTCCTCGACGAGGCGCAGTTCATGGCCTGGGGCTGGCGCATCCCGTTCGTCGCCAGTGCCGCGCTGGTCCTGGTCGGGCTGTGGGTGCGGTTGCGGATCACCGAGACGCCGGCGTTCCAGAAGACCCTGGAGCACGGGGAGCGCGAGCGGCTGCCGATGGCCGCGGTGCTGGGCAGGCATGGCGGCACCCTGGTGATCGGCACCCTGTCGCTGATGGCGACCTTCGTCCTGTTCTACCTGATGACCGTGTTCGCGCTCAGCTGGGGCACTTCGCAGCTGGGCTACGGGCGGCAGGAGTTCCTGCTGCTGCAGATGGTCGGGGTGCTGTGCTTCGCCGCGACCATCCCGCTGTCGGCGAAGTTCGCCGACCGGCGCGGGCGGCGCCGGGCGATGATCGTGGCCACGCTGGGGATCATCGCGTTCGGCCTGCTGTTCCAGCCGCTGTTCGCGCCGGGCGCGGAGGGGCGGGTGCTGCTGTTCCTGTGCCTGGGGCTGGGACTGATGGGCCTGACCTACGGGCCCTGCGGCACGATCCTGGCCGAGATGTTCCCCACGCCGGTGCGCTACACCGGCGCCTCGCTGGCGTTCAACCTGGCCGGCATCCTCGGCGCTTCGCCGGCGCCGTACATCGCCACCCGCCTGGCCGGCAGCCACGGCATCGCCGCGGTGGGGTGGTACCTGAGCGGGATGGCGGCGCTGACCCTGCTGGCGCTGCTGCTGGTGCCGAAGCGGCCGGTGGAATAGCCGATCGGGGCGGGCGGGGGCAGCCGTGCGCCGTTCAATGGAACAACCGCTGCATCGTGCGCGCCAGCCAGCCGCCGCGCCGGTGTTCGCGGGCGAAGCGGTCCAGGTGCCGGCGCACCTGTTCCGAATAGGCCTTGTCGTCGTTGCGGATGTGGTTGAACAGCCAGCGCGGGAGCATGCTCTCGAGTTCGTCGACCACGTCCTCGCCGGCCTGGAAGCGCCGCCGGTACTCGCCCACCCGCCGGGTGAACACCGCATGCACGCGCCTGTGCGCGGCGCAGAACGGATAGCCGGCCTCCTCCATCAGCTCTTCCTCGAAGGCGAAGTGGGAGAGCGTGTAGTCGACCAGTTCGTCGAGCGCGTCGCCCACCCGCAGCTGCGAACCGCCGGCGTGCGCCCGGTGCAGCTGGTTGATCATCCCGACGATGCGCCGGTGCTGGTCGTCGATGACCTCGATGCCGGTATCGAGGCTTTCTTGCCACTGCAGCAGGGCCATGCGCGTTCCGGGAGCGGGGGATGCACGCAGGCTAGGCCCGGGCGAAGACCCATGCCTTGATCGCGATCAAGCCCCCGGGATGCAGGGGCGCGGCTACCAGAGCGCGTCGCGCAGGCGGTACCAGGCCATCGCCGCCACCAGCAGCGGCGTGCGCAGCGCGCGGCCGCCGGGGAAGGGCGCGTGCGGGATCTTCGCGTACAGGTCCAGCCGTTCGGACTGGCCGCGGATGGCCTCGGCGAGCAGCCGCCCGGCCAGGCCGGTGCTGGCCACGCCGTGGCCGGAGAAACCCTGGGCGAAGTACACGTTCGGCGCCAGCCGGCCCCAGTGCGGGGCGCGGTTGAGCGAGATGTCGACGTAGCCGCCCCACAGGTACTCGATCGGCACGTCGTCCAGCTGCGGGAAGACGTTGTGGATGCGCCGGCGCATCACCCCGTGCAGGTTCGGCGGCGGGAAGCTGGAGTAGCTGGCGCGGCCACCGAACAGCAGGCGCTGGTCGCGGCTCAGGCGGAAATAGTCCAGCGCCCAGTTCACGTCGGCCACGGCCATGTCGTTGCGGATCAGCGCGCGCGCGCGTTCGGCGCCCAGCGGCGCGGTGGCGGCGATGTAGGTGCCCACCGGCATCACCCGCGATTCCAGTTCCGGGGCGACCCCGCGCAGCCAGGCGTTGCCGGCGAGTACGGCGAAATCGGCCGCGACTTCGCCCTGCGCGGTGCGCAGGCGCGGCTTCGCGCCGCGGACCAGTTCGACCACGCGCGAATGCTCGAAGATGCGCACCCCGGCGGCCAGCGCCGCGCGGGCCAGGCCGAAGGCGTATTCGAGCGGATGCAGGTGGCCGCTCGCGGCGTCGTACACCGCGCCCAGGTAGCGGTCGCTTTCCAGTTCGTCGCGCAGGCGGCGGCGGTCCCACCATTGCAGCGGATAGCCGTAACGGTCCTGCATGTGCGTGATGTATCCCCGCAGCGCGCGCTCCTGCCGCGGCTTGATCGGGACGTGGGCGTGGCCCTCGCGCCAGTCGCAGGCGATGGCGTGGCGGGCGATGCGCGCGCGCAGCCGGTCCATGCCCTCGCGGGAGAGGTCGAACAGCACGCGCGCCGCGTCGCGGCCGAGCAGGTCCTCCAGGGTGGACTGCTCGCAGCCGTAACCGACGATGGCCTGGCCGCCGTTGCGGCCGGAAGCGCCCCAGCCGATCCGTTCGGCTTCCAGCACCACCACCCGGTAGCCGGCTTCGGCCAGCTCCAGCGCGGCGGACAGGCCGGTGTAGCCGGCGCCGAGGATGCAGACGTCCACGTCCTCCAGCATGCCGCGCAGCGCCGGCTGTTCCGGCAGCGGCGTGGCGCTGGTGGCGTACCAGCTGGGCGGGTAGGCGGCGCCGGCGTTCATGGGGTCGCCGTGGACACCGGTGCGCCGGCTTCCTGCGGCGACACCGGCGCACCTGTTTCTTGTAGGAGCGGGCATGGCCGCGACACGCCACGTCGGCGCAGGCGACTCGTCCGTGGTTCCGACGCCCGTGTCGCGGCCATGTCCGCTCCTACAAGGGAGCGGTTGCGGCGGTCAGACGGTGCGCAGGTACCAGGCATAGTCCAGGTCCGGGACGAGCGCCTGGAAATCGGACATCTCCTTGCGCTTCTGCTGGCCGTAGATGTGCCGGAACGGCTCGCCGTACCAGCGTGCAGCGAAACCGCTGCCGAGGAAATCGTCGATCGCGTCGCGCCAGTGCGGGCTGTGCACCGGGAACTGCTCGTAGGCATTGCCGGCGACCGGCGGGCCGGGGTCGAGCTGCTGCTCGATCCCGTCCAGCATCCCGGCCAGCACCGCAGCGGCGACCAGGCAGGGGTTGGCGTCGGCGCCGGCGATGCGGTGCTCGATGCGGGTATTGGCCGCATCGCTGTGCGGCACGCGCATGGCCACGGTGCGGTTGTTGAAGCCCCAGCTGTCGTTGAGCGGCACGAACGCATTGGCGACGAAGCGGCGGTAGCTGTTGGCGTGCGGCGCGAACAGCAGCAGGTTGTCGCGCGCGCTGGCCTGCAGGCCGCCGATGGCATGGCGCAGCGCGTCCGCCGGCGCTTCGGGCGTGGCGGCGAACACGTTGCGGCCGTCGTGGTCGAGCAGGCTCACGTGCAGGTGCAGGCCGCTGCCGGCCTGGCCGGCCAGCGGCTTGGCCATGAAGCTGGCCTGGTGGCCCTGCTGCAGGGCGATGGCCTTGACCGCGCGCTTGAGCAGCAGCGCGTCGTCGCAGGCGGCCAGCGCGTCGGCACGGTGCCTGAGGTTGATCTCGAACTGGCCCGGCGCGTACTCGGCCACCGCGGTGTCGGCGGGAATGCGCTGGGCCCGGCAGGCCCGGGCGACCGCGTCGATGAAGCCGGCGTTCTCGTCCAGCTCGTCGATCGAATAGACCTGGGTGCTGGCGTTGCGGCGGCCATTGCTGGCGTTGAGCGTGGGCTGCGGGCGGCCGTCGGCATCGGCCAGGCGGTCGAACAGGTAGAACTCCAGCTCCACCGCCACCACCGGGACGAGGCCGAGCGTGCGGTAGCGGTCGAGCACGCGTTCCAGCACGCGGCGCGGGTGCGCTTCGAACCAGCCGCCTGCGCCGTCCTCCATCGCCAGCAGCAGCTGCAGTGCCGGCCGCGGCGACCACGGTACCGGGCGCAGGCTGCCGGGGACCGGCCGGCAGATCCGGTCCTCGTCGCCGATGTCGTAGCCCAGTCCGGTCGCCTCGACGGTGTTGCCGGTGATGTCGGCGGCGACCAGCGACATCGGCAGGCACACGCCGCCGGCATAGACCTTCTCCAGCGCCTCGGCGGTGACCCGCTTGCCGCGCAGCACGCCGTTGGCGTCGGGCAGCAGCAGGTCGATGTGCGCGGCCTCGTGGCCGGGCAGGGCGAGCAGGGTCTGCAGGTCGTCCGGCGGCAGCGGGGAGGGGGCGGATGCGCGGTTCATCGGAGGCCTCGGCGGGGGCCGGGCCAGAGTAGCAGGCGGCGGCGCCGTCAAGAATACTCAACGCCCCCCGTGCCGTGGGGCATCCTTTCGCCCCTTTGGGCGTATGGAGCAGCCGCTCGTGTTGTAAAAATAAAACGGCGGGGGTAAGTTGCCCGAACGCCATCGGATCCCTCCGCGCATGGCCCTGTCGCCCCTCGTCGGCCTGCCCACCGACCGCAAACTGATCGGCCCGCACCCGTTCCTCGCGGTCGGCGAGAAGTACGTGCGCGCGGTGGTCGACGGCGCGCGCGCCACGCCGATCCTGCTGCCGGCACTGCAGCCGCCGCTGGCGGCGGAGGAATGGCTGGACCGCCTCGACGGCCTGCTGCTGACCGGTGCGGTCAGCAACATCGAGCCACACCATTACGGTGACGAGCCGAGCTGGGAAGGCAACCCGCACGACCCGGCGCGCGACGCCACCACCCTGGACCTGGTTCCGCGCGCGGTGCGGATGGGCATACCGGTCCTGGCGATCTGCCGCGGTTTCCAGGAAGTGAACGTCGCCTTCGGTGGCACCCTGCACCAGAAGCTGCACGAGGCCACCGGCTACGCCGACCACCGCGAGAACACCGACGCTCCGCCGGAGGTGCAGTACGCGCCGTCGCACGACATCCGCCTGGCCGAGGGCGGCCTGCTCGCCGCGATCGCCGGCGGCACGCAGGCGCGGGTGAATTCGCTGCACGGGCAGGGCGTGGCCCGGCTCGGCGACGGCCTGGTGGTGGAAGCCATCGCCCCGGACGGGGCGATCGAGGCCTTCCGCCGCGACGGCGACGGCTTCCTGCTCGGCGTGCAGTGGCACCCGGAATGGCAGGTCACCCACAACCCGTTCTACCTGGGCATCCTGCGCACCTTCGGCGATGCCTGTCGCGCGTACGCGGCGCGGCGCGCGCGCCAGGCCGCCGCCGCGTTCGCCTGACGCACTCCGATGCCCGCGCCACCGATGGACGACCCCGCATGAGCACCCGCCCCAGCCGCCGCAAGCCCGCCAGCAGCGCCCAGCAGGAGAGCTCGCTGCGGCGCTGGCTGAAGGAGCGGCACATCACCGAGGTCGAGTGCCTGGTGCCGGACATCACCGGCAATGCGCGCGGCAAGATCATCCCGGCCGACAAGTTCTCGCACGACTACGGCACGCGCCTGCCCGAGGGCATCTTCGCCACCACCGTCACCGGCGACTACCCGGACGACTACTACGAACTGACCTCGCCGTCGGACTCGGACATGCTGCTGCGCCCGGACCCGGACACGGTGCGCATGGTGCCGTGGGCCACCGACCCGACCGCGCAGATCATCCACGACTGCCAGACCAAGGACGGGCAGCCGCACGAACTGGCGCCGCGCAACGTGCTGCGCCGGGTGCTGGCCGCCTACGACGCACTGGGCCTGCAGCCGGTGGTGGCGCCCGAACTCGAGTTCTTCCTGGTGCAGAAGAACACCGACCCGGATTTCCCGCTG
>CAZBDE010000191.1:0-5837 GCA_964490415.1 uncultured Pseudoxanthomonas sp. | reverse complement strand
ACATCGATCCTCCCCTGATCATGAACTGACTCACAACCAGCCTGGCAAAGAGGGCCACCCCGGAGTTTGGTGTCGTTCGTCGCGCTCTTCCCCGCCGCGCAACGCGCGCTTACGCTGGGAAAGTGGGGATACGGCGCGCGGTGTCACTGGCAGTGGTGTCGGCGCTCGTCGCCGGGATCTCGATCATCGCCGGCCCGCCCGCGTCGGATGCCGCCACCCGGCGCCTGGTCAGCGGCTGGATCCCGTACTGGGCGACCGCCGCCGGGGTCGCCAGCTTCAACGCCAACGCCGACCTGTTCGCGGACGTCTCCCCCTTCTGGCACTCGCTGACCTCCGACACCACCGTCTCGGACCAGGCGACCGCCGCCAATCGCGCGGCCGTCCAGGATGCCGCGCGCGCCAAGGGCGTCCCGGTCGTCGCCGCCGTCACCGACGGCACCGGCAAAGGCAAGCTGGCGGCTGCGCTGGCCAGCCCGGCCCGCCGCGCGACCGTCGTGCAGACCCTGGTCAACCTCACGGTCTCCCGCGGCTACAACGGGCTCGATCTGGACCTGGAGGGGTTCGCCTACTCCGACGGGCGCGCGACCTGGGCGAGCACCCGGCCGAACTGGGTCGCGTTCGTCAAGCAGCTGGGCGCCGCGCTGCACGCGCGCGGGAAGGTGCTGCACGCGACGATCCCGCCGACCTACGACAGCAACCGCGGCAACGCCAGCGGGTACTGGGTCTACGACTACGCGGGCATCGCGCCGCACGTGGACCGGGTGCGGATCATGGCCTACGACTACAGCGTCGGCTCGCCCGGGCCGATCGCGCCGTACAGCTGGGTGCAGCGGATCGTGACCTACGCCAAGACCCAGGTACCGGCCGGGAAGCTGGTACTCGGCATCCCCTCGTACGGCCGCGACTGGCCCACCTCGATCAGCGGCACCTGCCCGGCCGGAACCGAGACGGCCCGCCGATCGCTCACGTCGAAGGCGGCGTGGCAGGTGGCCGCCCAGAAGGGCGCCGCCGTGCGCTGGGACGCCGCGGCCCGCGAGCGCACCTTCACCTACAGCGATCGGTTCGCCGACGCCACCACGTCCTGCACCGTGGCCCGCACGGTGTGGTTCTCGGACGCCGCGGCGATCTCCGACCGGACCAAGCTGGCCTACGGGTCCCGGTTCGCCTCGGTGGCGCTGTGGACCGTCGGCGGGGAGGACGCCCAGACCTGGGGCGGCCTGCGCAGCATCGCCAACGGACTGGGCTACCCGCTCTTCGGCGGCCAGACCCTCGAGGTCAAGGTGGCCGGCGGGACCACCGGTGTCCCCGCGGACGCCAAGGCGGTGGCCCTCAACGTCACCGTCACCAGCCCATCCGGACCGGGCTACCTGCGGGTGTTCCCGTGCGGATCGGCCATGCCCACCACGTCCACGGTGAACTATGTCGCGAGACAGACGGTGGCGAACGCCGTCCAGGTCGGTGTCGGCTTCGAAGGCAAGGTGTGCGTCTACACGAGCAACACCGCCCATGTCGTGGTCGACGCGAGCGGCTACTACCCCGCCGGCTCGCCCTTCGAGCCGCAGAGCCCGCAACGGCTGGTCGACACCCGCAGCGGCGGCAAGCCGACGGCGGGCAGGGACGTGGCCGTGACAGTGCCCTCAGGCACCAAGGCCGCCGCCCTGACGGTCACCGTCACGGAGCCGAGCACGCCCGGCTGGGTCTCCGCCTACCCGTGCGGCACGAAGTTCCCGGGAACCTCGACGGTGAACTTCTCGGCCGGCCAGACGATCGCCGGCGGCGCCATCGTGCGGCCCGGCGGCGACGGCAGGGTGTGTATCCGCACGTCCACGGCGACCCATGTCGTCGTCGACCTGACCGGGGTGTTCCGCAACGGCGCGGGATTCGCCCCCACCGCTCCGAGCCGCCTCGCCGACACCCGGATCAGCCCCGGAACCCCGGTGCGGGACGGTGCGCAGCTCGCCGTGACGCCGCGCGTGGCCGGGTCGGCGGCGGTGCTGAACGTGACCGCGACCGGGCCGCGGACGGGCGGCTGGATCCAGACGTTCCCGTGCGGCACCGCCCCGCCCAGTACCTCGACCGTCAACTACACGGCCGGCCAGACGATCTCCAACCTCGCGATCGGCAAGGTCGGAGCCAACGGCAAGGTCTGCCTGCGCACCAGCGTCGACAGCCACATCGTGGTCGATCAGACGGCCGCGTTCGGCCCCGGATTGTCCTATTTCGCCCCGATTTCGCCCGCGCGGATGGTTGACACCCGGCTGCCCTGACGCCGCCGCGGGGGGTCGGCCGAGCTCCCGCGAGTTTCTCCAAACGCCCCCCGCGTCCAGCCTGCTCTTGGCACGGTTGTGGGATGAATCACCGCGGAACGGGACATGTGCGGCCAAGCCATCGCATTGTGGGACACGGGCGGAGGATGGTTCTCTTCGCCGTCGCAACCTGCCTGCTGGCCTCGATGCTGCCCGTGACCAGCGCGCGCGCCGCCGGTCCCGTCCCGGCCCTGGCGCTGCCCCCCACCCTCGATCTCGCCGACGTGTACCAGGGGCAGTCGCTGTGCAGCCCGACCGCCAAGCCGGGTGCCACGGCGCTGAGCAACCTGCTCGCCAAGACGTACGGATCGAACATCTGGCGGAGCATCGAACGTGCCTGCAACACGTCCTGGGACCCGGGCGTCAGCGAGCACAAGGACGGCCGCGCCGTCGACTGGGGCGTGTCCGCCGCCAACAGCACGAAGGCCCTCGGCGACCAGTTCTACGCCTGGGCCACCGCGAACAACGGAGCCAACGCCCGGCGCCTGGGGATCATGTACCTGATCTGGGATTCGCGGATGTGGCGCGGGTACGACATGGCGAAGGGCTTCAACGAGTACCGCTCCTGCCTATCCGCCTGGACCACGCCGTCCTACGACACCACCTGCCACCGCGACCACATGCACATCTCGATGACCTGGCACGGCGCCGCCGCCCAGACCTCCTGGTACAGCGGCAAGGCCGTGACCCAGCCCACGTGCCGCGCCACCGGGACGGTCGCGGTCAAGGGCGGGTCCGCCGGCTCCCCGGCCACGATCTTCGATCCGCTCGGCGGCGTCGGCGTGGCCGGATCCTGTTATCTGGGGTCCAAGATTCAGACCCTCAAGGTGCCGGGCGCAGCCGGCAAACAGACGGTTCAACGGCTGCGCGTCACCTCGGTGAAGACCAACGCCCCCGTCGGCGTCAAGCTCTGGACCTCCGCCGGGGCGGCCGTGACGCTGCCCAGCGGGACCGCCACGCGCGACGTGGCGCTGCCGGTCGGCGCCAACAACCTCATCTATCTCCAACAGCCGGCCGGCCAGGCCTCCCTCCGGATCCAGGCGATCGGCCAGACGTCCATCGTCGGCGCGGGGCAGACGGTGCAGATCACGGTGGCGGGCGGGAGCACCGGGGTTCCGGCGGACGCCAAGGCGGTCGCGCTCAACCTCACCGCCACCGAGCCCACCGCCGCAGGGTTCCTGCGGGCTTATCCGTGCGGCAGCGCGATGCCCGCCACGTCCAACCTCAACTTCGTCCGCGGCCAGACCATCGCCAACTCCTCGGTCGTGGGCGTCGGCACGGGCGGGAAGGTCTGCGTCTACACGTCGGCGCCCACCCAGGTCGTCGTCGACTACACCGGATACTTCCCCGCCAAGTCGCCGTTCCAGCCGGCCGCGAAGCCGCAGCGGCTGACGGACACCCGGACCGGCGGCGCCAAGCCCGCGGCGGCGACCGATGTCGCGGTGAAGGTGCCGGCCGGGGCCGCGGCCGCCCTGGGCATCGCCGTCACGGAGCCGGCCGCCGCCGGCTGGGTCGCCGCCTACCCGTGCG
This sequence comes from uncultured Pseudoxanthomonas sp., assembly GCA_964490415.1. Taxonomy (GTDB): domain Bacteria; phylum Pseudomonadota; class Gammaproteobacteria; order Xanthomonadales; family Xanthomonadaceae; genus Pseudoxanthomonas. The sequence continues at coordinate 2,001 of CAZBDE010000191.1, read as the reverse complement.
GCACGAAGTTCGCCGGCACCTCCAACGTCAACTTCACCGCCGGGCAGACCATCGCGGCGAGCGTCCTGGCCAGGCCGGGCGCGGACGGACGGGTGTGTCTGCGGACCTCGACCGCGGCGCACCTGGTCGTCGACCTGCAGGGCGTCTACCAGGCCGGCGGGGGCTTCAGCCCGATCGCTCCGAAGCGCGTCACCGATACCCGGACGGCACCTGGGACACCGCTCAAGCCGAACACCGACTTCGCGCTGGCGGCACCGGCCAACGCCTCCGCGGTGGCCGTGAACGTCACCGGAACGGCCAGCACGGCCGCGGGCTGGATCCAGGCGTACCCGTGCGGCGCCAAGCCGCCCACGACGTCGACCGTGAACTACGACGCGGCGCAGAACCGGGCGAATTCGGCGATCATCCAGGTGGGAACCGGCGGGAAGGTCTGCTTCCGATCCATGTCGCAGACGCACCTGGTCGTGGACCTGACCGCGACCTTCACGGGCAAGGACTACTACGTGCCGGCCGTGCCTGTCCGATTATTGGACACCCGGTCGTAGCGCCGCGGCGCGGGGGCCGGTGCGGCGATCGGACGGCTAGCCTACGACGGCTAGCCTGTCTGCAACCGAGAATGGGAGCCGCATGGTGACAAGCACGGCACCGGGAACCGAGGGACGTGACTACACGGACCGCCTCGAGCGGCTCTCCTCAGCGCGCTGGAAGCAGTGGCTGGACGTGCAGCGGCCGTACCGCTGGAACCTGCGCCGGCTGGAGCTGGGACGCGTCCTGGACGTGGGCTGCGGGATCGGCCGGAACCTGGCGGCGTTCTCGGACGCGGTCGGCGTCGATCACAACGCGACCAGCACCGAGCAGGCCAGGCTGGCCGGGTTCAGGGCATGGAGCACGGACGAATGGCCGGACTCCCCGGACGCCCAGCCGGCGTCGTTCGACTCGATGCTCCTGGCGCACGTGCTGGAGCACATGGACGCCGACACGGCCGACGAGATCCTGCGCTCCTACGAGCCGTACCTCAGGCCGCGCGCCAACCTCGTGCTGATCTGCCCGCAGGAGAAGGGCTACGCGACCGACGCCACGCACGTGCGCTGGGTCGCCCTGCGCCGCATGGCGCAGCACGCCCGGGACCTCGGATTCACGCCGACGCGCGGCTTCTCGTTCCCGTTCCCGCGGGCGGCGGGACAGTTCTTCCCGTACAACGAATTCGTCCTGGTCGCCGAGCGCGGATCCTGACGCAACGGATCGGACCTTGTGGCAGGGTGTGGATCATGAGTCCGCGCCTGCTCGTGGCCATCCCGGCGCTCAACGAGGCTGAAACGATCGCGGCGGTCATCGCCGAGGTGCGCGCGAGCGCACCGGACGCGGACATCCTGGTGATCGACGACGGCTCCCGGGACGGCACGGCGTTCGTGGCCCGGCGCGCGGGGGCGAAGGCGCTGCGCCTGTCCTTCAACGTCGGCGTCGGCGGCGCCATGCGCACCGCCTTCCTCTACGCCCTGCGGAACGATTACGAGGTGGTCGTCCAGGTCGATGCCGACGGGCAGCACGACCCCGCCTACATCGCCGAGATCCTCGACTCGCTGCGGACCCACTCGGTGGTGATCGGGGCGCGCTTCGCGGAGAAGGGGAACTACAGCGTGCGCGGGCCCCGCAAATGGGCGATGCGCCTGCTGGCCCGCACCCTGACCCGGGTCGCCAAGACCCCGCTGACCGATACGACCAGCGGCTTCCGCGGCTCCGACCGGCGGGCGATCGCCCTGTTCGCCGAGCACTACCCGGCGGAGTACCTCGGGGACACCGTGGAGTCGCTCGTCATCGCGGCGCGCGCGGGTCTGCCGATCGTGCAGGTCCCCGTCGAGATGCGACAGCGGCAGGGCGGGCAGCCGAGCCAGAGCCCGATCATGGCCAGCCTCTATCTGGGCCGCTCGGTTCTGGCGCTGATCGCCGCCCTGAGCCGCAAGTACGACGTGAAGACGGTTCGGGTGGAAGCATGAGCGGGGT
>CAZBDE010000190.1:0-5840 GCA_964490415.1 uncultured Pseudoxanthomonas sp. | reverse complement strand
GCGTGGCGGTCAACCAGATCGAGCACTGGCAGTTCGCCGAGCCGGACCCGATGGACGAGCAGCTCGACGAGGCCAGCTACCAGACCACTTCGGTCTATGGCTTCGGTCACCCGCTGTACTACGAAGGCGTGATCCGCTCGCTGCGCGAAGCGCTGCCGCCCGAGATCGACGGCCGCGAGGGCCTGAAGTCGCTGGAACTGCTGATCGCGATGTACCTGTCGGCGCGCGACGGCAAGCGCATCAACCTGCCCCTGGCCTACTGATGGCCGTCAGCATCCATCCCACGGCCATCGTCGACGAGGGCGCGGTGCTGGGCGATGGCTGCCGCGCCTGGCACTTCACGCACATCAGCGCCGGCGCGCGCATCGGCCGCGACTGCTCCTTCGGCCAGAACGTCTATGTCGGCAACGACGTGCGCATCGGCGACCGGGTGAAGATCCAGAACAACGTGTCGGTGTACGACGCGGTGACGCTGGAGGATGAGGTGTTCTGCGGGCCGAGCATGGTCTTCACCAACGTCTACAACCCGCGTGCCGCCGTGCCGCGCAAGGACGCCTACCGGCGCACGCTGGTGAAGCGCGGCGCCACCCTGGGCGCCAACTGCACGCTGGTCTGCGGCGTGACCGTCGGCGCGTGGGCCTTCGTCGGCGCCGGCGCGGTGGTGAATCGAGACGTGCCCGACTTCGCGCTGATGCTCGGCGTGCCGGCGCGCCAGGCCGGCTGGATGAGCCGCCACGGCGAACGCCTGCCCTTGCCGCTGCGCGGCGACGGCGAGGCCATCTGCCCGCACACCGGCGACCGCTACCGGCTGCAGGACGGCCGGCTGTCGCTACAGCCGGCGGGCACCACGCCATGAGCGACGCTGCGCCGTCGCCACTGCCCTTCAGCGACCTGAAGGCACAGTACGCCGCGCTGCGCGAGCAGATCCACGCGCGCATCGACCGCGTTCTGGAGCACGGCCAGTACATCCTGGGCCCGGAAGTGCAGGAGCTGGAACAACGCCTGGCGGCCCATGTCGGCGTGCGCCACTGCATTGGCGTGGCCAGCGGCACCGAGGCACTGCTGATCGCGCTGATGAGCCTGGGTATCGGCCGCGGCGACGAGGTCATCACCACACCCTTCAGCTTTGCCGCCACCGCCGAGACCATCGTGCTGGCCGGCGCCACGCCGGTGTTCGTGGACGTGGAGCCCGACAGCTGCCTGATCGACGCGGCGCGCATCGAGGCCCGGATCACGCCGCGCACCCGGGCGCTGATGCCGGTGAGCCTGTACGGCCAGGTGGCCGACATGGACGCGATCAACGCCATCGCCGCGCGCCACGGCCTGGCGGTCATCGAGGACGCAGCGCAGAGCTTCGGCGCGCGCTACCACGGCCGGCGCAGCGGTGGGCTCAGCACCTGGGGCGCGACCAGCTTCTTCCCCAGCAAGCCGCTGGGCTGCTATGGCGACGGCGGGGCGCTGTTCACCGACGACGATGCGCTGGCCCAGGCCGCGCGCGAGATCCGCGTGCATGGCCAGAGCGCGCGCTACCAGCACACCCGCATCGGCCTCGGCGGCCGGCTGGACACGCTGCAGGCTGCCGTGCTGCTGGCCAAGCTGGAGCGCTTCGAGTGGGAACTCCAGCGCCGGCACGAGATCGGCGCGCGCTACGGGCAGCTGCTCGCCGGCGTGCCCGGCGTGCAGCCGGTGGCGGTGCACGACGGGCGCGACTGCGTTTGGGGCCAGTACACCGTGTTCGTCGACGGGCGCGCCGAGGTGCAGGCTCGGCTGTCCGCGATGGGCATCCCGAGCGCGGTGCACTACCCGAAGCCGCTGCACCGCCAGCCGGCCTATGCCGCCTGCGACCCGGCCTGCCACTGCCCGCACAGCGAGCAGGTGGCCGAGCAGGTGCTGAGCCTGCCGATGAGCGCCGATCTGCAGCCGGCCGAGCAGGACCGCGTCGTGGCCGCGCTGGCCGGCGCGCTGCGCTGATGCCCGCGGGCCGCGACGGCGGCGCCGCGCCCGAGCCGGCTGCCGCGCTGGACCTGGCGGCGCTGTACGACGCGCATCCCGAGTACGCCGCACGGCGCCAGGCCGGCTCGCTGTCGCAGGCGCTGATCGATGCCGAGGTGCGGCTGTTCAAGCTGCCCAACCTGCAGGCGGTGCTGCCGCCCGGTCCGCCGCCTGCCACATTGATCGAGATCGGCTGCGCCACCGGCGAGCTGCTGGCCGCCTGGCCGCTGCCGCCGGGCGGCTGGCGCATCGGCGTGGACATCTCGGCACGCAACGTAGCCGCGGCACAGGCACGCTTTGGCGACATCGATTTCCGCTTCGGCGACTTCCGCACACTGGCGCTGCCGCGCGCGCAGGCGCTGATCCTGAGCGACGTGCTGGAACACGTGCCCGACGACCGCGGCTTCCTGCGCGACGCGGCCGCGCTGGCCGACCTGCTGCTGCTGAACCTGCCGCTGGAGGACAACTGGCTCAACCGCGGCCGGCGCTATGGCCCGGACGATGTCTCCGGCCACCTGCGCCGCTACGGCCTGGCCGATGGCCTGCGGCTGATCGACGAGGCCGGGTTGGAGCTGCTGCAGTGGCGGCGGATCTGGGTGCACGAAAGCCCCGCCGAGCCGGCCTGCCGCACGCTGCGCCGCCAGCACCAGGGCGCGGCCTATGCCGGCGCCGCACCGCTGCGCCTTGCCAAGCGCGCGGTGTTCGGCCTGGCCGGCGCGCTGCCGCCGCTGGGCCGGCGGCTGTTCGCGTCGAACCTGTTCGCCGCGGCCCGGCCGCGCGCCACGCGGTGAGTGCGCCCGGCGGCCTGCGGCGGCAGCTGCTCGCCAGCATGGCTCTGCAGGGCAGCGGCGCAGCGGCGCTGCTGCTGGCCACGCTGTGGCTGGGCGCGACTCTGGGGCCGGGGCCGCAGGGCGCCTTCAGTCATCTGAAATCGCAGATCGAGTTCGTCGCCGCGCTGGCGATGTTCGGACTGCCGCAGGCGCTGTTCTTCTACCTGCAGTCGGGGCGGCTGCGGGCCGCGGCGGCGCGGCGCTGGGCCGGTGCGTCGGCGCTGCTGGCGCTGCCGCTGGGCGCGCTGTTCGTCGTGCTCTGGCCTGGCGCTGGCGAGGCCTCGCTGGCCGGCGCCGTCGCCGCGGCGCTGGTGCTGGCGGTGGCCGCACAGGTGCTGCATGGCCAGTTGCGCACGCAACTGCTGGCGCTGCCGGGCCCGGGCTGGTTCAACGCACTGACGGCGCTGCCGCCAGTGCTGCTGCTGCTGGGCGTGCTGCTGCTTGGCGCGCTGGGCGCCTCGGGCCTGCTGGCTTGGGCGCTGCTGTTCGCACTGGCCTACGGCAGTGCGGCGGCGCTCGCCCTCTGGCGGCTGCGCCAGCGACCCGCCACCCCGGTGCCGCAGCCGGTGCGCGCCGGCGAGTTGCTGCACTACGGCACGGCGGCCTGGCTGACGGCGGTGCTGGCTACCGCCGCGCTGCTGGGCATGCAGCGGCTGGTGCAGGCGCAGGCCGGCGCGGTGGCACTGGGCCAGTTCACACTGGCCGCGACGCTGGCGCAGGTGCCGCTGACACCGTTGGCCTACGCCGCGCCGCTGCTGCTGCGCCGATGGATGCAGCAGGCCGACGCGTCGGCCGCCTGGCCCGCGGCGCGTGCCACCGGAGCACTCTTGCTGCTGCTGGCATTGGCCGGCTCGGGCGTGGCACTGCGCTGGCCCGATCTGGGCCTGGGCGTGGGCTACGACGGTGTGGCCTGGGTGCTGGTGCTGATGCTGCTGGCCGCGGCCGCCGAATCGGTGTTGCGGCTGTTGGCCGTGCAGGCCGGCGCCGCAGGGCTGCCCTGGCGCGCAGTGCGTGCCGAGGCCACCCGCGCCGCGGTGCTGCTGGTGGGCGCGCTGCTGTGGGTCGGCAGCGGCGTGCAGGCCACGCCGGGGGGGGCGGCCGCACTCTGGCTGCTGGCCACCGTGGCGGCGATGGCAGTGTTCCTGGCCGAGGCCCGGCCGTGGCGCCGTGTGCTGACCACGACACCCACCGCATCCACCGCGCCGTCCGGCCCGTTGCGCGTGGCCATGCTGGGACCGGCCAACAGCATTCACCTGCAGCGCTGGGCGCAGGCCATCGCCGCGCGCGGCCATGTGCTGTGCGTGATCTCGCAGCACCGCTGCGACCCGGCGCTGCTGCCCGCCGCGGCCACCTGCGTGTGGCTGCCGCACGGTGGCCTGCTCGGCTACTTTCGGAACGTGGCGACGTTGCGCCGCGCGTTGCGCGACTGGCGGCCCGACCTGCTGCATGCGCACTACGCCAGCGGCTATGGCAGCACGGCGCGGCTGGCCGGCTTCAGGCCGACGCTGCTGTCGGTGTGGGGCAGCGACGTCGACGAGTTTCCAAGGCGCAGCGCGCTGCATGCCGCCTGGCTGCGCGGCAACCTGCGTGCGGCTACGGCACTGGCCGCCACCAGCCCGGCCATGGTGCGGCAGTTGCAGCAGTTGGTGCCGGACTGCGCGCCGGCGGCCGTCACGCCCTTTGGCGTGGACCTGCAGCAGTTCCGACTGCGTGAAGGACCGGTGCCCGGTGGCGGGCTGACGCTGGGCATCGTCAAGACACTGGCGCCGACCTATGGCATCGACCTGCTGCTCCGTGCCTTCGCCGGCCTGTGCGCCGATGCGCAAGTGCAGGCGGCGCAGCCGGGGCTGCGGCTGCTGATCGTCGGCGACGGGCCGCAGCGCGTGGAGTTGCAAGCGCTGGCGGCGTCATTGGGGATCGACGGGCGCGTGACGTTCGCGGGGGCGGCGGCGCATGCGCAGGTGCCGCAGTGGCTGCAGCGCATGGACGTGTTCGTCGCGCCCAGCCGGGCCGAGAGCTTCGGCGTGGCGGTAGTCGAGGCCGGGGCCTGCGGGCTGCCGGCAGTGGTCAGCGCGGCCGGCGGCCTGCCCGAGGTGGTGCTCGATGGCGAGACGGGCCTGGTTGTGCCGGTGGGCGACGTGGCGGCGCTGCAGGCGGCGCTGCGCCGGTTGGTGCTGGACGACGCGCTGCGCCGGCGCATGGGCGCCGCGGCGCGGGCCCATGTGGTCGCGGTTTACGACTGGGAGCGCTGCGTGGACCGCTTGCTGGCGTGCTACCTTGCGCTGCCGCGCGCCGCATGAACATTCTGCTGATCAACCACTATGCCGGCACACCGGCGCTGGGGATGGAGTTCCGTCCCTACTACCTGGCCCGCGAATGGGTGCGCGCCGGGCACCAGGTGCAGATCGTGGCGGCCGACTATTCGCACGTGCGCGCCCGCCAGCCGCAGGCCGGCGACCAGCTGGTGGACGGCATCCGCTACCGCTGGCTGCCGACGCCGGCCTACCAGGGCAATGGCCTGGGCCGGGTGCGCAACATCTGGCGCTTCCTGCGCCAGGTGTGGGCGCAGGCGCCGCGTCTGCAGCGCGAGCCGCGGCCCGACGTGGTGATCGCCTCCAGCACCTATCCGATGGACATCTGGGTGGCGCGGCATCTGGCGCGGCCAGTGGGTGCGAAGCTGGTATACGAGGTGCACGACCTGTGGCCACTGTCGCCAATCGAGCTGTCGGGCATGCCACGCTGGCACCCCTTCATCCGGCTGGTGCAGGCGGCCGAGGACGCGGCCTATCGCGATGCCGACGTGGTGGTGTCGATGCTGCCGAAGGTGCACGACTACATGGCTTCGCGCGGGCTGGACCTGCGCAAGTTGCACATCGTGCCGAACGGCATCGCGCTCGACGACTGGCTGCAGGCCCCGCAGCCGGTGCGCGAGGACGCGGCGCGTGCGCTGGCCGACGCGCGCACCGCCGGCCGCATGGTGGTCGGCTATGCCGGCTCGATGGGCCTGCCGAACGCGCT
>CAZBDE010000189.1:0-5853 GCA_964490415.1 uncultured Pseudoxanthomonas sp. | reverse complement strand
CGGCGGTGGACTACTACCGCCCCGAGCGCGAGGCGCAGGTGCTGCGCATGGTGGTCGACCGCAACGAGGGGCCGCTGAGCGACGAGGTCCTGGTGCATGTCTTCCGCGAGATCATGTCGGCCTGCCTGGCCCAGCAGGAGCCGCTGAAGATCGGCTACCTCGGCCCGGAAGGCACCTTCAGCCAGCAGGCGGTGCTCAAGCACTTCGGCCGCTCGGCGCACGGGCTGCCGCTGGGCAGCATCGAGGAGGTGTTCCAGGAGGTCGCGGCGGGCAACTCGGACTTCGGGGTGGTGCCGGTGGAGAATTCGGGGCAGGGCACGATCCAGGTGACGCTGGACATGTTCCTGACCTCGCCGCTGAAGATCTGCGGCGAGGTGGAGCTGCTGGTGCACCAGTACCTGCTCTCGCGCAGCGGGCGGCTGGAGGACATCGAGCGGATCTACGCGCACCCGCAGGCGTTCGCGCAGACGGCGGGCTGGCTGCGCGCCAACCTGCCGAAGGCGGAGAAGGTGCCGGTGTCGAGCAATGCCGAGGGTGCGCGCCGGGCGCGCGGTTCGGATGATGCGGCGGCCATCGCGGGGGAGAGTGCGGCGCATGTGTACGGCCTGAAGAAGGTCATCATGCGGCCGATCCAGGACGACAAGGACAACACGACGCGCTTCCTGGTGATCGGGCGCAGGATCTTCCCGCCGTCGGGGCATGACCGGACCTCGATCCTGGTGTTCATCCACGACAAGCCGGGCGCGCTGTTCGACGTGCTCAGTCCGTTCGCGCGGCACGGGATCAGCATGAACCGGATCGAATCGCGGCCTTCGCACAATGCGAAGTGGGAGTACGCGTTCTTCATCGACCTGGCCGGCCACGTCGAGGACGAGGCGATGAAGCAGGCGCTGGCCGAGCTGGAGAAGCACGTGGCGCAGGTGAAGGTGCTCGGTTCGTACCCGGTGGCGGTGCCTTGAGCGGAAAGCAGCAGAATCACGGAGCAGAGATGTCGCAGTCCTCGCAACACTGGGTCGCAACCGCCGGGCAGCCGCTGCGCGGCACCCTGGAGATTCCCGGCGACAAGTCGGTTTCGCATCGTTCGGTGATGCTGGCCGCGCTGGCCGATGGCGTCTCCACCGTCGACGGGTTCCTCGAGGGCGAGGACACGCGGGCGACCGCGGCGATCTTCTCGCGGCTGGGCGTGCGCATCGAGACGCTGTCGCCGTCGCGGCGGATCGTGCACGGGGTGGGCGTGGATGGGCTCAGGGCCGCCGACGGGCCGCTGGACTGCGGCAATGCAGGCACGGGCATGCGCCTGCTCGCGGGCCTGCTGGCGGCGCAACCGTTCGACAGCGTGCTGGTCGGCGACGAGTCGCTGTCGAAGCGGCCGATGCGCCGGGTCACCGCGCCGCTGGCGCAGATGGGCGCGAGGATCGATACCGGCGAGGACGGCACGCCGCCGCTGCGCATCCATGGCGGGCAGGGGCTGCAGGGGATCGAGTACACGCTGCCGGTGGCCAGCGCGCAGGTGAAGTCGGCGCTGCTCCTGGCCGGCCTGTACGCGAAGGGGGAGACCGCGATCGCCGAGCCGCACCCGACCCGCGACTACACCGAGCGCATGCTCTCGGCCTTCGGCGTGCAGATCGATTTCTCGCCGGGCCATGCGCGGCTGCGCGGCGGCCAGCGGCTGCGCGCGACCGATATCGCGGTGCCGGCGGATTTTTCCTCGGCGGCGTTCTTCCTGGTCGCCGGCAGCATCGTGCCGGGCTCGGAGCTGCGCCTGCGCGCGGTGGGCCTCAATCCGCGCCGCACCGGGCTGCTGCAGGCGCTGCGCCTGATGGGCGCGGACATCGCCGAGGAGAACCATGCCACCCACGGCGGCGAGCCGGTGGCCGACCTGGTGGTGCGGCACGCGCCGCTGCACGGGATCGCCGTGCCCGAGGAACTGGTGCCGGACATGATCGACGAGTTCCCGGCGCTGTTCGTGGCCGCGGCCTGCGCGCAAGGGCCGACCGTGGTGACCGGCGCGGCCGAGCTGCGGGTCAAGGAGTCCGACCGGCTGGCGGCGATGGCCACCGGCCTGCGCACGCTGGGCCTGCGCATCGACGAGACGCCGGACGGCGCGACCCTCCACCCCGGCGCGCTCGGCGGCGGCACCATCGAAAGCCATGGCGACCATCGCATCGCGATGGCCTTCGCGGTGGCGGCGCAACGCGCCTCGGGCGAGGTGCGGATCGGGGACGTGGCCAACGTGGCCACCTCGTTCCCGGGCTTCGACCGGCTGGCGCAGGGGTGCGGCTTCGGCCTGCGTGCCTGAGCGCCAGGCGGATCGCCCCGGTGCGGAGATGACGAAGCGACGGAGGCCGGGCCTCCGTCGCTTCATTCAGCGGGCGTCTCGCGGTTCAGCCGGGTCGACGCGCGGTGAGCGCGCGCGTTACCGCAACTTGAAATCGATCGGCACCGACAGCCTGCCCGCCACCGGATTGCCCGCGGCGTCGCGCGCCGGCTCGAAGCGCCAGCGCGACACCGCTTCCACCGCGGCCCGGTCCAGGTCGCGCGAGCCGCTGCGCGCGGCGATGTCGATCGACGCAGGCCGGCCTTCGGCATCGACCGCCACCTGCAGCACCACGGTTCCCGCATCGCCGCGCCGCATCGCCTCGGCCGGGTAGCGGGGCGAGGGCGACTGGTCGGCCAGCGGTGCCGGTGCCTGCACCGCGGGACCGCCGGCGGCCGGCGCCTGCTCGATGTTCTGCGGCAGCGGCGCGGTCTCGACCGGTGCCGGCACCGGTGCGGGGGCGGGCGGTGCCGCATCCACCACCAGCCGGGGGGGCGGCGCTTCGTCCGGTGCCGGCAGTGGCGTGGCCGCGTCACCGGCGGCCATCGGCCGCGGCAGGGGGTCGAATGCCTCGGGGGCCGCGGCGGGCTGCGCCGGGCCGGCGGGCACGGCCCGGTCGCCGTGCCCGGCCAGCCAGACCAGCACGAACAGCAGCACTCCCAGCAGGAAGGCCGCGCCCACCACCGCCCAGCGGCCGCGCGGCAGGCGCTGCGGGAAACCGGACGGAGCGGAGCGGGAATGCGTGGCCATGGCGGCTTCGGAACGGGGGTGCGCCGATTCTGGCACAGGCTCCGGCGCGCCGGCGGGCGCGGGCGGCCGCGATTGGCGATAATGCGCGCCCCATTCCCCGTCGTGCCCTCCACATGCTCGATCCCGCGCTGCTCCGCAACCAGACCGCCGTCCTGGCCGAACGCCTGGCCGCGCGTGGCCATGTCCTGGACACCGCCGCGCTGGAGTCGCTGGAGTCGGAGCGCAAAGCGATCCAGGTGCGCACGCAGGAACTGCAGAACCTGCGCAACACCCGCTCCAGGGCGATCGGCCAGGCCAAGGCCAGGGGCGAGGACGTGGCGCCGCTCATGGCCGAGGTCGCCGGCTTCGGCGAGGAACTCAAGGCCTCCGAAGCGCGGCTGGAGGAAATCCGCGGCCGCATCGACGCCATCGCCCTGGGCATCCCCAACCTGCCGGCCGATGACGTGCCGCCGGGCGCCGACGAGCACGACAACGTCGAGCAGCACCGCTGGGGCACGCCGCGCGCGTTCGATTTCGAGGTCAAGGACCATGTCGAACTCGGTGCGCGCCACGGCTGGCTGGACGCCGACACCGCGGCCAGGTTGTCCGGCGCGCGCTTCACCGTGCTGCGCGGTGCGCTGGCGCGCCTGCACCGCGCGCTGGCCCAGTTCATGCTGGACCTGCATACCGGCGAGCATGGCTATGAGGAAACCAGCGTGCCGCTGCTGGTCAATGCCGACGCGATGCAGGGCACCGGCCAGCTGCCCAAGTTCGAGGACGACCTGTTCCAGACCGCGGTGGGCGAGTCGAAGCGCTACCTGATTCCCACCGCCGAGGTGCCGCTGACGAATACCGTGCGCGAGGAGATCGTCGACGCCGGGCGCCTGCCGCTGCGCATGGCCGCGCACTCGCTGTGCTTCCGCGCCGAGGCCGGCAGCGGCGGCCGCGACACCCGCGGCATGATCCGCCAGCACCAGTTCGAGAAGGTCGAACTGGTCTCGGTGGTCAGGCCCGGGGACGGCGACGCCGAGCACGCGCGCATGACCCGCGCCGCCGAGACCGTGCTCGAGCGCCTGGGCCTGCCGTACCGCAAGGTGCTGCTGTGCACCGGAGACATGGGCTTCTCCGCGCGCAGGACCTACGACCTGGAAGTGTGGCTGCCTTCGCAGGCCACCTATCGCGAGATCTCCTCGTGCTCCGACTGCGGCGATTTCCAGGCGCGGCGGATGCAGGCGCGCTGGCGCAACCCCGCCACCGGCAAGCCCGAGCTGGTGCACACGCTCAACGGGTCGGGCGTGGCCGTGGGCCGCGCCCTGATCGCGGTGATGGAGAACTACCAGCAAGCCGACGGCTCGATCACCGTGCCTGAGGCGTTGCGTGCGTACATGGGCGGAGCCGAGCGCATCGCCTGAGTCGCCCGGCGCGCGGCGACGGCGTCGTTCGCCGCATCGCGCCTGCCCCGAGTCGCCTCGCCGTTGCTCGTGCTTCCACGGCGCGGGGCAAGCCCCGCTCTACGAACAGGCACGTGCGCGTGGACGGTCGTCCGCCTCAGGCCGCGCTGCGCAGCGGCGCGGCCTGCGCCGCGATGCCGGCATGCGCGGCGGCGATCGCCCCGGCGCGGTGTTCCGGCGACAGGCCCACGCCCTCGGCGCGGACGAACTCGACCTCGTCGATGCCGAGGAAGGCGAACACTTGCCGCAGGTACGCTTCCTGGAAGTCGGTCGCCGCCCCATGCACGCTGCCGCGGGCACTGGCGACGACCACCTTCTTCGGCCCGGCCAGGCCCTGGGGACCCTCGGCGGTGTAGCGGAAGGTGCGCCCGGCAACGGCGATCCGGTCGATCCAGGCCTTGAGCGTGGACGGGATGCCGAAGTTGTACATGGGCGCGCCGACCACCACGACGTCGGCATCGAGGAACTGCTGCAGGACGTGTTCGGCGGCCTCCGCCTCGGCCGGGTCGGCCTTGGCCAGGCTGGCGCCGGTCAGGTGGGGCAGGGGCTCCCGGTCCAGGTCGCGGTATTCGACCTGCAGCCCGTCCTGCACGGCCTGGCTCTGTGCGACGATGGCCGCGGTCAGCCCGCGGGTGACCGAGTTCTGGCCCAGGGCGCTGGAATCGATGTGCAGCAGCTTCATGAGGGTGTCCTTAGTGTTCCGGGAGCGGCGGCGCCGCGACCTGGACACTATCCGTCGTTGCATTAATGGAATAAAGTTGGTTTAATGCTACCGACTGTTCCGCACATGGAAATATGGCCATGCAGGACCTGAACGACCTCTACTACTTCGCCATGGTGGTCGAACATGGCGGTTTCGCTGCCGCCGAACGCGCCCTGGGCATCCCCAAGTCGCGCCTGAGCCGGCGCATCAGCCAGCTGGAGACCGACCTGGGCGTGCGCCTGCTGCAGCGCTCCACCCGCCGCTTCGCGGTCACCGACGTGGGCATGAGCGTGTACCGCCACGCCCAGACCATGCTGACCGAGGCGCAGGCCGCACGCGAGGTCGTGGACCGGCTCAGCGCCGAGCCGCGCGGCCTGGTCCGGGTGAGCGTGCCGGTGTCGCTGGCCCAGCAGCAGTTGCCCAAGCTGCTGCCGAAGTTCCTCGAGCAGTATCCGAAGGTGCGCCTGCAGTTGCACATCGGCAACCGGCGCGTTGACCTGATCAACGAGGGCTTCGACGTCGCCCTGCGCGTGCGCTCGCGGCTGGACGACGACGGCAGCCTGGTGATGCGCAGCTTCGGCCAGGTGCAGGAACTGCTGGTGGCCAGCCCGAAGTACCTCGATCGCGCCGGCCGCCCGAAGGACCCGGACGAG
>CAZBDE010000188.1:0-5878 GCA_964490415.1 uncultured Pseudoxanthomonas sp. | reverse complement strand
GTCGCCCCTGAAGGGAGCTCCTACAAGGGCGCTGCGCCGGCATGTGCGGGGGTCAGCGCGGCTTCGGCTCGTCAGGGCCGCAGTTGTCGCAGCCGCCGCACGCCGAGGCGCCCACGCCGCGCGAAGGCGGCGCGATCCGCCGCGCCAGCGTGCGCATCCACGCCGGCCGCCCTTCCCGCACCAGCGGCGCGGCCAGCGCCAGCCGCGCCCGGCGCAGCGTGCCGGGCAGCTGCTTCTTCAGGAAGATCCACAGCGCCACCGCGACGATGGCGCCGACGGCCGCGTACTGGAGCCACAGCGGCATGGCCGTCGCCCCGCCCTAGCCCGCCCCCAGCCGCACCGCGACCTGGTAGGTCAGCAGCGAGGCCAGGTAGGCCAGCGCGAACAGGTAGCCCGCGGCGATCGCCATGGTCTTCCACGACCCGGTCTCGCGCTTGATCGCCGCCCAGGTGGCGATGCACTGCGGCGCGTAGATGAACCACACCAGCAGCGACAGGCCGGTGGCCAGCGACCAGCCGTCCTGCAGCAGCGGGATCAGCGCCTGCGTCGCCGCATCGTCGTCCGCGGCCGACAGCGCGTACACCGTGGCCAGCGAGGACACCGCCACCTCGCGCGCGGCCAGGCCCGGGATCAGCGCGATGCAGATCTGCCAGTTGAAGCCCAGCGGCGCGAACACCACCGCCAGCGCGTGGCCGATCCGCCCGGCGAAGCTGTAGTCGATCGCCGGCATCGTCGCGTCGGGCGGCGCGGCCGGGAACGAGAGCAGCACCCACAGCAGCACGGTCAGGGCGAAGATGATCCCGCCCACGCGCTTGAGGAAGATCATGCCGCGCTCGTACAGGCCGATCAGCAGGTCGCGCGGGTTGGGCAGGCGGTACGAAGGCAGCTCCAGCATCAGCGGGTGCTCGCCCTTGTCGCGGCGCCACTTCTTCATCACCCACGACACCGCCAGCGCGCTGAGGATGCCGGCCATGTACAGGCCGAACAGGACCAGGCCCTGCAGATTGAACCCGCCCCACACCTTCTGCGAAGGGATGAAGGCGCCGATCAGCAGCGCGTACACCGGCAGCCGCGCCGAGCAGGTCATCAGCGGCGCCACCAGGATCGTGGCCAGGCGGTCGCGCGGGTCCTGGATGCTGCGCGTGGCCATGATCCCCGGGATGGCGCAGGCGAAGCTGGACAGCAGCGGGATGAACGAGCGCCCGGACAGGCCGGCGCCGGCCATCAGCCGGTCGAGCAGGAATGCCGCGCGCGGCAGGTAGCCCGATTCCTCCAGCGCCAGGATGAAGGCGAACAGGATCAGGATCTGCGGCAGGAAGATGATCACCCCGCCGAGGCCGGCGATGATGCCGTCGACCAGCAGGCTGGCCAGCGGGCCTTCGGCCATGCGCGCGCCGACCCATTCGCCCAGGGCGACGGTGCCGGCGTCGATCAGGTCCATCATCGGGGTGGCCCAGGCGTACACCGCCTGGAAGATCAGGAACATCACCACGGCGAGCGTGAGCAGCCCGAACAGCGGGTGCAGCAGCCAGCGGTCGAGGACGTCGTCGATCCTCGCCGTGCGCGTGGGCATGCGCACCGTGGCGGCGAGCAGGCGCCGGGTCTCGGCGTGCAGGGCCTGCCCCGGATCCGGGCCGGGGCCGGGGTCGGCGCCCTCGCCTTCGTCCAGCTGCACGGCGGGCGAGCGCAGGTGCGCGGCGAACGCGTCGATGCGCTCGACCAGGTCCTTCGCGCCGTGGTGGCGCACCGCCACCGTTTCCACCACCGGCACGCCCAGCTCGCGCTCCAGCGCGGCGCGGTCGATGGCGATGCCGCGCCGCTGCGCCGCATCGCTCATGTTCAGCGCCACGATCATCGGCTTGCCCAGCCGCCGCACTTCCAGCACGAAGCGCAGGTGCAGGCGCAGGTTGGTGGCGTCGACCACGCAGACCAGCACGTCCGGTGCCGCCTCGCCGGGGTAGAAGCCGCGGCACAGGTCGCGGGTGATCGCCTCGTCCAGGCTGGCCGGGTTGAGGCTGTAGGCGCCAGGCAGGTCCAGCACCGCGTAGCTGCGCCCGGACGGCGAATGCAGCCGGCCTTCCTTGCGCTCGACGGTGACGCCGGCGTAGTTGGCGACCTTCTGCCGGCTGCCGGTGAGCAGGTTGAACAGCGCGGTCTTGCCCGAGTTCGGGTTGCCCAGCAGGGCCAGGCGCAGCGGTTCGGCGACGGCGTTCATGCCCCACCCTCCGCCGACGGGGACACCCTCACCCGCGCAGCCTCGGAGCGGCGCAGGGCGAAGCGGGTGAAGCCGACCTGTACCAGCAGCGGCTCGGCGCCGAACGGGCCCTGGGCCACGATCTGCACCGGTTCCCCCGCAACGAAGCCCAGCTCGCGCAGGCGCCGGGCGATGGGGTCGTTGGGCTGGCGGTCCTCCACGGACTCGACGATGACGGGGGTGCGTGGCGGCAGCTCGGACAGCGTCACGATGTTTCCGGTTATCAAGAACTGTTCTCATTCTAGCAGTTCGCCGGCCCCGCCGGCCCGGGATGCGCCGCGCTGCGTCATGGTCGTTTCCGCCATGACGGCTATCATCCATGGCTGCAATCCATCGGGACCGACCATGGCCGAACCGCTGTTGATCGAACGCGCCGGGCCCGTGCTGCGCCTGCGCCTGAACCGGCCGCAGCTGCACAACGCCTTCGATCCGGCGCTGATCGCCGCCCTGACCGCCGCGCTGGAGGCGGCCGGCGCCGACGGCACGGTGCGGGTCGTGGTCCTGGAAGGCGAAGGCGCCTCCTTCTCCGCCGGCGCCGACCTGCAGTGGATGCGCGGCATGGCCGCGGCCAGCGAGGACGAGAACCGCACCGACGCTTTGGCCCTGGCCCGGCTGATGCGCACCCTGGACGAACTGCCGCGGCCCACCGTGGCCCGGGTGCACGGCCCCGCCTTCGGCGGCGGCGTGGGCCTGGTCGCCTGCTGCGACATCGCCATCGGCACCCCGCAGGCACGCTTCGGCCTGACCGAGAGCCGGCTGGGAATGCTGCCGGCGGTGATCTCCCCCTATGTGGTGGCGGCGATCGGGGCGCGCCAGGCGCGGCGCTGGTTCGCCACCGCTGCCATCTTCGACGCCGGTGCCGCGCTGGGCATGGGACTGCTGCACGAGGTGGTGGCCGCCGATTCGCTGGATGCGGCGGTCGCCGCACAGGTGGCGCTGCTGTGCCGCGCCGCGCCACAGGCCGCCGGACAGGCCAAAGCGCTGGTGCGGCGTGCGGCGCATCCCGGCGACGCCGTCGCCTGCGACCGCGCCAATGCCGAGCTGATTGCGCGCCTGCGGGTGTCTCCGGAGGGCCAGGAAGGCATCGGCGCCTTCCTCGAAAAGCGCACGCCGGCCTGGGCGCCGCCGGCCTGACCCACAGGAACCCCATGTTCGAGAAGATCCTCATCGCCAACCGCGGCGAGATCGCCTGCCGCATCATCCGCAGCTGCCGGCGCCTGGGCATCGCCAGCGTGGCGGTGTACTCGGACGCCGACGCCAATGCGCTGCACGTGCGCCTGGCCGACGAGGCGCACCGCATCGGCGCCGCCGCACCCGCCGACAGCTACCTGCGCGGCGAGGCGGTGATCGAGGCGGCCCGGCGCAGCGGCGCCCAGGCCATCCATCCCGGCTACGGCTTCCTGTCCGAGAACGCGGACTTCGCCGAGGCGGTGGCCGCCGCCGGGCTGGCGTTCATCGGCCCGCGCGCCGAATCGATGCGGCGCATGGGCAGCAAGGCCGGCGCCAAGCAGCTGATGGCCGCGGCCGGCGTGCCGGTGGTGCCCGGCTACAACGGCGAGGACCAGGCGCTGGCCACGCTCTCGCGCGAGGCCGCGCGCACCGGCTTCCCGCTGATGGTCAAGGCCGCGCACGGCGGCGGCGGCAAGGGCATGCGCGTGGTCCACCGCCTGGACGACTTCGTGCCGGCACTGGAAAGCTGCCAGCGCGAGGCGCGCAACGCCTTCGGCCGCGACCGCGTGCTGCTGGAACGCTACGTGCCCACGCCGCGGCACATCGAGATCCAGGTGTTCGGCGACGCGCACGGCAACGTGATCCACCTCAACGAACGCGAATGCTCGGCGCAGCGCCGCTACCAGAAGGTGCTGGAGGAATCGCCCTCGCCCTTCCTCACCCCTGAGCTGCGCGCGGCGATGGGCGGGGCGGCGGTGGCCGCCGCGCGCGCGATCGGCTACGTCAACGCCGGCACGGTGGAGTTCATCGTCGACGCCGACGGCAACTTCTACTTCATGGAGATCAACACCCGGCTGCAGGTCGAACATCCGGTCACCGAGATGGTCACCGGCCTGGACCTGGTCGAATGGCAGCTGCGCGTGGCCGCCGGCGAACCGTTGCCGCTGCGACAGGAACAGGTGCCGCAGCACGGCCACGCGATCGAAGTGCGGCTGTACGCCGAGGATCCGGACGCCGGCTTCCTGCCCGCCTCCGGCCCCCTGCGCGCGCTGGAGCTGCCGCCGCCCTCGCCGCAGGTGCGGATCGACGCCGGGGTCGAAGCCGGCGACACGGTCACCGTGTTCTACGACCCGATGATCGCCAAGCTCATCGTCCACGACACCGACCGCCCGCGCGCGCTGTCGCGGCTGCGCGAGGCACTGGCGCGCTGCCACGTCGCCGGGACCAGGACCAACCTCGCCTTCCTCGAGGCCCTGGCCCGGCACCCGGCCGTGGTCGAGGGCCGGATCGACACCGGCTACCTGGACCGGCACCTGGACGAGTTCCTCGACGCCGGCGCCGCACTGCCCACGCCGCTGCTGGCCGCCGCCGGCACCGCCCTGCTCCTGCGCGCCCAGGCCCACGAGGCCGCCTCCGCGCGTGCCAGCGGCGATCCGGCCTCGCCCTGGGCGGTGGCCGACGGCTGGCGCCTGCACGGCCGTGCAGCGCGCCGGCTGCGCCTGCAGGGTGGCGACCGCGTCCACGCGGTGGCGGCCAACGGCCATGGCGGCGACTGGGAGGTCGCCGTGGACGCCGCCCGCCACGCCGTGGCCGGTGCCCGCCTGGCCGACGGCCTCCTCGACCTGCGTATCGACGGTCAGGGGCACCGGTTGGCGGCCTTCCTCGACGGCGACCTGCTCGAACTGCACGACGGCCACCGCCGCGCGCAGCTGCGCCTGCTGCCGGCCGAACGCGGCGAAGGCGGCGGCACCGGCGGCGGCGACGGCCGGGTGCTGGCGCCGATGCCCGGCCGGGTGGTACTGGTGAAGGCCAGCGCCGGCCAGGCGGTGGCCGCCGGCGCCGAACTGCTGGTGATGGAGGCGATGAAGATGGAGCTGACGGTCAGGGCACCGCGCGACGGCATCGTCTCCGAACTGCGCGCGGTGGCCGGCGATTTCGTCGAGGCCGACGCGGTGCTGGCCGTGGTCTGTGCTGACGCGGACGCCTCCGCGGGCACGCCACCGGAGCCGGCATGACCGATTTCGTCCGCATCGTCGAGGTCGCCCCGCGCGACGGGCTGCAGAACGAAGCGGCGACGGTCGCCACCGCCGACAAGATCGCGCTCGTCGACCGGCTCTCGGCCACCGGCCTGCGCAGCATCGAGGCGACCAGCTTCGTCAGCCCGACATGGGTGCCGCAGCTGGCCGACGCGGCGGAAGTGATGGCCGGCATCCAGCGCCGCGCCGGCGTGTCCTACCCGGTGCTGGTGCCCAACCTGCAGGGCTACGCACGCGCCCGCGCCGCCGGCGCCGACGAGGTGGCGGTGTTCACCGCCGCGTCCGAGGCGTTCAACCGGCGCAACACGAACGCCTCCATCGACGAATCGATCGAGCGCTTCGTGCCGGTGCTGGCGCAGGCGAAGCAGGACGGCGTGCGCGTGCGTGGCTACGTCTCCACCGTGCTCGGCTGCCCGTA
>CAZBDE010000187.1:0-5903 GCA_964490415.1 uncultured Pseudoxanthomonas sp. | reverse complement strand
GATCGGTCAGGTCGGCGGTGATCAGCTCGAAGTGGCCCTTCTTCGCCAGCGCGTCGAACAGCCGCCAGCTGCCGCCGTAGGCATCGTGCGGCACCACCAGCTTCTGCCCCGGCTGCAGGAAGGCGTTGAGGATCAGGTTGATCGCGCCCATGCCGGTGGAGGTGACGACGCCGCCGGCGCCACCCTCCAGCTCTGCCAGCGCCTCGCCCAGCAGATCGCGGGTGGGGTTGCCGCTGCGGGTGTAGTCGTAGGTGCGCTTCTGGTTGAAGCCGTCGAAGCTGAAGTTGGACGACAGCACGATCGGCGGCGTCACCGCGCCGTAGGCGGTGTCGCGGTCGATGCCGGCGCGGACGGCGGCGGTGGCGGGACGGCAGGCGGTGTCGCTGGGGGTGTTGTTGCTCACGGCGTGGCTCCGGTGCCGCGCAGGACGGCGGCGAGGATGAGGTCGATGCGGTCGGTTTCTTTCAGGAAAGCGTCATGGCCGTACGGCGAGCGCAGCACGCGCAGCTGGCCACGGCCGTGCAGGCCTTCGACCAGGGTCACCGAGTCCGCCAGCGGCACCAGGCGGTCGCCTTCCACGGCGACCACGGTCACCGGCACGGCCACGGTGGCCGGCTCCAGGCGGTGCAGGTCGATGGATTCGGACAGGCGCAGGTAGGCGGTGACCGGGGTGCGCGCCACGTACTGCGCGCCGGCCGCGTCGAGGTAGTCCTCGGCGGCGCAGCGCACGCGGCCGTTGACGATCTCCGGCGCGGCGTCGAAGCGCTCGCCGAACTCTTCCGGCGTGCGGTAGCTGAGCATGGCGAACTGCCGCGCCAGGGCCAGGCCCTGCGCGTCGGCGCACTGCAGCTGGCCCAGCGCGACCGCGCGGCGCTGCAGCGCGCGCCAGGCCGAGGCGTAGGGATGCGGGCGGTGCGCACCGCTGACCGCGACCAGCCGCTGCAGCCGCGACGGATGCCGCGCGGCGAACTGCAGGCCGACCATGGCGCCATAGGAATAGCCGACGAAGGCGTGCAGGCGTTCGATCTCCAGCGCGTCGAGCAGCACGGCGATGGCGTCGGCCTGGTCGATGGTGTCGATCGGCGCGTCGAGGCGGCCGTCGGCGCCGACATAGTCGAAGGCGAGGACGCGGAAGCGGGCCGGATCGAGCGTGCGCCCGGCGGCGACCAGCGCGTTGGCCCAGCCCGGCTCGGGGAAGGCCGCGCTGGCCGAAGCATGGCGGTGCGCGGAGATGCCGCCGGCGATGAACACCACCGGCGCGGCGGCCGGCCCCTGCACTTCGTAGCGCAGCACGACCTGGCGCACGCCGGCGTGGCGCATCGGCAACGCCACCGCGATCTCGCCGCGCAACACAGGCGGCGCGGCTTCGCCGGGGGATGGCGTGGCCGTACAGGGATCGGGGAGTTCTGGCTGCAGGATGGTGTTCACGAAGCTCATGGCGCGTTCCGGGAGGAAAACCGCCATCGAGCCTTCGCGGGGCCCGCGTTCGCCGTGCGTGGCACGGTACGAACCATCTTCCGGCGGACCGCTGGGGTCCCCGCAGGATTTGGCACCAACGCGAGCGCTTGCGCGCCCGCTGGCTGCCCCGGCATCAAAGGGCCTGTCCCTCCGCCGGTCTCGATGGCCCGGGCAGAGTGCCACCCGCCCATGGCCATGTCAATCCTTTCATCCGGATGGAGCGATGACCACCCGGCTTCCGCATCCGCCGCCTCCGCGCCGATAATCACGCCATGCTTCGCCTCCCCCCCTTCCTGCGCGGCCTGCGCACCCGCGTGCTGTCGTGCGCGGCCGGCCTCGCCCTCGCCGCAACCGCCGGCGCCGCGCCCCCCGCGGCGGCGGTGGTCCCCGAAACCTGGATTTCCGCGCCGATGGCCGGCGAGGAGCTGGACTCGCTCGCGGCCTGGACCGCGGCCGACGGCCGCCCCTGGCTGGTGGCCACGGCCAAGCGGAGCGAACGCCTGGTGCTGTTCGACGGCGACAGCGGCGTGCGCATCGGCAGCTCCGGCGGCCCCGGCGCCGGTCCGGGCCAGTACCGCCGGCCGAACGGCGTGGCCGTGTCCGGCGACCTGCTGTTCGTGGTCGAGCGCGACGGCCGCCGCGTGCAGGTGCTGCACCTGCCCGACTTCGCCGTGGTCGGCGAGTTCGGCGCCGGCGAACTGCAGCTGCCCTACGGCATCTGGCTGGACACCTCCACAGAGGGGGCGGTCACCGCCTACGTCACCGACAGCTTCATGGCCGACTTCGACACCGCGACGCTGCCGCCGAGGGAGCGCCTGGCCGAGCGGGTCAAGCGCTACCAGGTCGCGGTGGACGCCGACGGCCGCCTGCAGGCGCATTACCTGGGGGCGTTCGGCGACACCGGCGACGCCGGCGCGCTGCGCATGGTCGAATCGCTCGCCGGCGACCCGGTGCATGGGCGCCTGCTGGTCGCCGACGAGGACAAGCGGGTCGGCTCGACCCTGCGCGAATACTCGCTGGGCGGGCAGTTCCTGGGCCGCAGCCTGCCGCCATTCGAGAACGACGCCGAGGGCGTGGTGCTGTGGAGCTGCGGCGCCGATGCGGGCTACTGGATCGCCGCCGACCAGACCGACCCGACCCGGTTCCGTCTGTTCGAGCGGAGCACGCTGGCGCCGGCGGGCAGCTTCAGCGGCCGGCGCACCGCGCTCACCGACGGCGTGGCGCTGCAGGCCGCGGCGACGCCCCGGTTCCCGCACGGGGCGCTGTTCGCCCTGCATGCGGACAATGCGGTGGCGGCCTTCGACCTGGGCCGGATCGCGCGGCGCCTGCAGCTGGCGCCGGCCTGCCGCTGATGGAGCGCGCGCGCGCGGCAGGGTGCCTGGTCGCCGCGCTGGCGCTCGCGGCGGCGGCGCCGGCCGAGGCCTCGCGCTTCTGGCGCTGGAAGGATGCGCAGGGCACGCCGGCGTACGCCGACAGGCCGCCGGCACACACCGCCGGGGATGTGCGCACCGGCAGCTTCCGCCGCGCGCCGTCCGACCCGGTCGCGCTGCGCCTGCAGGACCGCGGCAGCCACTACGAGGTCATCGCCGAGAACCGCGCGCCGGGGCCGGTGCAGGTGGAGGTCTCGTTGCGCCGCGCCGAGAACGTCAAGCCGGTGCCGGCGCTGCCGGCGCGCAGCGTGGTGGGCGCCGGCGGCAGCGCGGTGGTGGCGCGCGTGTACGCGCTCGATCCGCGCCTGCCCAACGCCTTCGAGGTGGTGCTCGAACAGCTGCCGGGCGATCCGCGCGCGCGGCCGTTCGACTTCGAGTACCGGGTGCCGTTCGAGTACGGCCGGGTGCGCGTGGACCAGGGCTTCGGCGGCCGCTTCAGCCACAACGACGCGCAGAACTTCTATGCGCTG
Organism: uncultured Pseudoxanthomonas sp.; assembly: GCA_964490415.1. Classification (GTDB taxonomy): domain Bacteria; phylum Pseudomonadota; class Gammaproteobacteria; order Xanthomonadales; family Xanthomonadaceae; genus Pseudoxanthomonas. The sequence continues at coordinate 2,545 of CAZBDE010000187.1, read as the reverse complement.
GATTTCGCCGTGCCCGAGGGCACGCCGGTGCTGGCCGCGCGCGGCGGCACGGTGCTGCAGGTGGAATCGGACTTCGAGCGCGCCGGCCTGGACCGCGAGCGCGACGGCGGCCGCGCCAACTACATCCGGATCCTGCACGACGACGGCACGATGGCGCTGTACGCGCACCTGCAGCCGGAAGGCGTGCAGGTGCGGGTCGGCCAGGTCGTCCGCCAGGGACAGCCCATCGGCCTGTCCGGCAACACCGGCTTCAGCACCGCGCCGCACCTGCACTTCGTGGTCCAGGTCAACGCCGGCATGCGCCTGGAGGCGATCCCGGTGCGCATGTTCGGCGCGCTGGGCGAGCTGAAGTTCGCCCGCGACACGACGGTGCCGGCCGCGCGCCCGGCGAACGGCCGCTGACCCGTCCTCGAACGGCGCTGCCAGCCCTGTTCCCGAGCGGGCGCGGGCCCCCTTCCCGAACGGTGCTGCCCCGCTCTACGGGGCGGCCGGGGCGGGGCCGTATAATCGCCGGCTTCCCACCCGACAGCGCGCCCCCGCGGCGCCCGCCCCCATGCCCGAAGTCTCCACCGAAGCCGCGCGCCGGCGCACCTTCGCGATCATCTCGCACCCCGACGCCGGCAAGACCACCCTGACCGAGAAGCTGCTGCTGTTCGGCGGGGCGATCCAGATGGCCGGCTCGGTCAAGGGCCGCAAGGCTGCGCGCCACGCGACCTCGGACTGGATGGCGTTGGAGAAGGAGCGCGGCATCTCGGTGACCTCCTCGGTGATGCAGTTCCCCTACGAGGGCCGCATCGTCAACCTGCTCGACACCCCCGGCCACGCCGACTTCGGCGAGGACACCTACCGCGTGCTCACCGCGGTGGACTCGGCGCTGATGGTGATCGACGTGGCCAAGGGCGTGGAGGAGCGCACGATCAAGCTGATGGAGGTGTGCCGCCTGCGTGACACGCCGATCATGACTTTCGTCAACAAGCTCGACCGCGAAGGCAAGGACCCGGTCGACCTGCTCGACGAGGTCGAGACCGTGCTCGGCATCCAGTGCGCGCCGGTGACCTGGCCGATCGGCATGGGCCAGCGGCTGAAGGGCGTCGTGCACCTGGTGACCGGCGAGGTCCACCTGTACGAGCCGGGCCGCAACTTCACCCGCCAGGACTCGACCATCTTCGCTTCGCTCGACGCACCGGGGCTGGAGGAGAAGATCGGCGCGCCGATGCTGGCCCAGCTGCGCGAGGAACTGGAGCTGGTGCAGGGCGCCAGCCATCCGTTCGACAAGGACGCCTACCTGCGCGGCGAGCAGACCCCGGTGTTCTTCGGCTCGGGCGTGAACAACTTCGGCGTGCAGCCGCTGCTGGACTTCTTCGTCGAGCACGCGCCGTCGCCGCAGCCGCGCGCCACCACCGGGCGCGAGGTCGCGCCGCAGGAGGGCAGGCTGACCGGCTTCGTGTTCAAGATCCAGGCGAACATGGACCCGCTGCACCGCGACCGGGTCGCGTTCATGCGGGTGTGCTCTGGGCAGTTCGCCGCGGGCATGAAGGCCTTCCACGTGCGCACCGGCAAGGAAGTGAAGCTGGCCAACGCGCTGACCTTCATGGCCAGCGACCGCGAGCTCGCCGCCGAGGCGTTCCCGGGCGACGTGATCGGCATCCACAACCACGGCACCATCTCCATCGGCGACACCTTCACCGAGGGCGAGTCGCTGTCGTTCACCGGCATCCCCAACTTCGCGCCCGAGCTGTTCCGCCGCGCGCGCCTGCGCGATCCGCTCAAGCTCAAGCAGCTGCAGAAGGGCCTGGCCCAGCTGTCCGAGGAAGGCGCGACCCAGTTCTTCCGCCCGCTGATGAGCAACGACCTGATCCTGGGCGCGGTGGGGGTGCTGCAGTTCGACGTGGTCGCCTACCGGCTCAAGGACGAATACGGCGTGGACGCGACCTTCGAACCGGTCGGCGTGGCCACCGCGCGCTGGATCCAGTGCGGCGACGCGAAGAAGCTGGAGGAGTTCCGCGAGAAGAACGCGTTGAACCTGGCGATCGACGCCGCCGGCGAGCTGGTCTACCTGGCCCCGACCCGGGTCAACCTGCAGCTGGCGCAGGAGCGGGCGCCCGACGTGCGCTTCAGCGCCACCCGCGAACACGCGCACAGCATGGTGGTCGACTGAGCCGCTGCAGGCGCGGGCGGCGCCCACGGCAACGTCGCGGTCCGGATGGATGAACCGGCGGCCTCCATCCGTTCGGGCCGCGCCGCGTACAGGTGCATGCGCCGCGGCCATGCAGTAAGTTGCAGCACATGCCGGCCGCCCCATCCCCCACCCGAGACGCCGCGCACCACGTGCGCGACGAAATCGCCAACGCCCTGACCCATGGCGTCGGCGCCGCCGCCGCGCTGGCCGGTGGCGCGGTGCTGATCACCCTCGCCGCGATCTACGGCGACGGCTGGCAGCTGGCCGGCGCCATCGTGTTCGGCGTGGCCCTGCTGCTGCTGTACACCGCGTCCACCCTGTACCACGCGATCCAGCACCCGGTGGCGAAGGGCCGGCTCAAGGTGT
>CAZBDE010000186.1:0-5912 GCA_964490415.1 uncultured Pseudoxanthomonas sp. | reverse complement strand
GGCGAGACCCGTCCCTGGCTGCAGGGCGCCCGCCTGACCGTGTGGGAACTGCAGCAGGACGGCATCGACGCGACCCTGATCGCCGACTCCGCCGCTTCGCACCTGATGAAGACCGGCGCCGTGCAGTGGGTCGTGGTCGGCGCAGACCGCATCTGCGCCAACGGCGACACCGCCAACAAGATCGGCACCTACCAGCTCGCCATCGCCGCGCGCCACCACGGCGTGAAGTTCATGGTCGTGGCCCCGTCCTCGACGGTCGACCTCGATACCTCAGACGGCGACGCCATCGAAATCGAACAGCGCGATCCCGGCGAACTGCATGGCGTCGGCGGCGTGCGCACCGTGGCCGACGGCATCGCCGCCTGGAACCCGGTCTTCGACGTCACTCCGGCCGGCCTGATCGACGCCATCGTCACCGAGAAGGGCGTGGTCGAACGCCCCGATACGGCGAAGATGCGCGCGCTGTTCAAAAAAGGGGACGGAGGCAATTAAGCACGCTTAATTGCCTCCGTCCCCTTTTTTGAACCTCAGCCCTTGCGCGCCAGCCGCCAGATCGCGACCGCGCTGAACAGCACGGTGAACCCCACCGCGCCGCCCGCGGCCACCAGCACCGGCACGAACTGCAGCTTCTCGACGCCGCCGGCATGCATGGCCAGCTGGGTGGCGTGGAACTGCGGCCACAGCGGCACCTGCCAGTGCATCGACTGCGGCAGCGGGAAGAACATCCCCGAGAGGTAGCAGCCCGGCAGGTAGACCAGGTTGGCGTAGCCCGGCGCGGAGCTGCCGCGGAACAGCGTGCCGATCATCAGCCCCATCGCGCAGAAGGGGATGGCGCAGGCCAGGAGCGTCGCGCTCATGGCGGCGATGCGCGCCGGTTCCAGCGGCAGGCGGCCGGCCGCCAGCGCCACGGCCAGGATCGGCAGGTAGGCGATGGCGCCGAAGGCGAGCCCGCAGGCGATCTTCGCCACCAGCCAGGATCCGGCCGGCACGGGCTGGGCGCGCTTCAACCGCAGCAGGCCCATCTCGCGCTCCATCGCCAGCGAGGTGCCGATGCCGAACAGCGCCGGCATGCTGATCGCCATCACCGAGAATGCCGCGAACAGGAACACGCCGACGATGGGGTCCTTGGCCGTGGCCTCGGCGGTCACCACCAGCGCGATGAGCGCGTACAGCGCCACCGGCATGACCAGCACCGGGAAGGCCAGGCCGGGGTTGCGCAGCAGCCGCAGCGCCTCGCAGCGGGTCTCCTCGAGGTACGCGGCCATGAGCCGGCGCGGAGGCGGGCCGGCGAGGGCAGGGTCGTGCAGGGCGTCGGCGTTCATGCGGCCTCCCGGGTGAGTTCGTTGAATGCTTCGTCTAGCCCGGCCTGGCGCACCTCCAGCCGGGCGAGGGTGGGATCCTCGGCGAGCAGGCGGCGGACCACGGTCTCGGCGTCGCTGGCGGTGAGGTGCAGGCGGTCGCGTTCCAGGCGCGCGTCGAGCACCCCGGGCCAGGCGCCGACTTCGGTGGCGCTGAGCCGCGACTCGCAGCTGATCCGGTGCTGCGCCACCAGCGCGCGCATGTCGTCGACGCTGCCGGTGGCGACCACCCGGCCGCGGGCGATCACCGCGACGCGGTCGGCCAGGGCCTCGGCTTCCTCCAGGTAATGGGTGGTGAGCACGATGGAGCATCCGCCCGAGAGCAGGCCGCGGATGCTGGCCCACAGCGCCTGCCGCGCCTGCACATCCAGGCCCACCGTGGGCTCGTCGAGGAACAGCACGCGCGGCTGCCCGCAGATGGCCACGGCGAACTGGACCAGCCGCTTCTGCCCGCCGGAGAGCTTGCCGTAGGGCCGGCCGGCGAAGGCGGCGATGCCGGCACGATGCAGCGTCTTCTCCAGCGGCAGTGGATCGGCGTAATAGCTGGAGGCCAGCCGCACCAGTTCGTGCGCGCTCAGCTCCTTCGGCAGTTCCACGTCCTGCATCATCGCGCCCAGGCCCTGGCGGCGGGCGGTATCCCGCGGGTCGCCGCCGAGCAAGGTGGCTTCGCCGCGGTCGGCCTCGATCAGGCCCAGCCACAGCGAGATGGCCGTGGACTTGCCCGCGCCGTTGGGCCCGAGCACGGCCAGCAGTTCGCCGCCGCGCACCTGGATATCGATGCCGTCCAGCGCGGTGACGCGCCCGAAGGTCTTGGTGATGCCGCGCAGTTCCGCGACCGGCGAACCGCCGCCGCGGGATGGCGGCACCGGCGCCGGCGAGGGCGGACCGGGCTGCGCGCCGGCGGACCTGCCGCGCGGATACCTGCGGCCGTTGAGCAACTGGCCGACGACCGTCGGCCGCACCAGCCAGTGGTAGCTGGCGAACAGCACGGCCAGGCTCGTCGCCAGGACGAACGGGTATTTGACGCCCCAGGGCAGCTGCCAATGGCCGACCCCGACCTGCAGCGCCGCGACCACCGGCAGGTGCGCCAGATACACCCAGTACGACGCGTCGGCGACGTAGCGGCGCAGCGGACTGGGGCCGGACAGGAAGCGCAGCGCGGCGCCGGTGATGCCCATCGCCAGGCCCCACGCGGCCACGCCGGACATCACCGCGAAGCCGGACTGGGTGAGCGTGGCGCCGTCGACGAGGTCGAACGGATTGGCCGGGAACCCGGGCGGTGCCATCGGCGGCGACGCACGCAGGCTCGCCAGCAGCCAGGCCGCGGCCAGCGCACCCGCCAGCAGGTTCGGCAGCCAGTGCCTGGCGATCGAGGCCAGCGCATCGCGCGAGCGGTGCACCAGCCAGCCGAAGCCGAAGGCCACGCCATAACCCACCAGCGGCGCAGGTTGCGGGACCACGGTCTGGTCCGGTGCGGGGATGCCCGACCAGTAGAACCACGCCGGCAGCGACATCAGCGCCAGCGCCACCGGGATGCCGAGCAGCAGCACCGCCAGCGGCACCCGGAGCACGCCCGAGACCAGCGTGTCCACGATACCGCGCAGCCTGCGCGAGCGATCGATGCGCACGGCCACGGCACGGACCAGCAGCGTGATCGCATAGAGCTGCAGCAGCTGGTACAGGAACCACAGGTGCGCCAGCGGGAAGGCGCCGAAGGTCTTCGGCATCTCCGGCATCGGCGGCGGGTTGCCGCCGAAGGACTTGGTGACGCCCGCGATCCAGATCCACACGATCAGCGGATACAGCACCACCCAGCCGATCACCAGCGGAACGGCGATGCGCAGCAGCCGGTTCTTCCAGAATCCGCCGGTGCCCAGCCGCTGGTGCAGGAGGCGGGCGAAGAAGCCGGCGAGCAGGAAGAACAGCGACATGCGGAAGATGTGCGCGACGAAGGCGGCGTCGGCGAGGAAGGGGCTGGGCGAGTTGTCGACCATGGCCCAGATGCCGGGCGGCCATCCGGGCATGAACGACAGCGCGGCATGGAAGGCCACGCCAAGCAGGAGTGCGAAGCCGCGCACCGCGTCCAGCGCATGCAGGCGTTGTGGGTCGGCGTGTCGCATGGGCGAGGCCCCTCAGATGAAGTCGCGGCGGCGTGTGGCCGTGGCCAGCGGCAGCGTCACCGCGATGGCGAGAACCAGGAGTTCGACGAGCAGGACGTTGAGGATGGTGCTGTTCCAGACCGGGACCGGGCCGGACAGGTGGTCCCTGATTCCCGGCAGGGCGCCGACGACGAACATGAACACGCTCACCGCCATGTTGGTCAGGATGATCACCGCGACCATGGCGGCCTCGGAACGCGCGTGCAGCGCGGCGCACAGCACCACCGCGAAGTTGGCGAGCAGGAAGCCGGACAGCACGACCACGTAGGGCAGCAGACCATCGGGCACGCCCGGCGACAGCAGCACCAGGGCGATGGCCGCCGCCGTGGCCACCAGCCACGGCACCATGTAGCTCAGCAACAGGCCGGCGGTCTTGGCGAACACGTAGCCGCGGATGGAGACCGGCAGGCTCAGCACGAACTGCAGCGACTGCTCCTTGCGCTCCTGGGCGACGCCGTAGAGGGCGAGCATGACGCCGCAGGCGATGATCGCGGTCATCCAGGCCAGCGCGCCCACGTTGAAGGCGGTCGCGCCGAAGGCGCAGGCGAAGGCGGCGAGCGTGGCGGCCACGGCGGTGCCCGCCATCATCCAGCGGTTGAGGTACAGCTCCTTGGCGACGAGCTTGCGAATAACGACAGGACTCATTGGCCGCGGGCCTCCCGGTGGTGCATGACGTTGGCGACGAAGATCTCCTCCAGGCTCATGCGCTGCACCTTGCGCACCGCCGGGCCCAGTAGCGCCAGTTGCCGTTCGTCGAAGCGGTTGGTGGTCAGGGTATGGAAGTGGCCGTCGGAGGCGCGGTCGACGATGTCGGGCAGCCCGGGCAGCGCGGCGCCCGGCGGCAGCTGTACCTCGATCCGGCGCCAGCGCTCCAGGAATTCCTCCTTGTCGCCGCTGTCCACGACCCGGCCGCGGTCGAGGAAGGTGATGCGGTCGGAGATGCGTTCCACGTCGACGGTGTTGTGCGAGGAAAAGAGGATGGAGCGGCGTTCGTCGCGCAGCACGTCCATGAACTCGGCCAGCAGCTCGTGCCGCGCCACCGGATCCAGGCCGGTGGTGGGCTCGTCGAGGATGAGCAGGCGCGGGCGGCGCGCCAGCGCCAGCAGCAGCGCGGCCTTGATCTGCTCGCCGTGCGAGAGGCTGCGCGTCGCCTGCTCAGGGCGCAGGTTGAAGCGCCTGGCCAGCGTGGCGGCGTAGCCCGCGTCCCAGTCCGGGTAGATCGAGGACACCAGTCGCATGTGCCAGCCCAGCGTGGCGTTGGGCATCAGGCGCATGTCCGCCGAGACGTAGCCGATGTCGCGCTTGGCCACGGCCTGGGCCTCGGGCATGGGGCAGCCCAGCACGCGGATCTCGCCGGCGTCGGGGGCCAGCATGCCCATGGCCATGCGGATGGTGGTGCTCTTGCCGGCGCCGTTGGGGCCGACGAAGCCGAGCACCTGCCCGGGCTCGAGATCCAGCCAGAGGTCGCGCAGGGTGAAGAAGCGGAACGCCTTGGTGACGCCGCGCATCTCGATGTGCCTGGTCGCAGTCATTTCGATTCCAGCTTTCCTTGCGCGCGGCGCAGGCGCGCCATCAGTTCTTCGGGGGACAGGCCAAGCTGCAGGGCGATCCCGGCGGCGGAGTCCAAGTACTCGTCCAGCTGCTGGTTCTGGATCTCGCCGGCCAGGTTGCCGGCCTCGGCCACGAACGAACCCTTGCCGTGGCGGGTGACGATCACGCCCTCGGACTCCAGGTCCAGGTAGGCGCGCTTGACGGTGATCACGCTGACGCTGAGCCCGGCCGCCAGTGCCCGGATCGATGGCAGCTCCTTGCCGGCCGGCCAGTCGCCGGCGGCGATGCGCGCCCGGACCTGCTCCACGATCTGGAGGTACATCGGACGGGCGTCCGTCTGCGAGATGTGTAGGCCGCTGTACATACTGTGCATACAGTGTATACACAGTTTCCGGACGAAGGGAAGTCCTGCGTGACCTGCCCTTGATGCGGGGTCCGGAGGTGGTTTCCCCACGCTGCCGGGACGCGCAAGTGCTTGTTTCTGCATGGAATGGTGGCGTATCGAGTGGCGTCTTGTGCTACAATCCGCCGGCTCCGCACCGTTCGCAGCCGCCATCCTGGCGCGGGCGCCGATCCGCCTCAACCGAAGCGTCCTGAATGACCGATCTCGCCAAAGAAATCATCCCGGTCAACCTCGAAGACGAAATGCGCCGCAGCTACCTCGACTACGCCATGAGCGTGATCGTGGGACGCGCGCTCCCCGACATCCGCGACGGCCTCAAGCCCGTCCACCGCCGGGTACTCTTCGCGATGAACGAACTCGGCGCGCACAGCAACAAGCCCTACTACAAGTCGGCGCGAATCGTCGGCGACGTCATCGGCAAGTACCACCCGCACGGCGACC
>CAZBDE010000185.1:3718-5936 GCA_964490415.1 uncultured Pseudoxanthomonas sp. | reverse complement strand
ACACGAAGGCGTGGCAGAAGAAGAACAAGCTCACCGCCGATGGCATCGTCGGGCCGAAGTCCTGGAAGGCTGCGGGCCTTGCCTGAGTTCCAGGGAGAGCTCTCGGCCAAGGAGGTCGAGGATCTGCACAAGAACGCCGATACGGACGTTCGTGCGGAGTCGCTGCACCACACCCTCGGCCCGAAAAGCACCCAGGCGGCGTCAGGCAATCACAAGCACGACGGCTCCGACAGCGAGCTGCTCCTGTCGGGGTTGACCATCACCGGCTCCCGAGCGAGCTCGACGGCCATCACTCCGTCGATCATCCAGTGCCTCGTGAGGCTCGGAGCGGTAGACAGCTCGACGGCCTAGGAGGTCTTTACAGTGGCTAAGAAGCCTGGAGAAGACAACTCCCTTGTCGGGCTCCTGGAGTTCGCCCTGGGAGAGCTCGATGCGCCTATTCGTCGCGGCAACCGCCTGACCTACACGCCGTACCCCAAGCAGGAGGCCTTCCACGCCTCGCCTTGCCTGGGCAGGTATATCGCAGGGGCCAACCGAGCTGGCAAGTCAGATGCGGAGGTCATGGAGGCGATCTGGTGGTGCACCGACACCCACCCCTTTCTGAAGCGTCCTGAGGCCTGGGGCAATGGCGCGATCCGAGGACGTTTCGTGGTCGTTGACATCGTCAAGGGCGTCGAGGACATCATCCTGCCCAAGCTCAAGCGCTGGTGCGCCACGAGCGACCTTGTGAATGGGTCCTTCAACGACTCCTGGGATCACCGGACGCTGACATTCACCTTCCGCAACGGCTCGACGATCCAGTTCCTCACTCATGGCATGGATCTCGACAAGCACGGCGGCGTGCCGCTGCACTTCGTCTTCTTCGACGAGATCCCGCCGCTCCCGGTCTTCAACGAGAACATGATGCGTCTCGTCGACTTCAACGGTTTTTGGGTCATCGCCGCCACGGCTGTCGGAGGCATGGGCTGGACTTACGATTACATCTGGGAACCGTGGGAGAACGGCGAGATCGACTATGTCGAGTGCTTCCAACTCCGACAGAGCGATAACCCCTACCTACAGGCCGACGAGCAGGAGCGTGGCAAGTATTACCTCGCGATGGATGAGGCCGAGCGGCACATTCGCGAGGAGGGTGCGTTCGTCGCCAAGAGCGGCCTCGTCTTCCCGAACTTCTCGAAGAAGACGCACGTCCTCGAAGAGCCGCTTCAGTACCATCAGTTCCGGTCCTGGGCGTGGTACTCCTCTGTCGACTTCGGCTGGAACAACCCGACAGCCTGGCTGTGGCACGCTGTTGCGCCGGACGGGCGCATCTACACCTTCGCGGAGGCCTACAGCGGACAGACCACGACAGACGAGTGGGCTCGGATCATTCACGGTCGCGAGGCGGCTTTCGGCAAGCAGCCAGAGGTCCGTGTCGGTGACCCGGCTGGCAACCAGACCCAGATGAACACTGGCACGAGCGTTATCAGCGAGTACGCCAGGCGCGGCATCTACATCGGCACCGAGGGCATCCCCAAGGACCCGATGATCGGCATCGAGAAGATGCAGCAGTACCTTGCCATCCAGAACCTCACCGGCTGGGGCCGGGACCGCCCGACGTGGATGATCTCGCCCAACTGCAAGAACCTCATCCGAGAGCTCACACGGCTGCGCTGGGCGAGCTACGAGAGCGACAAGAAGGCGTACGACCTCAACAAGAAGGAAGAGGTCCACAAGAGGGATGACCATTGCTTCGACAGCGCCAAGTACTTCTCCACGTTGATGCCTGATCTCAGGCCCCTGATCGACGAGACCACGACCGGCAATCCGATCCATCTCACCTTCACGCAGATGATGGAGAAGCTGAAGGACGACCCCGGAGTGGTGTTCACGAACGAAACGTGGGATACTCGGGACTTGTACGAAGACGAGAGGGTTTGGTAATGGGACGCTTTACAGTGGTGGATGCTCCGGCACTCCAGCCCGCAGTCGACTACATCACTTCGAGTGCGGTCGGGCCGTTCATCGACACGGGGCGTGACATCGACTTCCAGGGACGCAAGATCGGACGCATCTACCTGTCGGCTGACACGGTGCGAGAGATGGCGTCCGAGCTCGGCATCATCAGCGGAGGGGCCGCAGAAGAAGCGCTCCAGAACGCCTACATCACCGGGAAACTGGACGGACTGAGGGAGACCATCGGTGGAGATCTTTACAGGGTTGTCGATACTCTTGATCG
>CAZBDE010000185.1:0-3618 GCA_964490415.1 uncultured Pseudoxanthomonas sp. | reverse complement strand
ATTGCCCAGCGTCAGAACGCTGTGGACGACATGGAGGAGAGCCTGAATGGCTACGAGTCAGCAGCCCTCGACGACATCTTCCCCGGCAGCGGTCTCTGACGTCGCCAAGGTGGGGACGCCGTCTGTCGTCTCTGCCCCGGAAGAGGCCGGTTTCGACCTCTATGCCTTCCGCGAGTCCGAGGACGGCAAGAAGCTCATCAAGTGGGCTCTCGACGAGTTCACGCGCTGCAAGACGGCCAAGACGCAGAAGCAGCGCCAGTGGTATCTCAACATGGCGTTCGTCTTCGGTCACCAGTGGCTCGACATTCTCAACAAGCGCCTCCCCGACTCACTCTCCGGCAAGTTCAAGACCAAGGCAGCGCCGCCCTACGTCGCTCGCCGCACGGTGAACCGCATCAGGTCGTTCGTCCGCACCGAGCAGTCGAAGTTCCTGAGCACCCTCCCTGTCGTGTCGGCAGTACCCTCGACAGCCGAGGAGGAGGACATCCGGGCTGCCTACGCCGCTGAGCAGGTATGGCAGAGCTACACGTCGAAGCGTCGTCTTCGTCGCGAGTACAGCCGTGCGATCTGGTGGATGTGCGTCACCGGAAACGGCTTCATCAAGGAGTGGTGGGACCCGACCGTCACCGACCCAGTGAGCGGCCAGCCTGGCGACATCATGTACCGATCGGTCACACCGTTCCACATGTTCGTGCCCGACCTCCGTGAGCGCGAGCTCGACGATCAGCCCTACGTCATCCAGGCTCAGGTCAAGACCTTGGAGTGGTGCCGTCAGTTCTACGGCCAGGAGCTCGAAGGCACGAAGGTCAAGGCCTCTCAGATCAGCGCGAACACGCTCCTTGACGACGCCTACTTCAACCTCAGCGACACGCCGAAGAGCGAGCTCGACAGCGTCGTCATCCTGGAGGTCTGGGTCAAGCCGGGGACGACCCCTGCCCTGCCGAACGGCGGTCTTCTCGTCCTCGTCGAAGACATTCTCGTGGGGGCCTTTACAGATGGTATGCCCTATGACCACAACGAGTACCCGTACACGAAGTTCGAGCATCTGAGCAACGACACCTTCTTCGCGGACTCACCGCTCGTCGACCTCGTCGAGCTACAGAAGGAGTTCAACGACGTCCGCACGCAGATCGGCGTCTCTGCGAAGCGCATGGGGGCTCCTCAGCTCCTCGCACAGCAGAACTCGATCATCCCTGGCCGGATGACCAACGAGCCTGGGCAGATCATCCTTTACAGGCCGGGTACTCAGAAGCCTGAGCCACTGCCGCTCCAGCCGCTCCCCGAGTACGTCACGGCCCAGCTCGACCGCATCGTGCAGGACTTCGAGGACCTGTCGGGCCAGCACGAGGTCTCGAAGGGACAGACTCCGACAGGGGTGACAGCCGGTACGGCACTCGCGTTCTTGAAGGAGTCCGACGACTCCTTCCTGACTCCGCAGTACCAGAACATCGAGGACGGCTTCGAGCGCATCGCACGACAGACCCTCGTGCTCTTCCAGCAGTTCGTCGACGTTCAGCGCAAGATCAAGGTCATCGGAACGGACGGGGCCTACGACACCGCCCTCCTGTCGGGTGCGGACATCGTCGGCGCGACCGACGTTCGAGTCGAGCCCGGATCGAGCATCGGGCAGAGCATGGCCGCGAAGCGGGCAGCCGTCATGGACATGTTCTCTGTCGGCATCCTTCAGGACCCCAATCAGGCGCTCCGACTCCTGGAGGTGGGTGGCGCTCAGAAGGTGCTCGACACCGTCTCCGTGGCCGAGAAGAAGGCCCAGCGAGAGAACATGAAGATCAAGGCCCTGGCGACGCCCGAGGGCCAGCAGATTCTTCAGCAGCATCAGCAGCAGAACGTCATGGAGATCATCGGCCCGATGGCCCAGGAGCTCAACTCCACGGCAGCGATGGACCCCGAGGCCGAGGTAGACCCGATGACAGGGGCTCCCCAGGAGATTACCCCTGAGTCGATCATGCAGAATCCCGAGATCGCGCAGATGATCCAGGAGCAGGTGCCCCCGATGGTCCCTGCCGACGACTTCGACATGCACGAGATCCACATCGACGTCCACAACCGCTACCGCATGGGCCAGGAGTACGAGACGCTGCCTGACCCTGTAAAGGCCGAGTTCGACAAGCACGTCGAGATGCACAAGATGCTCCTGAGCCAGTCGATGATGGAGCAGATGATGATGGGCGGCGGTATGCCGGTGCTTCCGGGAGAAGACCCCGACGCTGCTCAGGATCAGCCTGGTATGATGGCCCCGAATCCGGCACCTGGGCCGGTCCAGTAAAGAGGAGGGCGTCAATGCCTATCGTCGACCTGCACAATGACATTGCGCCCAAGCACCTGCTCCAGAAGCCGGTCGAGCCCAGTGTTAGCCGACTCCGAGCCATCCTGGCGAAGTCTCCGGCAGTGCTCACATCTGCTCAGATGGATGCGATGACCCGGAACGACCTGATCTTCGCCGTGCGAACGTCGGGACGCAGTCTGTTCCCCGTCAAGTCCATCGCCGTCACCGGCCCCAACGGCCTGTCGAGCGGCACCATCCAGCTCGTCGCGACCGCGACCTACGACGACGGCTCCACCCGAGTCGTCACCACGGAAGCGGCCTGGCTCTCGTCCGACCCCACGAAGGCAACTGTCGGAGCAGCGACGGGCGTCGTCACGAAGGTCGCAGCCGGGACGACTCAGGTCACCGCGACGGTGGACGGCGTCGTGTCGCCCAACAAGACCATCACCGTGACGTGATAGCCTAATGGCGGCAATGACAAGTGCCTGCTGTCGACTACCCCCAGATTCTTCGCGAGAGGGTCTGGGGGTAGTTGCTATTTACAGCCGAAGTGGTGTTATGATCCCTGGTATAGCCAAGGCCTGATTAGGCACAGCAGAAAGGGACGACAGTGGTCGACGAAGTTGAGAGCCAAGAACCCGAGCCGATCGAGACTCAGGAAACCAGCTCCCCAGAGACCGAACAGTCCGAGCCGCAGCCGACAGGCCTGAACCCCGTGTTCGAGCCGATCCGGCAGGAGCTCGGCCTTCAGTTCGAGGCCATCCGTCCGAAGCTCTTGGAGATCGAGAAGAACTTCAACGAGCACGTCACGAAGACGAACGCGAAGTACAGTCCGTGGAAGCAGTTCGACGAGCAGGGGGTCAACCCCGACCAAGTCACCGCCGCCTTCACAGCGCTCCAGAAGCTCAACGACAACCCGGAAGAGATCTACACGGCTCTCGGGCAGTTCCTTGAGGAGAACGGACGACTTCCGAAGAACGCCAAGGAGGCCGAAGAGGCCCTCGAAGCGGTCGATGAGGAAGATGACGAGTACACGACCCCTGAGTCGAAGAAGATCCGCGAGCTGGAGAAGCAGCTCAAGGACTTCCAGGCTCTCGTCACCGGACAGGGGGAGCAGGCCCAGCAGGCAGCGGAAGCCGCCCGACAGGAAGCTCTCAACGTCCGGGCCGAGCAGCAGGTCGCGCAGGAGTACACCGCCTTCCAGACGTCTCATCCGAATCTCGACCCTGCCGACTGGCAGGAGATCCAGCGCCGACACTACCTCTACGCCCTTCAAGGGCCGGAGCACATGAAGTCGCTGGATGAGGTCGGCAAGGAGTTCTTCGCACTCA
>CAZBDE010000184.1:0-5979 GCA_964490415.1 uncultured Pseudoxanthomonas sp. | reverse complement strand
CAGCCTTGCACCAAAGTTAATAAAAAGCACTAACGTTCAATTTACCACGTCAGCCACGCCTGACGCAAAACCGCTGTTACCTGCTGGCGTTCTTGTCTGTCCGTTGTTTCCGTGTTGTTTTAATAGTTCAAAGTCAGTCCGATGCCAAGTCCCATATCGCTGTCGTAGTGTGTTCTTATTCCCATATTTTTGTTCAGAATGTAGCGAAGTTCAAGCATATATTCCTTGTCGGTGTTTACCATAAAACCTGCTCTTATTCTTTTAGAAATCGGTATGTCTTCACGCATTAATGACAAACGGACAATTCCATCGTGATAGACTTCTGCCTGAAAGTTTACTAACATTGGCAAAGTGTACATAAAACCTAAACTAACGGCAGCCCTTTTGTCTTTTGTGTTTTTTTGTCCAAACAAATTCTTTTCCTGCTCGTCAATTCCCATTTTTCTGTAACGCCAATCAAAACCAACAAAAGGCATAAACCATTGCATTTTTCCAACATACCGTCCGATGTGTGTTTCTGTTTCGTAGCCGTGCATATTGTTGTAACCTAAACGCCATTCTGTACCAATGCTCCAACGTGTATTTTGAAACATCATTTCTCCGTCATTGCCATTGGTGGCAAAATCATTTTCGGCCATAAAATGAAATTTCCTGTCATCGGCAAATAGTTTTCGTTGTGCTAATTTTGGGTTTGGAATTAACGGATTTGGTGCTTGATTTTCATAGGTAAAAATCCTGCCCATTCCGCTCATCATATGGTACAAAATATGGCAATGAAAAAACCAATCGCCTTCCATATTGGCATTAAATTCCAATGTGTCGGTTTCCATTGGCATAATGTCTATTACATTTTTGAGCGGTGCATAATCGCCTTGTCCGTTCAATACCCTGAAATCGTGTCCGTGCAGGTGCATCGGGTGTCGCATCATTGAATTATTGTACAAAATCAGCCGAACGTTTTCGCCTTTCTTAATCAGTATTTTATCCGCTTCTGATACCACTTTGTTGTCCAAACTCCAAACGTAGCGGTTCATATTTCCTGTAAGCTCCAAACGTAATTCCTTTACAGGTGCATCTTCGGGAAGATTGGTTTTGGTTGGCGATTTTAGCATTGCATAATTCAACGTAACAATGTCTGAAAGTGCATTGGCATTGTATTGATTGTCTGAATGGTTGGAATGCTCTGTTTTACTGTTTCCTGTAATTTCAGGGTACATTACTACATTCATATCCATTTGGTTTAATGACATCTGCATTGCCATATCGTCCAAATCCCCATTCATTTTCATCATATCGTTCATCATCTTCATTCCTTCAAAATATTTCAATCTTGGCTGTGGTGATTTGAGTTGTTTGATGCCATTGCCAATAAAATAAGAGGCTGAATTAGTGCGGTCTTCGGTAGTTGCCAAAAATTCAAAGGCTGTATTTTCGGCAGGAATAGTTACAACTATATCGTAAGTTTCAGAAACTGCAATAATCAATCTGTCAACTTCTACGGGTTCTACATCGTTGCCGTCATTAGCCACCACCGTAATTTTTCCGCCTGCATAAGTAAGCCAAAAATAAGATGATGCACCACCGTTTGAAATACGAAGCCGAACTTTATCGCCTGCTTTCAAGGGTTTACCGTCAATGGCTTTTATATCTGTGTTTGGGCTTCCGTTCATCAATATTTTATCATAATACACATCGCTTACATCCATTGCCAACATCCGCTTCCATTCGTTTTTGAGCTTGGTTTTAAAATGACCTGCTTTTATGGCTTCTCCATAGCTTTGTGTCGCATTTTTTTTGATAGCAAACCAATCAGAAGCGTTATGCAACATACGATGAACATTTTCGGGTTTGTAATCTGTCCACTCGCTTAAAACTATGGGAACGGTTGGTAAATCGTCAATACCTTTTCTAAAAGTCGGGTCGCTTTGTTTTTTGAGCATCACAAAATTTCCGTACATACCGATTTGCTCTTGTAATCCTGAATGACTGTGATACCAATGCGTTCCGCTTTGGATAATCGGGAAACGATAAATATGTGTTGTGTTTGGCTTGATAGGCATTTGCGTAAGATTGGGTACGCCATCTTCTTTATTGGGCAAAAACAATCCGTGCCAATGCAGTGAAGTTGTTTCTTTTAGTTGGTTATGTACATAAATTTCCGCGGTGTCGCCTTCGATAAATGTTAATGTAGGCATTGGGATTTGTCTGTTTACGGCAATCGCTCTTTTTTCTTTTCCCGTAAAATTTACAATCGTATCTTTTACATACAAGTCATAACGGATAACTTGTTGTGCAGACAGATTGAATATGATTAGCATAAAGAGTGTTGCTGTCAGCAACACTCTTTTATAAATAGTTTTTTGAATGTCCATTTTAATATTTTCATTGTACATTCTTACTTAATTTCAACAGACTTGCGTTGATTGCAACGACTATCGTACTTACACTCATCAATACAGCACCCATTGCCGGACTTAAAACAAATTTTGGATAGAGTATACCCGCAGCAAGTGGTATGGCTACCACATTATAACCCACTGCCCATATAAGATTTTGAACCATTTTGCTGTAAGTCCGCTTGCCAAAAGCAATCAGTTTTACCACATCCTTCGGATCGCTGTTTACCAAAATTATATCTGCGGTTTCGGCTGCCACATCTGTACCCGAACCAATGGCAATGCCTACGTTTGCCTGTGCCAATGCAGGTGCGTCATTTACACCATCGCCTGTCATTGCCACAATTTCGCCTTTGACTTGAAACTCTTTTACTTTTTCCTGTTTGTTATGAGGCAGTACATTTGCCAGATAACCATCCATACCTAATTTTTCGGCTACTGCAGCAGCGATTTTCTCATTGTCACCCGTAAGCAAAAATGATTTGATATTCATTTTTCTTAATTCATCAATTGCCTGTTGAGAACCATCGCGAATACTATCGGCCAATGTGATTATCCCGATTACTTCATTATCAATCAAAACAAAATTTACCGTTTCGGCATCTTGATTGATTTCTTTTGGAATTTCAGGCAATGAAAGATTATTCTCTTTGAAATAATTGGGCCCTGCTGCCACAACATTTTTTCCGTTTACAACACCTTTCACGCCAATACCCTGCATATAGTTGAAGTTTTCAGACTTCCATAGTGTAAGGTTCTTTTCTTTTAAAGTGTCCATCACACCTTTTGCAATATGGTGTTCGGAATTTTGTTGAATGGCTGCGGCATACTGGATAATTTCATCGGCAGCATATTTCTCGGTTAATGGAATAATCTTTTCTACAGAGTGAGAGCCTTTGGTAAGAGTTCCTGTTTTGTCAAAAATGATGGTAGATAATTTACGTGTGGTTTCAAAAGCGGTACGGTTACGGATAAGTAAACCATTGGTTGCCGAAAGCGTTGTAGAAATGGCCACTACAAGAGGTATAGCCACACCCAAAGCGTGGGGACAAGCCGTAACCATTACCGTAACCATTCTTTCTAAGGCAAAAGCAATATCGCTACTACTGCTAAACCAATATATAAAAGTGCCTACGCCTACAAGAATTGCAATAATGGTCAGCCATTTTGCCACATTATCGGCAAGGTTTTGCGTATTGGATTTTGCTTCCTGTGCCGCTTGTACCAGATTGATAACTTTATTGAGATAACTGTCTTTGCCTACTCCTGTTGTCTTTATTTTCAAAGCACCATCGCCATTGATAGCACCTGCAATTACTTTTCCGCTCGCTTCTTTTTTTACAGGAACACTTTCGCCCGTAAGCATACTTTCGTTTACATAAGAAAGCCCTTCAAAGACCAATCCATCGGCAGGAATTTTTTCACCGGGTTTGATGATAACCGTTTCACCGTTTTTCAGTTCTTCCAGTTTTATGTTTACTGCTTCACCGTCTCGTTCAACAGTAACAGCATTTGGCAATAAAGCAACCAATGATTGTAAAGCCTTTGAAGCCGCCATTTGCGAACGCATCTCCAGCCAATGCCCCAAAAGCATGATAACGATAAGTGTTGCCAATTCCCAAAAGAAATCCATCCCCGGCAAACCAAAAACAACTGCAACCGAATAGATATAGGCAACTGAAATTGCTATGGCTACAAGGGTCATCATCCCTATGGCTTTTGCTTTAATTTCACCAACCATTCCTTTGAGAAACGGCTTACCACCATAGATATAAATGGCAGTACCCAACGCCAGCAATACATATTTATCGCCAGGGAAAGTAAAACTAAAGCCCAACCACTCCTGTATCATATGAGATAACAGCAAAATGGGCACTGTAATAATTAAACTTATCCAAAAGCGTTTCATAAAGTCGCTTGTGTGGTGTCCTTCGTGTTTGTTGTAACCACTTTCTGAATGGTGGCTATGATCATCGGTATGACCCTTATGTTCTGTGTGGCTGTGCGACTGCTTTTGAGAGCCACCCATCAGAACTAAATCCATCCCACAAAGCAGACATTTTCCCGGTTTGTCTTTTAGTACCTGTGGGTGCATGGGGCAAGTATATTTTTTCATATCATTTCAGATTACTTAATTGTTTCTACTGTTTTCCCACAAGTCAGCATTTGCGAACCGTAATAAGGGTTTTTGATTGCATTTTCTTTGCTTAACCAATTCGCACCTTTGCCATCGTTTGCCATTGGGCAATGCTGATAGTAAACAGGCGTTTCGGATTCAGAAACCTTTATCAACTCGTATACATTCTTTGATAAACTCATAAAATGGTCTCGCTGATGCCCTACATCTTTGGTATCTGAAATATGCTCGGCATCAAACGAAAGGTCTTTCATTACCTTCATCAAAATAGTGTGTTCGTCTGCCGTCAATGTTTCCTTCTTTACAGAAGTGATTGCGTTGAGCAAGTCTTTTGCTTTAACGGAAACTGTATTTCCGTCCGATTTTACCAAAGCATCTTTTACCGCAAAATAGCTTTCAAAAATAGCTTTCAGTTGGTTCGTTTCCTGCTTCTCGGTTATTGCCGTATGGCTTGAATGGTCGTGTGTTTCCATTTTTGATGGCTCTACTTTTGCAGATGTCTTGTTTACACGTTCGTATTGGCAACATTCGGGGAGCTTTGAATACACATCATCTGGCGCAAGAAATTTGTCGCTGTCGTAACCTGATAATGCAATGCGTTTCAGGATTTCATCCTGATTTGTTTTTGCACTGTCATAAGTCAGAACAGCCGTTTTAGTGTCCTTGTTCCAATCTACTTTGACTACTTTTTTAATGTTCCCTGTTTTTTCGATAGTGCTTTTGCACATATCGCAGTTTCCGTAAATTTTTACGGTTTCTGTTTTGGCGTTTTTGATTTGAGCGTTACACGCTGTGAATGATAGCAATACGGTAATTGCCATCAAGATTTTTGTTATTGACTTCATTGTTTTGAAAATTTTAAATTCTTGCAAATAATTAACTGTGAAAGCAAACATTTACTTTCAATTGGACAGAACTATGGCTGTCAAAGCAAGAATTTAGCTTATTTTTGGCGGTAGCCAAATAGAAAGAAAACCCGAAGAAAAATAGGTTTCTGTATAAGGAATGCTTTGTTTTTGAGCAAAGAAAACATTGTGTTTCAATTCGGAAACAAAAGGAAGTGCGATAGCGATGTTTAGAGTTGGGCAATGGCAGGAAGAATTTCCGCACTGTCCACCGCAACCGTCATCGTTTTTGTCTTTTTGTGAATGGTCTTGTTTACAACAGTCTTTCTTGTCCGCTTTTGAAGCTCCTTTTTCGCAACAAGACTTTTCTGTTTTTTTAGTACTTGTCCCACAAGCATAGGTCAGCGTTGGCGTCAAAAAGAAACCAAGCATTACTATCAGCAATATGGAAATTTGTCTTGTCATTCGTTTAATGGTGCAAAGGTACAAATTTTCTTTTTCGGTCGTTCGGTTTTTGTTAGTACGGTCGTTCTTACGCTTGTAGGTAACGTCCGGCTATATGCAACAGAATCACTTCACCACCTTCCCGTTCTTATCCACG
>CAZBDE010000183.1:0-5997 GCA_964490415.1 uncultured Pseudoxanthomonas sp. | reverse complement strand
TGACCCCCGCACATGCCGGCGCAGCGCCCTTGTAGGAGCTCCCTTCAGGGGCGACCCGATTCCGTCGGAAGGCACTGCATTCAACGCGCAGCCTCCGGAGCGGTCGCGTTGAATGCGGCGGTGTTCCGGCCATCTCGCGTCGCCCCTGAAGGGAGCTCCTACAAGGGGGCTGCGTCGGCGGGCAGCCAGGCGCGGAACTCGCCGCTGCAGTGGAGCAGGGCCATCATGTACAGCATCCCGTCGTAGTAGCGGTGCGTGCCGCTCGGCACCGGGAGCTCCCACAGCGCGCGTACGAAGTCCAGCCGGCGCGGATGGTCGGCGGCCAGGCTGGCCACCGCGTTGGTCGCCACCAGGCCGGTGGTCCGGCCGCCGCCCAGCGGCGTGCCGTCGAGGGTGTACAGGCTCTGGTAGTCGGCCATGCCCTGCGCGGCGAAGAACGCCTGCAGCCGGTTGCTCATCTCCACCTGGCGCGGATCGGCCGCCCACCACGACCAGTCCACCGACCAGTTCATCGCGCTGCGCCAGGCGTCGTAGCGGAAGTCGACCGCTTCCGGCCGCCACGGCGCCGCCCAGGGCGTGCCGTCGAAGTTGCCGTAGTCGGGCGTGAGCGCGGTCTGCGGATGCGCGGCCAGGGCGAAGTGATCGCGGCTGACCTGCGCGGCCTCCTTCCAGAAGCTGCGGTCCGCCTCCGGCCCGACCCGCGCCCAGATCTCGTAGAAGGCAGGCAGGTGGTAGGACGCGTCTGTGTGCGCGGCGTTGGCTTCGTCCGGGGTGAAGCGCACCATCTTCGCGTCGTGGTCGAACAGGTTGACCGCGGTCATCTCGCCGCGCCTGGTCGGCCCGGTGATGCGCTGGCGGTGCAACGCGTCGGTGAGCAGGCGCTGTGCCTGGGCGCGGTAGTCGTACAGGCCTTCGCCATCGCCCCAGCGCTCGGCGGCGAAGTACAGCGCGGTGATGAAGTACTCCTCGCCGTCGGGCGCGGGCATCTCGTCGTTGGCCACGCCATCGGTGCGCACCGACCAGGCGAAGTAGCCGTGTGCCGGATGCGCCGGGTCGTCCTGGTACATGCGGGTCATCGCCCAGTTCCAGATCGCGTCGAACTCGGGCTTCCTGTCCATCTGCACGGCGATCATCATCCCGTACGACATGCCCTCCGAACGCACGTCGCCGCTGTTGACGTCGTGGATGTAGGCCAGCGGGCCGTCGGCATTGCGGCCGTCTTCGTAATAGACCGCCTGCTCCCTGGCATCGCCGTGGAACAACTGCTGGAACGCCGCTTCCAGCCGCGCCTCGACTTCCGCGCGCGGGTAGCCGGCCTCGGCAAACAGGTCGGGATAGCGGCCGCTGGCCACGGCGCCGACGGGTGCTTTCGCCTCGATCGCCGGGTCCGTCTCGGCGGCCTGCGGCGCTTCGGTCGCCGGTTGCGCGCAGGCGGCGAGCACCAGGGCGGCGAGCGGTGCGGCGAGGACCTTCATGGAAAGCCGGCGAAGGACACGGGAGCGGTGGACGGCCATGCGGATCCTGGGGCGTGCGGAGGCGGGACCGGCACGCTAGCAGACCCGCGCGTCCGTGCGAACCGGCACGGAGCGGATCCGCTCACTCGCCGGGAATCTCCGGTTCCACCAGCGCGGTGCGACCGCCTCAGCGCATGCCCTTGTGCTGGCCGCCGTCGATCGGCACGCAGGCGCCGGTCACCCACTGCGCCCGCGGCGAGGCCAGGAACACGGCCACGTCGGCGATCTCCTGCGGCGTGCCCATCCGGCCCCACGGGATGCTGCCGCGCACCGCCTCGTAGCGCGGCGGATCCTGGCGCCGCACCTGGTCCCACAGCCCGCCCTCGAACTCGACCGAGCCCGGCGCGATGGCGTTGGCGCGGATCCGGTCCGGGCCGTGGAAGATCGACAGCTTCTTGGCGTAGGCGATCAGCGCGGCCTTGGCCGAGGCATAGCCGAAATCCGGTCCCGGGCTGGCCTCGAGCCCGGAGATCGACGCGACCAGCACGATGCTGCCGCCACCGGCCGCCTTCATCCACGGGATCACCTGGTCGCAGGCGCGCGCGGCCGCGAGCACGTCCAGCTTGAAGCTGGCCTCGAAATCGGCCAGCGACGGTCCCAGCGCCAGTGCCGAGGCGTTGTGGACCAGCACGTCCACGCCGCCGAAGGCCTGGCGCACGCCATCGAGGAAGTCGGCCAGCGCCGCGGCGTCGCCCAGGTCGCAGGCGCGGGCATGCACGCGCCGTCCGTGCGCCTGCAACGCCGCTTCGACCTCGTTGAGCGCGTTCTTGCCGCGCGCATCGCCGGCGCGGGAACACACCGCCACGTCGGCGCCCTCGGCCGCCAGCCCAAGCGCGATCGCCCGGCCGATGCCGCGGCTGCCGCCGAGCACCACGCAACGCTTGCCGGTCAGTTGCAGATCCATCGGTTCCCCTCCAGGTCGATGCGGCCGGGCGCCGCCGCGCTACATCCGGAACACGCCGAAGCGCGCCGGCTCGATCGGCGCATTGAGCGAGGCCGACAGGCCCAGGCCCAGCACCCGCCGGGTATCGGCCGGGTCGATGATGCCGTCGTCCCACAGCCGCGCGGTGGCGTACCAAGGGCTGCCCTGGTGTTCGTACTGCTCGCGCACCGGCGCCTTGAACGCTTCTTCCTCTTCCGCGCTCCACGTGCCGCCGGCGGCCTCGATGCCGTCGCGGCGTACCGTGGCCAGCACGCTGGCGGCCTGTTCGCCGCCCATCACGCTGATCCGCGCATTCGGCCACATCCACAGGAAGCGCGCGCCGTAGGCGCGCCCGCACATGGCGTAGTTGCCGGCGCCGAAGCTGCCGCCGATCACCACGGTGAACTTGGGCACGCTCGAGCAGGCCACCGCGGTGACCATCTTCGCCCCGTCCTTGGCGATGCCGGCGTTCTCGTACTTGCGGCCGACCATGAAGCCGGTGATGTTCTGCAGGAACACCAGCGGGATCCCGCGCTGGTTGCACAGCTCGATGAAGTGCGCGCCCTTGAGCGCGCTCTCGGCGAACAGGATGCCGTTGTTGGCGACGATCCCGACCGGGTAGCCGTGCAGGTGGGCGAAGCCGGTGACCAGGGTCTTGCCGTAGCGCGCCTTGAACTCCTCGAACTCGCTGCCGTCGACCAGCCGCGCGATCACCTCGCGGATGTCGAACGGCCTGCGGGTGTCGGCCGGGACGATGCCGTACAGCTCGCTGGCCGGGTACAGCGGTTCGCACGGCTCGCGCGTGGCCAGGGCCACCACTTTCCTCCGGTTGAAATGGCCGACGATGCCGCGGGCGATCTGCAGCGCATGCGCGTCGTCCTCGGCGTAGTGGTCGGCCACGCCGGAGACAGCTGTGTGCACGTCGGCGCCGCCGAGCGCCTCGGCATCGACCACCTCGCCGGTGGCCGCTTTCACCAGCGGCGGGCCGCCGAGGAAGATCGTGCCCTGTTCGCGCACGATCACCGACTCGTCGCACATCGCCGGCACGTAGGCGCCGCCGGCGGTGCAGCTGCCCATCACCACCGCCACCTGGGGGATGTTCTCCGCGCTCAGCCGGGCCTGGTTGTAGAAGATCCGGCCGAAGTGCTCACGGTCCGGGAACACCTCGTCCTGCAGCGGCAGGAAGGCGCCGCCGGAGTCGACCAGGTAGACGCAGGGCAGGCGGTTCTCGCGCGCGATCTCCTGCGCGCGGAGGTGCTTCTTCACCGTCATCGGGAAATAGGTGCCGCCCTTGACCGTGGCGTCGTTGGCCACCACCACCACTTCCTGGCCCATCACCCGGCCGATGCCGCAGACCATGCCGGCGGCGGGCGCGGCGCCGTCGTACATCTCCTCGGCCGCGAGCGGGGCGATCTCCAGGAACGGGGAACCGGGATCGAGCAGCGCATCGATGCGGTCGCGGGCCAGCAGCTTGCCGCGTTCGGTGTGGCGTTGCCTGGCCTTCTCGCCGCCGCCGTCGGCGGCGCGCCGGAGCCGGCGCTTCAGTTCGGCGGCAAGCTGGCGGTGATGGTCCGAATGGGCGGCGAATTCGGCCGAGCGCGGATCGATCTGGCTGCTGAGGGCGGGCATGGGCGTCCTGGCGTGCGGATCCACGAAGGATACGGCAGCGCCCATCCTCCGCCTTCTGGCAGCGCAACACGCCGGGCCGCGCGGCAGGGGCCCGGGCAGTGCGCCGGCTCGCCCGGTCAGGCGCGGAGCGGGAGCGCCGTCAGCGCTTCTCGGCCTTGCGTTCGGCCTCGTCGGCGGTTTCGCGGGCGCTGTCCGCGGCTTTCTCCGCCGCATCGGCGGTGGCGTCGGCCGCGCGCGCGGTCGCGTCGCGGGTGGCATCGGCGGCGCGGTCTGCCGCCTCGCGGGTGGCGTCGGCTGCCTCGTCCAGCTTCTCTCCGGTTCTTTCGGCCCTCGCGGGTGCTTTCCCTGGCGTCAGCAGCGGCTTCGCGGGCGGCCGCGGCGGCGCGCTCGGCGTCTTCGCGGGGGGACTGGTTGCAGGCGACGAGCAGGGTGGCGGTTGCGAAAGCCAGTGCAGGCAGGAGGCGGTTCATGGCGACACTCCGTTCACGGAAAGGAGGGAGACCCCTCGGGGCGTCGCGCAGCATGCCGGAAATCGCCGAAGCACGCCGTGAACCGGCAGCCGGGGCGGGTGGTCCGGAAAAGAAGAAAGGCCGCCGGTTTCCCGACGGCCTTTCCGGTACAGCCGGAAGGTCAGCAGATTACTGCTTGACTTCTTCCTTGGCCTCTTCGGCAGCGTCCTTGGCCTGCTCGGCGACGTCGGCAGCGGCCTCGGCGGTGTCAGCGGCAGCTTCGGCGGTGGCGTCGGTGGCGGCGCCAGCGGTGGCGGCAGCGGCGTCGGCGGCGGTGTCGGCGGCAGCGGCAGCGGCGTCGGCAGCGCCCTGGGCGGCGTCGGCGGTGGCGGCGCCAGCGGCAGCGGCCGAGTCGGCGGCGGCCTGGGCCTCGGCGGCGGCGGCGTCAGCGGCGGCGGCGGCGTCGGCAGCCTGCTCCTGCTTCGAGCACGCGGCCAGGGCCAGACCCAGGGCCAGGGCGATCAGCAGCTTGTTGATGCTCATGATTGGATGTTCCTCGTCGTTAGTTGGGCAACGCGCGATTGCGCGCCGGCAACATGATGACAAGCCGGAGTCGGCTGTCAAGCGCCGGTTGGGTCACTTTTGTAAAAGAGTAGTGAAAAACGGTTACAGCACTTCCACGGCCAGCGCCGTGGCCTCGCCGCCGCCGATGCACAGCGTGGCGACGCCCCGCTTCAGGCCCCGCGTGCGCAGGGCATTGACCAGGGTCACCACCAGCCGCGCGCCGGAGGCGCCGATCGGATGCCCCAGCGCGCAGGCGCCGCCGTTGACGTTGACCTTGGCGTGGGGGATGCCCAGTTCCTTGATCGGTGCCATCGCGACCACGGCGAAGGCTTCGTTGATCTCGAACAGGTCCACGTCGCCGACCGTCCAGCCGACCTTGTCGAGCAGGGTCTTGATCGCGCCGACCGGGGCGGTGGTGAACCACTCCGGCTGGTGCGAGAAGGTGGCGTGGCCGACGATCCTCGCCAGCGGCTGCACGCCGCGCCTGGCGGCCTCGTCGGCCGACAGCAGCACGGTGGCGGCGGCGCCGTCGGAGATCGAGGAGGAACTGGCGGCGGTGACGCTGCCGTCCTTCTTGAACGCCGGCTTGAGCGTGGGGATCTTGGCGACGTCGGACTTGCCCGGCTGCTCGTCGCTGGCGAACTCGGCCTCGCCCTTGCGGGTGGCGACCTTGACCGGGACGATCTCGCCGTCGAACGCGCCCGACGCCTGCGCGGCCTGCGAACGGGTGACCGACTCGATCGCGAAGGCGTCCTGTTCCTCGCGGGTGAAGCCGTACTTGGCCACGGTCGCCTCGGCGAACACGCCCATCGCCTGACCAGCCCGTACGACGGCCAGGCGATGGGCGTGTTCGCCGAGGCCACCGTGGCCAAGTACGGCTTCACCCGCGAGGAACAGGATGCCTTCGCGATCGAGTCGG
>CAZBDE010000182.1:0-6025 GCA_964490415.1 uncultured Pseudoxanthomonas sp. | reverse complement strand
GCATGCTGCGGTTCTGCATGCCGAGGCGGCTGTAGAAGTACCAGCGCGCCTGCGGGTCGAACGGATGGTAGTACTCGCCCTGCAGGCCCGGTTCGCTGCCCAGCGCCAGCAGCACCCGCGCCTCGGCGCCATACGGCGTCACCGGTGCGCGCAGCAGGCCCACGCGCAGGCTGGATTCGTAGGTGCCACTGAAGTCGGTCTCCAGGCGGAAACCGGCCTGGATGTAGTTGGGCCCCTGCGGTTTCTCGCGCGCCTTGACCACCACGCCGGTGTGGCCGTCCTCCTCGACCACCTCGTAGGTGACGCTGGCGAAGGTGCCCTGGCTGTAGGCGCGCAGCGTGGCCTCCTCCAGCTCGTCGGGATCCACCGGGCGGCCGACCGGCACGTCGATGATCGCCTTGAGCACTTCGTCGTCGTAGCGGCTGTCGTTCTCCAGCCGGACGAACTCCACCACCGGCGTGGGCGGCGCCTTGAACGGTGCCGGCGCCGCGCCGCGGTAGCGCGGCAGGCCGGCCAGCTTTGCGGTCGCCGCCTCAGCCGCCTCGGCGCCGATCAGCAGCGCCTCCTTGGCCTTGGCGAAGTCGCCGGTGGTCACCTCGGTGCCCAGTTCCGGCACGATCAGCACGTCGTGTTCGCCCAGCCGCGCGGTCGAGGTGCGGGTGTTGCCCACGGTGAGCATGCCGGTCAGCTGCGAGATCACCTGCAGCATGCTGGCGTCGGCGTCCAGCGGCGCCAGCGGGGTGCCCACGTCGACGGCGATGACCACGTCGGCGCCCATCCGGCGCACGGTGTCGATCGGCACCTGCTCGGCGATGCCGCCGTCGATCAGCACCCGGCCGTCGATCTGCACCGGCTGGAAGATGCCCGGCAGCGACATCGATGCGCGCATCGCCTCGGCCAGGCTGCCGCTGCCCAGCTCGACCGATTCGCCGGTGTTGAGGTCGGTACCGGTGGCGCGGAACGGGATCGGCAGCCGGTCGAAATCGCCGACCGTGCTGACCGCCAGGGTCTTGCGTTCGAACATCGCCAGGATCCGCTCGCCCTGCAGCATGCCCGGGCTGACCTCGAGCTTGCCCTTGCCCAGGCCGATGCCGAGGGTGGCCACGCCGTCGCGGTCGTCCTGCTTGCGCCGGTAGGAGCGTTCCTCGCGCGGGATCGAATCGTCGAACAGGCGCTTCCAGTCCGTTTCCAGGACCAGCGCTTCCATGTCCTCGATCGGCACGCCGGCCGCGTACAGGCCGCCGACCAGCGAACCCATGCTGGTGCCGGCGATGCAGTCCACCGGGATCTTCAGTTCCTCGAGCTTGCGCAGCACGCTGATGTGGGCCACGCCGCGCGCGCCGCCACCGCCCAGGGCCAGGCCGACGCGCGGCCGCGAGGTGTCGCCGTCGCGCTGCGGGCAGGACTGGCCGTCCGTTCCGGCGGCCCGTGCCTGCGCGAACGGGCTGCTGCAGGCGAGGATGAGCAGGAGGCAGAGGAAACGAGGCCGGGCAAGGGTCGGGTTCCGCGCGCAATGCATCCTGGGTCTTCCTGGCTGGGAGATCCGGCGTTGTCGACGCCGTGCCTTTCGATTGTGGGCGGGAATCCGGCAGAGCTTAGTCCGCGCGATGCCGGGGCGGCCACGGGACCTTGGGCCCACATGCGGTCCGCGGGAGCGAAGGCATAGTGCCTCATGCGGGGATGTCCGGTCGTGCCGGCCCGGGCGCCGTCCCTGCCGTTCCCGCTTCGAGGACCCTCCGGTGCCGGGCCAGTCGCGCCTGAGGCCGCCTCAGGCGTCCTTGTTGTGCCGTCGCATCGCGCGCTGCTTCTCGCGCTGCCAGTCGCGCTCCCTGGCGGTGTCGCGCTTGTCGTGTTCCTTCTTGCCCTTGGCCAGGGCGATCTCGAGCTTGACCTTGTTCTTGCTCCAGTACATCGCCGTGGGCACCAGGGTGTAGCCGTCGCGCTCGACGCGGCCGACCAGCTTGTCGATCTCGTGCCGGTGCAGCAGCAGCTTGCGGGTGCGGCGGTCGTTGGCGACGACGTGGGTCGAAGCCTGGATCAGCGGGGTGATCTGGGCGCCGATCAGGTAGATCTCGCCGCCCTCGATGTAGGCGTAGCCGTCGGTGAGGTTGGCGCGGCCGGCGCGGATCGACTTCACTTCCCAGCCCTGCAGGGCGAGGCCGGCCTCGAACCGGTCGACCAGGTGGTATTCGTGGCGGGCGCGCTTGTTCAGGGCGATGGTGCGGTTGGCCGGCTCGGCCTTCGCCTTGGCCTTTGCCTTATCATGGGCCGGTTGCTTGTTCATCCCGCCATTGTCGCCCAATCCGGGCGCCCGGACACCTTCGCCACCGCATGCCCCGCATCCATCGCAGCGCTCTGGTCGAACACTCGGCTTCGCGCATGTTCGACCTGGTCAACGACGTCGCTGCCTACCCGGGGCGCTTCGGCTGGTGCGAGCAGGCCCGGGTGCTGGAGCAGGACGACACCCGGATGCTGGCGCGGCTGGACCTGGGCCTGGGTTCGCTGAGCACCTGGTTCACCACGGAGAACCGGCTCGAGCGCCCGCACCGGATCGACATGCAGTTGCGCGACGGGCCGTTCCGCAGGCTGCACGGGGTGTGGACCTTCCATGCGCTGGACGAGTCGTCCTGCAAGGTCACGTTGACCCTGGATTTCGAGCCGCATTCGCGGCTGCTGGCGCCGGTGTTCACCCTGGGCTTCCAGGGCCTGGCCGACCGCATGGTCGACGACTTCGTGCGCGTGGCCGACCGCGGCGGATGAACGTGCTGCGCGTGCAGGTGGTGATCGCCTGGCCGCACCGGTTCCTCGAGCGCGCACTGGCGCTGGAAGCGGGCGCCACGGTGGCCGATGCGGTGCGCGCGGCGGCGCTGGGCCACGATGCCGAGGTGGCCGGCTATGCGGTGTTCGGGGTGGCGGCGGAGGCGTCGATGCCGCTGCGCGACGGCGACCGGGTGGAACTGCTCAGGCCGTTGCAGGCCGATCCGAAGGAAGCACGGCGCCGGCGCGCGGCGCGCCAGCGCGGCTGAGCCGGCTCAGCGGCGGCCGCGCTTGTCCTTTTCCTTGGCCAGGTTCGGGCCGAACTGGCGGATCGAGCTGCGGGCCAGCTCCAGGTCCTGTTCCGGGAAGTAGTCTCCCTCCCAGCGCACCAGGGCGTCGTTCTCGAAGTACAGGGTCAGCGTCTTCGCCTCGGTGGTGCCGCGGCGGTTGGTGCGCTCGGTGGCGGCATAGTCCCAGCGTTGCGCGTGGAACGGATCGGCGATCGACGGCGTGCCGATCAGGCCGGCGACCTGCTGCTTGCTCAGCCCCGGCGTGAGCTGGTCCACCGCTTCCTTCTCCATCAGGTTGCCCTGGTAGATCGGCTGCTTGTAGAGGGCGCCGCAACCGGCGACGGCGAGCGAGAGGGGGGCGATCAGAAGCAGGCGGCGGAAGCTGGGCATTGCGGGCACGCGGGACGGAAAGTGGTCCGATGATACACTTCCGGCGCGCCGGGAAACCGGTTGCAGGACGGCTGGCGGTAAACCCGCGGTTCACACGGCATCCGTTGCCGGCCTGCCTGCCAGGAGCGCATCCACCAGGAGGAGAGGGACCATGGAGTCGAACGATCTGCGCCGCGTCGGGTTGAAGGTCACCCATCCGCGCATGCGCATCCTCGAACTGCTGGAGGAGAAGCAGCCCCAGCACCACCTCACCGCCGAGGACATCTACCGGCGCCTGCTCGACAACGGCGACGAGATCGGCCTGGCCACCGTCTACCGGGTGCTGACCCAGTTCGAGGCCGCCGGGCTGGTGATCAAGCACAACTTCGAGGGCGGCCAGGCGATGTACGAGCTCGACCGCGGCGGCCACCACGACCACATGGTGGACGTGGACACCGGCAAGATCATCGAGTTCGAGAGCGCGGAGATCGAAACCCTGCAGCGCGAGATCGCCGCCCGCCACGGCTACGAACTGGAAGAGCACTCGCTGGTGCTGTACGTGCGCAAGAAGCGCCGCTGAGCGCGCCCCCGCGTCGTCGCACCGGCGCTGGGACATCGGGATCGACAGCTGTCGCCCGCTTTTCCGGTCGCCTTTACTCTCCTTTGTAGGAGCCCCCTTCAGGGGCGACCCGAGGGCGCTGGAACGCAGCGGCGATCAAGGCGGCCGATCCGGAGGCGTCGCGTTGAATGCGATGCCTTCCGACGCCCTCGGGTCGCCCCTGAAGGGAGCTCCTACAAAAGCCCTGGCGATCGTCTGGTCTGCGGGCGATATCGGCGGAGTTGCCGCGACAGGTCAGCCGGTAGCGGTGCGTCTGCTCCGCCGCGAAGGTGCCGCCGCCTCGATCCGCGCATCGGCCGCCACGGCCTCGTCCAGCAGCCGCCGTGCCGCGGCATGCGCCTCGGCGCCGACTTCCACCCCGCCCAGCATCCGCGCCAGTTCACGTTCGCGCCCGGCATCGTCGAGCCGCTCGACCGCGCTGCGGGTGATGCCTTCCACCGGCGCCTTGCTGACCCGGTAGTGGGCGTGGCCCTGCGCGGCCACCTGCGGCAGGTGGGTCACGCACAGCACCTGGCGGGCGCGGCCCAGTGCGCGCAGCTTGCGCCCGACGATCTGCGCCACCGCGCCGCCGATTCCCGAATCGACCTCGTCGAAGACCATGGTCGGCACCGCGTCGGAGCCGAGCGCGGCGACCTCGATGGCCAGCGAGATCCGCGACAGCTCGCCACCGGAGGCGACCTTGCGCAGCGGCCGTGGCGGCTGGCCGGCATTGGCGGCGACCAGGAATTCCACGCGTTCGGCGCCGTTGGGGTCGGGGCGCTGGCCGTCGACCGGCTCCAGTTCGACCCGGAAGCGGCCGCCGCCCATGCCCAGTTCGTCGATCAGGGTGGTGGTGGCCGTGGACAGCGCCTCGCCGGCCCTGCGCCGGGTCCCGCTCAGCGCGGCGGCGGCCTCGCGCCAGGCGGCCGCCGCGGTGGCGATCTCGCCCTCGAGCCGGTCCAGGCGCTCGCCGGCGCCGCGCAGCCGCTCCAGTTCGGCGGCGATGCCGTCGCGGTGCGCGGCCAGTTCGGACGGTGCCAGGCGGTGCTTGCGGGCCAGGTCGTGGACCCGTCCCAGGCGCCGTTCCAGTTCGTCCAGGCGCGCCGGGTCCAGTTCCAGGTCGTCGCGGATGCGGTCGACCAGGGCCAGGGCCTCCTCGATCTGCACGGCGGCGCCCTCGAGCAGGCCGTCGGCCGCGGCCAGGCGCGGCTCGTGTTCGGCGGCACGGGCCAGGCCGGTGCGGGCCTGCTGCAGCTCGCGGGCCAGGGAAGGGGCCTCCTCGCCGCCGAGGCGGGCGAGGGCGTCGTCGCAGGCGGCGATCAGGCCGGCGGCATTGGCCTGGCGGCGGTGGGCGGCGTCGAGCGCGTCCAGTGCCTCCGGATCCAGGTCCTCGCGTTCCAGTTCGGCCAGCTGGTACTGCAGCCAGCCGATCCGGTCGGAGACATCGCCCTGCGCCTGCAGCGCGTCGCGTTCGGCCAGCAGCGCTTGCCAGGCGGCGGCGGCGGCGCGCACCGCCGCGCGCTCGGCCTCGTTGCCGGCGTGGCCGTCGAGCAGGGCCAGCTGGCTGGCGCGGGAGAGCAGGGACTGGTGCTCGTGCTGGCCGTGGATCTCCACCAGCAGGCCGGCCAGTTCGCCGAGCTGGGCCAGGGTCACCGGGCGGCCGTTGATCCAGGCGCGGGATCCGCCGTCGGCGCGCAGCACCCGGCGCAGCTGGCACTGGCCGTCCTCGTCCAGTTCGTTGCCGCGGAGCCAGTCGCGCGCGGCGGCATTGCCGGCCAGGTCGAAGTCGGCGGCCAGTTCGGCACGCTCGCTGCCGTGGCGGACCACGCCACTGTCGGCGCGCAGTCCGGACAGGAAGCCCAGCGCGTCGACCAGCAGCGACTTGCCGGCGCCGGTCTCGCCGGAGATGACGGTCATGCCGGGGCCGAACTCCAGTTCGGTGGCGCGGACCACGGCGAAGTCCTTCAGGGCGAGATGGCTGAGCATGGCCGTATTGTAGGGCGGGCACGGG
>CAZBDE010000181.1:0-6031 GCA_964490415.1 uncultured Pseudoxanthomonas sp. | reverse complement strand
CCGACCGATGAGACGGTGCAGAAGGTCTACGACAATCTCGCCTTCCAGCGAGGCGTGAGCGTGTTCCTCAGTGCGACCGGAGGAAGCTCGACCGAAGGCCTGCGTCAGGGCCTCGCCAGCATCGGCGTGGACAACAACCAGACGATTGCGCTCTTCGAAAACCTGATGGATTCCAAGTCGCTTTTTCTCACCCCCAACACGGAAACCGTCTACAACGTAATGTGGGTTGATGTGAAGGACGGGCCGGTGGTTCTGGAAGTGCCACCGGACGTGCTTGGCATCATCGACGACCACTGGTTCCATTACGTGGCAGATTTCGGCCGGGTCGGTCCCGACAAGGGAAAGGGTGGCAAGTATCTTCTGGTTCCGCCCGGCTACAAGGGCGATATACCGGAAGGCTATTTCGTTTATCACACCAACACCTTCGGCAATCTGGTGTTCTGGCGCGGCTTCATCGAGAACGGCAGTACGGCCCCGGCCGTGGCAGCGTCCAAGAAGTACGCCAAGATCTATAGCCTGAAGGACGCTGGCAATCCGCCGCCGATGAAGTTCATCGATGCTTCCGGCAAGCACTTCAATACCATCGGTGCCGGTACCTACAAGTTCTTTGAGGACATCAACCACATCGTCCAGTACGAGCCCAATGAAGCGTTCAGTCCGGTAATCCTGGGCCAGCTTGCCGCCCTTGGCATCGAGAAGGGCAAGGAATTCAAGCCCGACGCACGGATGAAGAAGATACTCGCTGAAGCGGCGGCAGTCGGCGATGCCACTGCGCGCGCGTTGGTGTTCAAGTATCCCGAAGACATCGCCTACTACCCCGGCAGCGCCTGGGTCCAGGGTTTCGTAGGCGACAATTACAAGTTCCAGTCCCAACCAGGCGTGGACAATACCGATGCCCTGGTCCACTTCCTCTACTACGCCACCGGCGTTACCCCGGCGATGTCGTTGAAGATCCTCGGCAAGGGCTCGCAATACGCGATTGCTTTCGTTGATTCCAACGGCAAGCCGCTGGATGGCAGCAAGACCTACAAAATCCACTTGCCGCCCAACGTCCCGGCCAAGGATTTCTGGTCGTTCGTGGTCTACGACAACCAGACCCGCTCGATGCTGCAGACCGACCAGCAGTATCCGAGCATCGGCAGCGAAAAGAAGGGGATCGTCTCCAACCCCGACGGCTCGTTTGATATCTGGTTCGCGCCGACCGCGCCCAAGGGCCGCGAGGCAAACTGGGTGCAGACCGTTCCCGGCAAGGGCTGGAGCACGGCTCTGCGTCTTTACGGACCGGGCGAGTCATGGTTCGACAAGACCTGGCGTCCGGGCGAGATCGAACCGGTCAACTAATCCGTATTCCGTGACCCGCCCGGATGTGAGTGACGCGTACATCCGGGTCGAGTCACCAGACCAACTTTCGGGGTAGGCCCATATCAGGATCGATTCGGGCCCGCGTCAACCAGACCTGAATCAAGAGGAATCGTGATGAGCAAATTCCACCACACCCCCCTCAAGCTGGCGGTAGCTGGCCTGCTGGCGATTGCCGCTCTGTCGGCGAGCAACACGCAAGCGGACGAAACCGCAACCACCAAGGCGACGCCCGATACCACGGCAGCCGCAGTACCGGCAATGGCCGAGCCTCTCAGTTTCAAAATGACCACAGAAATTCCGCAGTCGATCACCACGCCGGACAAGGTGGAGACTTCCATCGGCAACCTCGAGTTCTTCGACGGCGTGCCCTCGCAGCAGACGGTGCAAACCCTGTACGACAACCTGGACCGCATGCGCGGCGCGCAGACTTTTCTCGCCGGCTACCCGGGCGCCTCCGCGTATGCCCTGTACGAAGGTCCAAAGGCGATAGGCGCCGACAGACCCAACAAAATCCAGATCTGGAAACAGATGATGGATTCGAAATCATTGCTACTCACGGGCAATACGTCGACTCTCTATGCGCTCACCACTCTGGATCTGAAGACAGACGGCGCCACCGTAATCGAATTGCCGCCGGGCATGCTCGGCATGCTCGACAGCGCCTGGTTTAAGTTTATCGGCAACTTCGGTGCCGCCGGGCAGGACAAAGGCCAGGGCGGCAAATATCTGATTCTGCCGCCCGGGTACAGCGGCCCCGTGCCGGACGGCTACTTTGTGCTGAAAGCCCCCACCTACCGCAACTGGGTGTTTCTGCGCGGCTCCATCGCCAAGGGTGTGGAACCGGCGGTCGAGAATATCGAAAAAAATCTCAAAGTCTACCCACTGGCCAAGGCCGACAATCCGCCCGCGACCGAATTTATCAACGCATCCGGCAAGGCGGCAAATTTCATTCCCGCCAATGATTTCACCTTCTATGAGCAGCTGAACGCTGTGGTCCAGTACGAACCCATCGAATCCCTGGATCCGCCGACCCGCGGCCTTTTCGCTTCGGTCGGCATCACCAAGGGTAAGCCGTTCAAGCCAGAAGCGCGCATGAAGAAACTGCTCACCGAAGCCGTCGCCATCGGCAACGCCACCGCTCGCGCCATCACCTTCTACCCCCGCAACCCGGGCAACTACATCTACGGCGAGGAAAGCGGCTGGCTGATGGGTTATGCGGACAAGAACACCACATTTACCTACGACGGCGCCTACGATATAGACGCCGCGACCCTGTTCCATTACAACGCCATCGGTGTCACCCCGGCGATGGCGCTCACCCACCCCGGCGTTGGTTCCGACTACGGCCTCCTCAGCACCGACTCTGAAAAGCGCGCGCTGGATGGCTCCAAAACCTACCGCCTGACCCTGCCGCCCAATGTGCCGGTCAAGGATTTCTGGGCGGTGACCATGTACGACACCCAGAGCCGCTCGCAGCTGCAGACCGATGAGCAGTTTCCCACCCTCGGCAGCCAGACGGAGGGCATGCAGAAAAATGCCGACGGCTCCTACGATATCTACTTCGCGCCCACGCCACCCAAGGGTAAAGAGGGCAACTGGCTGCAGACGATCCCCGGCAAGAGCTGGTTGATATTGCTGCGCATGTACGGCCCGCAGCAGGCGTGGATTGACAAGACCTGGCGGCCTGGGGAAGTCGAACTGATGGAGTGACGTAACCGCCGATCGCTTTTGAAGCAGGCGGGCCGGCTCATTCGATCCGGCTCGCGAATTCATCGGCGAATTTCAATCATTCCGGTCGGGAAAGACCACAAGACATGAAAACCATACACAAGCTCTTCCGATCCGCACTCGTGGGAGCACTGGCTCTCCCCGCGACCGTTTCGCGAGCCGCCGAGCCTCTCCCCTCGTGGAACGACGGCCCGGCAAAACAGGCCATCACCGCCTTCATCGAGAAAGTCACCAAGGAAGGCTCGCCCGACTTTGTGCCCGTGCAGGAGCGCATCGCCACCTTCGATAACGTCTCCGGTGCCACCAGGGGGTGCCATCGTCAAGACAGCCTGGCTGAATCAGTATCGGGAGGAGGAGAAGCCGGAGCGGGTCGATCGCATCATCCAGAGCTGGGACACGGCCAATACAGCCAAGGAGCCAGAACCGGTACACCATCAAGTTCCCGGGTGATGGTCTTCCGCCCGCCGAATTTTTCTGGTCGATCACCATGTACAGCCTGCCCGAACGGCTGCTGGTGGCCAATCCCATCGACCGCTACCTGCTGAACACGCCAATGCAACCGAACTGGGTAAAGGATGCCGACGGTGGCTATACCTTCTACATCCAGCACGCATCGCCAGGCAAGGCCAAGGATGCCAACTGGTTGCCTGCGCCCGACGGACCCTTCTACATGGTCATGCGCGTGTATGGCCCAAGCAAGGAGGCGCAGGATGGGGTCTGGAAGGCGCCTAAACCATTGAAAGCCAACTAAGTGGTGAACGAGTTGATTCTTATGCGCCCCGTTTGCATCGTTTTCCTTGCAATGGCACTCGCCCCTCTGGTCGCGCGTGCGCAGGACAGTGATGCGCTGGCCAAACAGCTGTCCAATCCCATCGCCAGCCTTACCAGCGTGCCCATGCAGCTGAACTACGACGACGGGTTCGGCCCGTCCGACGATGGGTACAAGCTCACCCTCAATGTGCAGCCAGTGATTCCGGTGTCGTTGAACGAGGACTGGAACCTCATCTCCCGTACCATTCTGCCGATAGCCAGTCAGCACGACATCTTCCCGGGCTCGGGCAGCCAGTTCGGCCTGGGCGACACGGTCCAAAGCCTTTTCTTTTCGCCCAAGGCGTTGACCGCTAGCGGCTGGACTTGGGGCGTCGGGCCTGTGTTCCTGGTGCCAACCGCGACTGATGAATTGCTGGGCGGAGAAAAGTGGGGGGCTGGCCCCACCGGCGTTGCATTGAAACAGACCGCCAGCGGCTGGACCTATGGCGCGCTGTTCAATCACATCTGGTCGTTCGCTGGCGATGGCAACCGATCCGACATCAGCGCCACGTTCCTGCAACCGTTCATTGCCAAGGGCCTGGGGAAGGGACGCACGGTGAACGTGGCGCTGGAATCCACCTACGATTGGGAAGCCGGGCAGTGGACCGTGCCGCTCAATGTCGGCTACAGCAAGGTTAGTCGCATCGGCAAGCAACTGGTGAGCTACCAGGGCGGCATTCGGTATTACCTAGAAGCGTCGGACACGGCACCGGAGTGGGGCCTGCGTTTCACGTTCACCTTGCTTTATCCACGCAAGTAGCTTGGAACGGTTGCGGAAACGTATGGCCCAACCAACCGAATCTGAAATCGCATTGGGGTTCACCACCGTTATCACGGACACTTACGAGAAGGCCGATCGAGGCCATGAGGAGTGTTCATGTCGAAGCGAAGGAAGTTCAGCGCCGAGTTCAAGCGCGGTGCGGTTGAGCAGGCAAGCCAACCGGGTGTGAGCTGTGCCCAGGTGGCGCGTGAGTTGGGGATTCGGGACACCCTGCTGACCCGCTGGAAGCGGGACTTCAACGCACTGGAACCGGAGACCAAGTGGGTGATCGACATCACCGAGCTCAAGACCGGGCAAGGCAAGCTGTACCTGTGCATCGTGCTGGACCTGTTCGACCAGCGGGTCGTGGGTTGGTCGATGCACCACCGGCAGGACCGGCAGATGGTGATCCGGGCGGTGCAGATGCCGGTCTGGCAACGTCTGGGAACTGGCCCCGGTGATCCTGCACTCCGACCGTGGCAGCCAGTTCCGAAGCGGTGTAATGACGCGGTCATCGCACGGATGATGCGCCAGCATCTCGCCGACCACCCTGGGCATGGGTTTAAGACCATGTTTCACCAATGTCTGGCGGGGAAAGTAGGACAGGTGCGCGCGGGCCGACTGTATGCGGCCCATCACCTCCAACTGTTATACCTGGAAGGACAAGCGAGGCGCACCGATTGAGTCGGTACTTCACGAGGTCCTGGAATCGGTTCCCCTTTGGGAGGCGGTACTGAAAGAGGAGCGTCTAGAAGCCGAACAGCAGAAAGCCAATGCCGAGGCAGCCGAGAAGCGACGGATACAGGCTGCCCGGACACAAGAAATCTTAAGGCGCCAGCGGGCTCGACTGGTCGGCAACCTTGAGGCTTGGGAACGGGCCCAGCGTCTTCGCCAGCTGGTTCAGGCTGTGGAGCAGAGCCAGCCCAAATTTTCCGAGCTGACCCCTTGGCTGGAGTGGGCCAAAGAGCAAATCCAACTCCTGGACCCAACCCTATCTGACCTGGCTGGGCTCCTGAAATTGGAGGTCAAGCTTGACCCGTATTTCAGCGGCTACTCGACTTGGAACAAAGAACCGAAGGACTGGTGGAGCGAGGAGGAGTAAAGCTCCACGGCGCAGATGCAGCCTGTTCATCGGTTCAATTTCCCTGTTTGCTTTCCCTGATAACTTTCAGGCTAGATTTGCGAAAAACCCTGCAGGGCAAGTGCCTTTGGCCAGAGAACTAGTGCGGCACCCCTTCAGGTCAGCAGTATTGCCTGTTAATTTCATTGTTAATGGGAAATCTGACCTGAGAAGGGTTATAGCTAGACTGGGTACACCAGATACCCGTGCCGTCAGTGCCCAGGCGCGCACGTCGCCACATGCACCGGCGG
>CAZBDE010000180.1:0-6054 GCA_964490415.1 uncultured Pseudoxanthomonas sp. | reverse complement strand
GGTCATCGACACCAGCGGCCGCATCGACAAGTTCCAGAAGCGCTACGCGCGCTGAACGGAGCTGTCATGCCGCAAGGTCACGGCCGCGCCCTGCGCGGCCGTTTCTTTTGGGGCCGCCGAACCTGGTGCTTGCCGCATTAGACCGTTTCCGTACGGGACGGTATTCGACTTCAGTCCAAGCGACTGCGGAAATGCTGCTGTGCGATAATGACTTGATTCAGGTCAAGAGCCTGGAATCTGTCAACACACCTGCCGAGTCCTGTCGGGCGGGTGTTTTTTTAATGAGGAGCGCACACCGTGTCCGATCTTGATCAGGTCACCTTGAACGCCGGCGACAAATCGGTCGTTCTGCCTGTACTCAAGCCCACTCTGGGCAATGATTGTGTCGATATCGCGAAGCTGACCAAGGACACCGGTCTCTTCACCTACGACTCCGGCTTCACCGCCACCGCCAGCTGCAAGTCGGCCATCACCTACATCGATGGCGACAAGGGCGTGCTGCTGTATCGCGGCTACCCGATCGAGCAGCTGGCCGAGAACTCCAGCTTCGTCGAAGTGGCCTACCTGTTGGTCAACGGTGCGCTGCCCAGCGCCGCCGAGCTGCAGGCGTTCGACCGCGAGCTGGCCGAGGAGGCCGATGTCGGCGCTTCCATCAACACGCTGATCGGCAGCTTCGCCCGCGATGCCCATCCGATGGCGATCCTGGCGGCGACCATCACTCATCTCGCCGCCGAGTACCACGCCTCGCTCGATTTGTCCGACGAGTCGCAGCGCCGTCACGCCGCGATCCGCCTGATCGCCAAGGTGCCCACGCTGTCGGCGCTGATCTACCGTCATGGCAAGGGGCTGCCGGCCAACAAGCCGGACGCGTCGCTGGACTACGTCAGCCGCTTCCTCAAGCAGACCTTCGAGTCGGCCGAGGGCCAGTACGAACTGAGCCCGGACGTGGTCAAGGCGCTGGACCTGCTGTTCATCCTGCATGCCGACCACGAGCAGAACGCCTCGACCTCGACCGTGCGCCTGGTCGGCTCGACCGGCGCGAACCCGTATGCGTGCATTGCCGCCGGCATCACCGCGCTGTGGGGCCCGGCCCACGGCGGCGCCAACGAGGCGGTGCTGAAGATGCTGGAAGAGATCGGCACCCCGGACAAGGTCGAGAGCGCCATCGCCAAGGCCAAGGACAGGGAATCGGGCTTCCGCCTGATGGGCTTCGGCCACCGCGTCTACAAGAACTTCGACCCGCGCGCCAAGATCATCCGCGAGATGACCCACAAGGTGCTTGGCGAGCTGGGCGTGAACGACCCGCTGCTGGAAGTGGCGATGAAGCTGGAAGAGGCGGCGCTGAAGGACGAGTACTTCATCCAGCGCAGGCTCTATCCGAACGTCGACTTCTACAGCGGCATCATCTACAAGGCGCTGAAGATCCCGACCGAGATGTTCACGGTCATGTTCGCCATCGGCCGCACCGCCGGCTGGGTGGCGCACTGGTTGGAGCAGCAGGTCGACCCGGAAGCCAAGATCGGCCGCCCGCGCCAGATCTACACCGGCTACGACGTGCGCGACTACAAGGGCATCGATACGCGCTGAGCGGAAAAAAGGGGACGAAAAAAAGGGGACGGAGGCAATTAAGCGCATGCGCTTAATTGCCTCCGTCCCCTTTTTTTCTAATTGCCTCCGTCCCCTTTTTTCTCGGCCAGCAGCTGGCGCAACTGCGCCAGCGAGGCGCGCCGCATCGGCTTCTCGTCCACCGCCGACAGCGGGGCCTGGCGCAGCGCGTGCAGCGGCAGCACGGTCACGTCGAAGGCCAGGTCCTCGGCACCGAACAGCCACACCGGCAGGTCGGCGACGCGCTCGCGGTCCAGGCGCAGGCGGCGCGTGCGCGATTCGGCCGGGATGCCGTGCCCGTCGAGGAAGCGCGACACTGCGTCGGCGTCGTCGCTGTAGGCATGCAGCAGGACCGGGGAGTTCGCGTCGGCGGTGCCTTCCAGCACCGGGCCGACCAGGCGCGCGTCGAAGCCGGACAGGAACTCCAGCGCCCGAGCCGCCGCCTCGCGCCGGCGGCGCAACGCCTGCGCCTGGTTGTCGCCGAGGAAGATGCGCTGGTACTCGCGCAACGCGTCCTCGATCTCGCGGTTGCGCGGCAGCGAGGCGTCGTCGTGGATGCCCAGGCGCGCGGCGGCCTTGAGCTTGGCCTGGTGGAAGTCGCGGACGCCGCCCTCGGCCATCAGCCGCGCGGCTTCGTGGGCCAGGCGGCTGCGGCGTTCGCGGGTACGGGTCTCGGCATGCTGGCGGGCGCGGTGGGCCACGGCACTCCCCCGATGAAACCAGCGCCGAATGTAGCCGATCGGCGTGACGGGTCAATCCGCCGCCACGCCGGTGCCGGCCCGCAACCCCGGGCTCAGAAGATGTCGAACGCGCTTTCCTCGCTGCGCTCCGGCCCGAGGAAATCCAGGCTGTCGCGCATCCGCTCCAGGTCCTCGGCCTTCACGAACTCGGCCAGCCCGCCGCCCTCGGTGGACATGTGCCCGGCGTTGTCGACGTAGACCTTGACCATCCCCGGCGGCGGCTCGTTGGAGGCGATCGGCTGGTCCTTCAGCGCCACCCGCATGTAGTCGATCCAGATCGGCAGCGCGGCCTTGCCGCCGTACTCGCGGTAGCCCAGCGACTGGAAGTCGTCGCGGCCGACCCAGACCGTGGTGGCGAGCGGGCCGCCGAAGCCGGAGAACCAGGCGTCGCGGTGGTCGTTGGTGGAGCCGGTCTTGCCGCCCACGTCCTCGCGCTCGAGCACCTTGGCCGCGGTGCCGGTGCCGCGCTGGACGACGTCGCGCATCATCGACACCAGCTGGTAGGCGGTGCGCTCGTCGATCGCGCGCGGCGCGATCCTGGCGTCGGCCGCCACGGCCGGCGCCGCCTCGGCGGGCGTGGCCGCCGTGACCGCCGTGGCGGCCGGGGCCGGCGGCGGGGCGGCGGCACCGAAATTGAAGCCGTCGACCACCTGCGGCGCGGCCACCGCGGCGCCCGTGCCCGGGGCGACGCCGCAGCTGCGGCAGGCCACCGCCGGCGATTCCCTGGACAGCACCTTGCCGTCGCGGTCGCGGACCTCGTCGATGAACCAGGGGGTCACGCGCGAGCCGCCGTTGGCGAACACCGCGTAGCCGCGCGCGACCGACAGCGGGGTCAGCGAGGCGGTGCCCAGCGACATCGAGAGGTTCGGCGGCAGTTCGGCCTCGTCGAAGCCGAACTGGGAGATGTAGGTGCGGGCGAAGTTGACCCCGATCGCGTCGAGCAGGCGCACCGAGACCAGGTTGCGCGACTGCACCAGCGCCTCGCGCAGGCGCATCGGGCCCCTGAAGCCGCCGCCGTCGTTCTGCGGCTGCCAGGTGTTGCCGCGGCGGTCGCGGAACACCACCGGCGCGTCGAGCACGATCGAGGCGGGGTTGAAGCCCTTCTCGAACGAGGCCGCGTACAGGAAGGGCTTGAAGCTGGAGCCGGGCTGGCGCCGGGCCTGGGTGGCGC
The DNA here is from genome assembly GCA_964490415.1 of uncultured Pseudoxanthomonas sp. Taxonomy (GTDB): domain Bacteria; phylum Pseudomonadota; class Gammaproteobacteria; order Xanthomonadales; family Xanthomonadaceae; genus Pseudoxanthomonas. Next base: position 2,538 of record CAZBDE010000180.1, on the reverse strand, counting down.
GGTTGAACTTGTTGCCGGCGTAGCTGTAGCCGCCGACCAGGGCGCGCACGGCGCCGTTGTTGACGTCCAGCGAGACCAGCGCGGACTGGCCGCGCGGCACCTGGTCGAGCAGGTATTCGCCTTCCTTCCCGCCGCGGCGCACCCGGACGACGTCGCCGCGCTCGAGCAGGGCGGCCGGGTTCTTGCCGGTCCAGCGCGAGGCCGAGGCGGGCAGGGTGACGCTGCCGCCGTCGGCCAGCACGACCCGGGCGCTGCCGTCCTTCGAGGTCCCGGCGACCACCGCCGGCAGCAGCCCGGCCTGGGCCGAGGTGCCGGACAGCGCCTTGGCCAGAGTGGCATCGTCGGCATCGGCGGCGACCTCGGCCTGGCGCTCGACCCCGTGCCAGCCATGGCGGCGGTCGTACAGGTGCAGGCCGTCGCGCACGGCCTTGTCGGCCGCGGCCTGCAGGTCCGGCAGGATCGTGGTGGTGACGTGGTAACCGCGGGTCACCGCCTCCGGGCCGTAGCGGGCGATCATCTCCTGGCGGACCATCTCGGCGACATAGGGCGCCGAGACTTCCACCGGCGGCTCGTGCGGGGTGGCGTGCATCGGCACGGCCTTGGCCGCCGCCGCCTCCGCCGCGCTGGCATAGCCCAGTTCGGCCATCCGGTCGAGGATGTAGTCGCGGCGGATCCGGGCGCGCTCCGGGTTGCTGATCGGGTTGCCGCTGGAGGGGAACTTGGGGATGCCGGCCAGCGAGGCCATCTCGTCCAGGCTCAGCTCGGCCAGCTTCTTGCCGTAGTAGTACTCCGCCGCGGCCGCCACGCCGTAGGCGCGGTTGCCGAAGAAGCTCTTGTTGAGGTACAGGGCCAGGATCTCGTCCTTGCTCAGGGCCCGCTCCATCTTCATCGCCAGCAGCATCTCGGCCAGCTTGCGCTGGTAGCTGTATTCGGAGCTCAGGAAGAACTGGCGGGCGACCTGCTGGGTGATGGTCGAGCCGCCGGGCACCCGCTTGCCGTCGGTGGTGGCCAGCAGCCAGACCGCCCGGGACACGCCCTTGTAGTCCACGCCCCCATGCTCGTAGAAGCGGGCGTCCTCGATCGCGATGAAGGCCTGGCGCAGGCGCTCGGGGACCTCGTCGATGGTGACCGGGTAACGGCGGTTCTCGCCGAAAACGGCCATCAGCCGGCCATCGGCCGCATAGACGTAGAGGGGCTCCTGCATCTCCACCGCGCGCAGGGATTCGACCTCCGGCAGGCGCGAGGACACCACGAAATACAGCGTTCCCAGGCCGATCGCGGCCAGCAGGGCCAGGCCGGCGGACGCGATGAGCGCCCAGCGCAGCAGGCGGCGAAGACGTGACATCCAGTTGCTTCCGATTGCAGATTCCGCGGCCGCAGAGTATAGATTAGCCGCGGGTAATCTCAGGGGGTACCCGTGGGGGTCGTTCAGGGGTAAGGGTCAAGGCCACGCGTGACAGGCATCGCAGCCTGCACATGGGGGTGTTGCCAAATCCGAAAAAACCGTTATCTAATGCGCGGGCGCAGGTTGTTAAGCCAAGTGCCTGTCGGCGTGGGGGAAAACTGTGGGGCTCATCCCGAAAAGTCAGTCGCCGCTCATTGGCGTCGACATCAGTTCGACTGCGGTCAAGCTGTTGCAGCTGTCACGCAGCGGCAACCGCTACCGCGTGGAGCATTACGCGGTCGAACCGTTGCCGCCCAATGCCGTGGTCGAGAAGAACATCGTCGAGGTCGAGGCGGTGGGCGAGGCGATCCGCCGCGCCATCAACCGTTCCGGAACCAAGGCGAAGAGCGCGGCCGCTGCGGTCGCGGGTTCGGCGGTGATCACCAAGATCATCCCGATGCCCGCCGAGCTGGACGAAAACGACCTGGAGGCCCAGGTCGAACTCGAGGCGGTCAACTACATCCCGTACCCGATCGAGGAAGTGAATCTCGACTTCGAGGTGCTCGGGCCGATGCCCAGCAACCCGGAGATGGTGCAGGTGCTGCTGGCGGCCTCGCGTTCCGAGAACGTGGAGCTGCGCGAGTCGGCGCTGGAACTGGGCGGGCTGAGCGCCAGGGTGATGGACGTGGAGGCCTTCGCGATCGAGAACGCCTTCGCCCTGATCGCCGACGAACTGCCGGTGGGCCGCGACGGCGTGGTCGCCCTGGTCGACATCGGCGCGACCATGACCACCCTCAATGTCCTGCGCGGTGGCCGCAGCCTGTACAGCCGCGAGCAGGTGTTCGGCGGCAAACAGCTCACCGACGAGGTCATGCGCCGCTACGGGCTGACCTACGAGGAAGCCGGCCAGGCCAAGCGCCAGGGCGGCCTGCCCGAGACCTACGAGGTCGAGGTGCTGGAGCCGTTCAAGGAAGCCAGCGTCCAGCAGATCAGCCGCCTGCTGCAGTTCTTCTACGCCGGCAGCGAGTTCAACCGCGTCGACCAGATCGTGCTGGCCGGCGGCTGCGCCTCGATCCCCGGCATCGCCGAGATGGTCGCGCAGCAGCTCGGCGTGCAGACCGTCATCGCCAATCCGCTGGCGCAGATGACGCTCG
>CAZBDE010000179.1:0-6054 GCA_964490415.1 uncultured Pseudoxanthomonas sp. | reverse complement strand
CGCCTGGACGTGCTCGACGCGCGCATGGCCCAGTTCGGCCTGGATCCCGAGCACTACCAGTGGTACCGCGACTTCCGTCGCTACGGCGGCGTGCCGCACGCCGGCTTCGGCCTGGGCTTCGAGCGGCTGGTGGTGTACGTGTGCGGGCTGTCGAACATCCGCGACGCGATCGCCTACCCGCGCGCGCCGGGCAGCGCGGAGTTCTGACATGCGAGTCCCTCGCAAGAGCCGGCACATCCATGTGCGGGCATTCCAGCAGGCATGATCCTGTTCCTCGCCCTGTGCTTCATCGGCGTGGCCATCGCCGGGGCCAGCGCCTTCGTGATCTTCTGGCCGCTGACCCTGGTCCACGTGCGCGACCGCCACGCCGGCAGTGCCGCCGATTTCGGCGCCGGCGCCTTCCTCGATCCGGCCGCGCTGCGCTGGTTGCTGGGCGGCGGCTACCGCGCCATTCCCGACCGTTCGCTGAGCGGCCTGGCCACCCCGGCCCGGATCGCGTTGTGGACGGTCATCGTTTCCCTGCTGCTGGCAGGGCTGCTCTGGCTGGTCGCGGAGGCCGCATGAACGACAACGACGCGAATCCCTCGTGGAAACCCGGCCATCCAGGGCCGGACCGCACACGGAGCTGGTGGATCGCCACCCTCGGCAACTTCCTGCACTGGGCCCTGCTGCGCGAACGCGAGGGCGGCACCGCCGAGGTGCTGGACCACGACGGCAAGCTGCACGCCTACGACAGCGAGGACACCGCGCGCTCGATGCTGCTGGATGCCGGCTACGTCGAGTTCGACGGCATCGACGAGGAGGATGCGCTGGAGCGCGGCTTCTCGCTGGACGAGGTCGCGCCGCCGCGCGCGGACGGCGACGACGCCCTGGTCGGCCTGATGACGGTGAACCTCGGCCACCGGGCCTGATCCGGCGACCGGCATGTACACCCCGCGCGCCTTCGCCGAGGACGACCTGGCCGGCCTGGACTGGCTGGTCGCACGCGACCCCTTCGCCACCCTGGTGACCTGCGGCGCCGACGGCCTGCCGCTGGCCACGCACCTGCCGGTGCTCTACGCCCGCGACGGCGACCGCGTCGTGCTCGAAGGCCACTGGGCGCGGCCGAATCCGCAGGCCACCCACGCCGGCCCGGCGCTGCTGGTCGTGCACGGCCCGCACCACTACATCTCCGCCGACTGGTATCCGGACAAGGCGGCGATGGCGCGCGTGCCGACCTGGAACTATGCCGCCGCGCACCTGCAGGGAACCCTGCAACTGCTGCACGACGAGGCCGCGCTGGCCTCGATCGTGGCCCGCCTCGGCGAGCGCTTCGAACCGGCCGTGGGCGGGCGCTGGCGCTACGACCCCGACGATCCGCGCGAACGCGGCCAGCTGCGCGGCATCGTCGGCTTCCGCTTCGCAGCCGCGCGCATCGAGCTGAAGTTCAAGCTCAACCAGAACCACCCGCCGGCGAACGTCGAGGGCGCCATCGCCGGCCTGCGCAGCCTGCCCGGCGAGGGCGCGGCGGAAGTCGCCGGACTGATGGCCGACCGGCTGGCCCGCCGCGGCAGCCCCTGATCCGCGGCACCTGCCGGGTCGCGTGCCGGCAACGTGCGTCCCGGCACGCGGCAACCATGCCCATGTCTGTGATAATGCCGGCATGGCCGACGAACTGAACGACCTCATCCGCCGCAACCATGCCTGGTCCGAGCGCGTGCGCGCCGAGGACCCGGAATTCTTCTCGCGCCTCTCGCGGCAGCAGGCGCCGCAGTTCCTCTGGATCGGCTGTTCCGATTCGCGGGTGCCGGCCAACCAGATCATCGACATGGCGCCGGGCGAGGTGTTCGTCCACCGCAACGTGGCCAATGTCGTCGTCCACACCGACCTGAACTGCCTGTCGGTGGTCCAGTTCGCGGTGGACGTGCTCAAGGTCAAGCACATCCTGGTGGTCGGCCACTACGGCTGCGGCGGCGTCTATGCCGGCCTGACCCGGCTGCGCCTGGGCCTGGTCGACAACTGGATCCGCCACGTCGCCGACGTGGCCGAGCGCCACGGCGAGTGCCTGCAGCAGGCCGGCGGGCTGGAACTGCAGCACGACCGCCTGTGCGAGCTCAACGTGCTCGAGCAGGTCGTCAACGTCAGCCAGACCACCGTCGTCCGCGACGCCTGGGCGCGCGGCCAGGAACTGACCGTGCACGGCTGGGTCTACAGCCTCAAGGACGGCCGCGTGCACCACCTGGGCATGGACATCGATACCGCCGACTGCCTGTCCGGGAAGTACGACGCGGCGCTGGCGCGCATCCGCGCCGACCGCGAGAACCGCTGAAGCCGCCCCCTCCCGCCGTCGCCCGCGGCGCCCACGCAGGAACCGCCATGCTGCCCGCTCCGATCAACCTGCAGGCCTGGATCGAGGAACACCGGCACCTGCTCAAGCCGCCGGTCGGCAACAAGTGCATCTATGACGGCGACTTCATCGTCATGGTCGTCGGCGGCCCGAACGCGCGCACCGACTTCCACTGGGACGAAGGCCCGGAATGGTTCTACCAGCTCGAAGGCGAGATGGTGCTGCGGATCCAGGAACATCCGGACGGCGGCCCCGGCCAGGCGCGCGACATCCCGATCCGCGCCGGCGAGATCTTCCTGCTGCCGCCGCGCACGCCGCACTCGCCGCAGCGCCTGCCCGGCAGCGTCGGCCTGGTGGTCGAGCGCCGCCGCCTGGCCCACGAGAACGACGGCCTGGCCTGGTACTGCGAACAGTGCAACCACAAGCTGTACGAGGAGTTCTTCCACCTGCGCGACATCGAGCGCGACTTCCCGCCGGTGTTCGACCGCTTCTACGGTTCGCTCGAGCGACGTACCTGCAAGCACTGCGGCCACCTCAACCCACGCCCGGCACGCTACGACGCACAGCCCGACTCGCTGGCCGACATCACCTGAGCGGCGGCCTCCGCCGCTTCCGACGCCCCCACCCCCGTACCCGCACATGACCCAGGCACGCACCCACGCCCTCGCCCTGGACGCCGCCGACCCGCTGCGTCCGTTCCGCAACGAATTCCTGGTCCCGAAGCACCGCGACCGCGAACAGGTCTACTTGGTCGGCAACTCCCTCGGCCTGCAGCCGCGCGGCGCGCGCGCGCACGTGCTCGAGGTGCTGGACAAGTGGGCGGGCGAAGCGGTCGAAGGCCACTTCACCGGCGCCACCGGCTGGATGAACTACCACGCGCTGGTGCGCGAGCCGCTGGCGCGGCTGGTCGGCGCGCAGCCGGGCGAAGTGGTGGCGATGAACACGCTGACGGTGAACCTGCACCTGATGCTGGCCAGCTTCTACCGGCCCACGGACGAACGGTCGGTGATCCTGATCGAGGCCGGCGCCTTCCCTTCGGACCGGCATGCGGTCGAGTCGCAGATCCGCCTGCACGGGCTGGATCCGGCCACCGCGCTGGTGGAGGTGGAGGCCGACGAACCCGGCGGCACGATCTCGATGGCCGCGCTGGAACGCGCCATCGCCGGGCATGGCCCACGCCTGGCCCTGGTGCTGTGGCCGGGCGTGCAGTACCGCACCGGGCAGGCCTTCGACCTGGCGGAGATCGCGCGCCTGGCCCACGCCCAGGGCGCGGTGGCCGGCTTCGACCTGGCCCATGCGGTCGGCAACCTGCCGCTGGCGCTGCACGACAGCGGCGCCGATTTCGCGGTGTGGTGCCACTACAAGTACGTCAACGCCGGTCCCGGCGCGGTCGCCGGCTGCTTCGTGCACGCGCGCCACGGCCATTCCGGGGTGCCGCGCATGGCCGGCTGGTGGGGGCACGACGCCGCCACCCGCTTCCGCATGGCACCCGAATTCGTGCCGGCGGCCGGCGCCGAGGGCTGGCAGCTGTCCAACCCGCCGGTGCTGGCGCTGGCGCCGCTGCGCGCCTCGCTGGAGCAGTTCGACCGCGCCGGCGGCATGGCCGTGCTGCGCGCCAAGTCGGAAAAGATCACCGGCTTCCTCGACATGCTGATCCGCCAGCGCCTGGCCGGCACGCTGGAGATCATCACCCCGGCGGAGCCGGCGCGGCGCGGCGCGCAACTGTCGCTGCGCGTCGCCGGCGGACGCGAGCGTGGCCGCGAACTGTTCGACTACCTGCGCGACACCGGCATCCTCGGCGACTGGCGCGAACCGGACGTGATCCGCATCGCCCCCGCCCCGCTCTACAACCGCTACGTCGACGTGCTGCGCTTCGTCGAGGAAGTGGAGCACTGGCGTGGGGTCTGAACCCGCGGCGCGGAACCGGCACGAACTGACCCTGATCGGCGCCGGCCTGGCCGGTTCGCTGCTGGCGATCCTGCTCTCGCAGCGCGGATGGCGGGTCCACGTGTACGAACGGCGCGGCGATCCGCGGATCAAGGGCTACGAGTCCGGCCGTTCGATCAACCTCGCCCTGGCCGAGCGCGGGCGCCATGCGCTGCGCGTGGCAGGGGTGGAAGAAGCGGTGATGCGCCAGGCGGTGATGATGCGCGGGCGCATGGTCCACGGCCTGGACGGCTCGCTGCAGCTGCAGCGCTACGGCCGCGACGACTCCGAGGTGATCTGGTCGGTGCACCGCGCCGACCTCAACGTCAGCCTGCTCGAAGCGGCCGAGCGCGCCGGCGCCACGATCCACTTCCACCGCCGCCTGCACACGGTCGACTTCGACGCCGGCTACGCGCGCCTGATCGACGACCGCGACGACCAGCCGCACGACATCCGCTTCGACACGCTGATCGGCAGCGACGGCGCCGGCTCGGCGCTGCGCGGGGAAATGGTGCGCAAGGCCGGCTTCGGCGAGCGCACCGAGTTCCTCGACCATTCCTACAAGGAGCTGACCATCCCGCCCGGCCCGGACGGCGGCTACCGGATCGAACCCAACGCCCTGCACATCTGGCCGCGCGGACGCTACATGTGCATTGCCCTGCCCAACGACGAACGCACCTTCACCGTGACCCTGTTCCTGCCCAACCATGCCACGCCGGGCACGGACGGTCCCAGCTTCGCCGGCGTGCGCAGCGGCGCCGAGGTGCGGGCGCTGTTCCAGCAGGATTTCCCCGACGCGCTGCCGCTGATCCCGGGCCTGGAGCAGGACTGGGAGCACCACCCGCCCGGCCTGCTCGGCACCCTGTACCTGGACCGCTGGCACCTGGGCGGCCGCGCCGTGCTGCTGGGCGATGCGGCGCACGCGATGGTGCCGTTCCACGGACAGGGCATGAACTGCGCCTTCGAGGACTGCGTCGCCCTGGCCGATGCGATGGACCGGCACGGCACCCTGGCCGCGGCCTACGCCGCCTTCGAGGCCGAGCGCAGGCCGAATGCGGCGGCGATCCAGGCCATGGCGCTGGAGAACTACGTCGAGATGCGCGACTTGGTCGATGATCCGGACTTCCTGCTCCGCCGCGAACTGGAGCGGGCGCTGCAGGAACGCCACCCGCAGCGTTTCGTCCCGCACTACACCATGGTCACGTTCATGCGCATCCCCTATGCGCAGGCGCTGCAGCGCAGCGCGATCCAGCACGGGATCCTGGCCGCGGCCACCCGCGGCCGCCGCGACCTGGCCGGGATCGACTGGGACGCGCTGGCGCAGGCCGTGGAAGCGCAGCTGCCGGTACTGGAAGGGGCCGGGTGATGGCCGGGGACAAGCGGGGCTTGCCCCGCTCCCGCGCAACGTCTCCAATGCGGACATGAGCGACAGCTTCCTGTTCTACGACCTGGAAACCTTCGGCGCGGACCCGCGGCGCAGCCGCATCGCCCAGTTCGCCGCGGTGCGCACCGATGCGGAGCTCAACCAGGTCGAGGAGCCGGTCAGCCTGTTCGTGCAGCCGGCCGAAGACCTGCTGCCCTCGCCCGTCGCCACCCTGATCACCGGCATCGCCCCGCAGCGGGCACTGCGCGAAGGCCTGCCCGAGGCCGAGGCCGCCGCGCGCATCGTCGAGGAACTGGCGCGGCCGGGCACCTGCACCCTGGGCTACAACTCGCTGCGCTTCGACGACGAATTCGTCCGCCACACCCTGTTCCGCAACTTCTTCGATCCCTACGAGCGCGAGTGGCGCGGCGGCAACTCG
>CAZBDE010000178.1:0-6066 GCA_964490415.1 uncultured Pseudoxanthomonas sp. | reverse complement strand
TTCCTGCTGTTCGTGCGCAAGGGCCGCAGCCTGGAGGCGATCACCCCGGCCGGTTCGGAGGTGCTCGACCGCGCCCGGGTGATCCTGGCCGAGACCGCCAACATCCGCGCCTACGCCGCCAACCAGCGCCGCGAGAGCCACGGCCAGCTGACCATCACCACCACCCACACCCAGGCCCGCTTCGTGCTGCCGCCGGCGATCGCGCGGATCAAGCGCGAGTTCCCGCAGGTGAGCGTGCACCTGCAGCAGTCGACCGAGGGCGCGGCGCTGGACCTGCTCGGCAGCGGCGAGGCCGACATGGCCGTGGTCAGCACCGCCGGCGGCGAGCCGCAGGGCGGCATCGCGGTGCCGCTGTACCGCTGGAAGCGGCTGGCGCTGGTCCCGCGCGGCCACGAGCTGGACCGCGCCGGCCGCGCGCCGGACATCGAGGAACTGTCGAGATACCCGCTGATCAGCTACGAGTCCTCGGTGCGCCCGGAGTCCTCGCTGCAGCGCGCCTTCAGCGGGGCGGGGCTGGAAGCGAACCTGGCGCTGACCGCGCTCGACGCGGACCTGATCAAGACCTACGTCCGCGCCGGCCTGGGCGTGGGCGTGCTGGCCGAGATGGCGGTGAGTACCGGCGACACCGACCTGCGCGGCTGGCCGGCGCCGAAGGAGATCAGCGAATGCATCGCCTGGGCGGTGCTGCCGCGCGAGCGAGTGCTGCGCGACTACGCGCTGGAACTGGTCAACGTGCTGGCCCCGCAGATCGACAAGCGCGACCTGCGCCGGGTGATCGACGGCAACCAGGAACCGGACTGGCCCGAGCCGCCGACCTGGGAATCGCTGACCCAGACGATCACCAGCTGAGGCTGCGTTACTTGAAGGGGACGGAGGCAATTAATCTCGATTAATTGCCTCCGTCCCCTTTAAGTACGTCCCCTTCAAGTAAGCGCCCCGCAGTCAGATGTCCTCGTGGATCCCGCACTCGCGCTTGAGGCCGAAGAAGCGGGTGTCCTCGTCCTTCATGCCCGGTTCCCAGCGCGTGGTGGTGTGGAAGTCGCCGATGGAGACGTAGCCTTCGTGCCACAGCGGGTGGTAGGGCAGGTCGTGCTTCTTCAGGTACTGCCACACGTCGCGGTCGGACCAGTCGGCGATCGGGCTGATCTTCAGGCGCGGGCCGCGCTGCTGCGCGATCGGGGTGCCGGCGCGGCTGGCCGACTGGCTGCGGCGCAGGCCGGTGAACCAGGTGCCCACGCCGAGGTCGTCCAGGGCGCGGCGCATCGGCTCGACCTTGCGCAGCTGGTTGTAGTCGTCCAGCCCGGTCATGCCCTGTTCCCACAGGCGGCCGTGGCGCGCTTCCATCCAGGCGCGGCTGACCAGCGGGCGGTACACCTTCAGGTTGAGGTCCAGGCGCGCGGTCAGCTCGTCGGCGAAGCGGTAGGTCTCCGGGAACAGGTAGCCGGTGTCGACCAGGACCACCGGGATGTCCGGCTTCTGCTGGACCAGCAGGTGCAGGGCCACCGCCGATTGCGCGCCGAAGCTGGAGGACAGGGCGGCATTGCCGCCGCCATGGGCCAGCGCCCATTCGACGCGGCGCTCGGCGTCGAGCGTTTCCAGCCAGGCGTTGAGTGCGTCGAGGTCGCGCGCGGACGCGGGCGCGGCCTCGACGCTGTTGGCGGCTTCCTGCACGGGGGGGGCGGTGAGGCTCATCTGAGGCTCCGGACGCGGGTTCTGCTGGGCCATGGGGGTATGGAGAGGATCAGGCGGCTTCGCCCAGCGCGGCCTTGCGGCTGGCGGGTTCGACCAGGACGTGGGTGGGATAGGGCGGCAGCGCGACCAGGCCGGCGCGGTGCAGGAAGTCGCCGAAGCGTTCTTCCGGCTGGCGTTCGGCCGCGTACTGCGTGAACAGCGGCTCGAGCGCCTCGAGGATCTCGGCCTCGGTGATGTTCTCGCGGTACAGCGTGTTGAGCCGCTGGCCGCGGTGGTCGGCGCCGAGCATCAGGTTGTAGCGGCCCGGCGCCTTGCCGACCAGGGCGATCTCGCCCAGGTAGGGACGCGAGCAGCCATTGGGGCAGCCGGAGATGCGCAGCAGGATCGGCGCCTCGCGCAGGCCATGGCGATCGAGCAGCGGCTCCAGCTTCGCATTGAAGTCCGGCAGGTAGCGCTCGGCCTCGGCCATGGCCAGGGCGCAGGTCGGCAGCGCGACGCAGGCCATCGCGGTGCGCGCCAGCGCGGTCGGCGCGCGGTTCTCGCCGTCCAGCGCGTGCGCCTGCACCAGCGCGTCGATCCGCTTGCGCTCGCCGGCCGGCACGCCGGCGATGACCAGGTTCTGGTTGGCGGTGACGCGGAACTCGCCACGATGCACGTTGGCGATCTCGCGCAGGCCGGTCAGGTGCGGGCGGCCGGGGCGGTCGGCGATGCGTCCGCTCGGCAGCGACAGGGTCAGGTGCCAGCTGCCGTCCTCACCCTCGCCCCAGCCGAAGCGGTCGCCGTTGTGGTCGAAGTGGAACGGGCGCGCCGGTTCGAGCCGGAAGCCGGCGCGCTCCTCCATCCTGGCCACGACGGTGTCCAGGCCGAGGTCGTCGATGGTGTACTTGAAGCGGGCGTGCTTGCGCTCGACCCGGTCGCCATGGTCGCGCTGCACGCTCACCGCCGCGGCGGCGATGTCGAGCACCTGCTCCGGGGTCACGAAGCCGATCACGTTGCCCAGGCGCGGGTAGGTCCCGGGGTCGCCATGGCTGGCGCCCATGCCGCCGCCGATCGCCACGTTGAAGCCGGCCAGCCCGCCGTCGGCGCCGACGATGGCGATCAGGCCGAAGTCGTTGGCGAACACGTCCACGTCGTTGAGCGGCGGCACCGCCACGGCCATCTTGAACTTGCGCGGCAGGTAGGCCGTGCCGTAGACCGGGTCTTCCTCTTCGCCGCTGTCGGCCAGCTTCTCCTGGTCGAGCCAGATCTCGTAGTAGGCGCGCGTCTTCGGCAGGAACTCGGCCGACAGGCGCTCGGCCCAGGCGTGGACCTGGGCGTGCAGGCGCGACTGCAGCGGGTTGCTGGCGCCGAGCACGTTGCGGTTGACGTCGCCGCAGGCGGAGACGGTGTCCAGCGCGGCTGCATGTATCGCCTGCATGGTCGCCTTCAGCTCGCGCTTGATCACGCCGTGGAACTGGAACGTCTGCCGGGTGGTGACGCGCAGGGAGTGGTTGGCGTGGGTGGTGGCGATGGCGTCCAGCTTCAGCCACTGCTCCGGGGTGAACACGCCGCCGGGCGCGCGGATCCGGATCATGAACTGGTGCGCCGGCTCGAGCTTCTGCCGGCGGCGCTCGTCGCGGATGTCGCGGTCGTCCTGCTGGTAGGTGCCGTGGAACTTGACCAGGCGCTGGTCTTCGAACGACAGCGAGCCGGTGACCGGATCGGCCAGGCCGTCCAGCAGCGTGCCGCGCAGGCCGCGGCTGCGGGTCTTGATGTCTTCGACGGAAGGGTGGCTCATGGCGTCGGCTGGAGGTCCGGTGGTGTGCGTGCGGCGTCGGGTCAGTAGACGTCGCGGCCGTAGCGGCCTTCGGTCTGCAGGGCGGTGAGGTACTCGGCCGCGGCCTCGGCGTCGCCGCCGTTGTGCGCGGTCACGATGTCGAGCAGGGCGGCGTGCACGTCCTTGCCCATGGCGATGGCGCCGCAGACGTAGAAGTGCGCGCCGGACTGCAGCCAGTCGTAGACCTCGGCGCCGCGTTCGCGCAGGCGGTCCTGCACGTACACCTTGCCGGCCTGGTCGCGGGAGAAGGCCAGGTCGAGGCGATGCAGTTCCTTGCGCCGCAGGGCGTCCTGCCACTCGACCTGGTAGAGGAAACCGGTGTTGAAGTGCTGGGCGCCGAAGAACAGCCAGTTGCGGCCGGCGGCGCCGGTCTCGGCGCGTTCCTGGACGAAGCCGCGGAACGGGGCCACGCCGGTGCCCGGGCCGACCATGATGATGTCGCGCGAGGCGTCGGCGGGAACCCGGAAGCGCTCGTTCGGCTCGATGTAGACCGGGACCTGGCCGCCTTCGTCCAGCGCGGCGAGGAAGCCGCTGGCCGCGCCGAGGTGGTCGTGGCCGTGGGCGCGGTAGCCGAGCACGTCCACGGTCAGGTGCGCTTCCTCGCCCACGCGCTTGCGGCTGGAGGCGATCGAGTACAGGCGCTGGGCCTGCGGGCGCAGCGCGGCGACCAGGCCCTCGTGGTCCCAGGCCGCCGGCCAGCGGCGCAGCACGTCGACCAGCTGGTGGTCGGCCAGCAGCGCGGCCAGGCCGGCGGTCTGGGTGGGGTCGAGCAGCTGCTGCAGCGCGGAGGCAGCGGAGCGCTCGGCGTGCGCGGCCAGGAACGGGCGCGACAGCCGGGTCAGTTCGCGGCGCGTGGCCAGCCACTCGTGCAGGGGCAGAGTCTCGGCGCCGGAGGTGACGGAGGCGTGACCGTCCAGTTTCACCGCCTCCAGCACCGCGGCGACCAGCGGCTCGGGGTTGCGGTGGCGGATGCCCAGCGCGTCGCCCGGCTCGTAGGCCAGGCCGGAGCCTTCCAGCGACAGCTCCAGGTGGCGCACGTCCTTGTCGACCGGGCCGTACTGGAGGAAGCCCTGGTTCCTGAACTCGCGCCCGCTGATGCGCTGGTTGGCCAGCACCTCGGCCGGGAACGGGCGTTCGTGCGACCAGGCCGCGGCCGGGCGCAGCGGGGTGACCGTGGCCAGGTGCGCGGCCGGCGCGGGCGGCGCGGCCTTGAGCAGTTCGCGGGCCTGGGCCAGCGCGTTCTCGCGCCAGGGGCCGGCGACGGTATCGATGTCCAGGTCGGCCAGGCCGGGATCGGCCAGGCGCTGCGCGCCCAGTTCGTGCAGGCGCGCGTCGAGCTTGCGGGCGATGCCGCAGAAGTCGGCGTAGCTGGTGTCGCCCAGGCCGAGCACGGCGAACTTCAGTTCCGGCAGCTTCGGCGCGCGCTTGCCCAGCAGGAATTCGGTGAAGCCGATCGCGTCGTCCGGCGGATCGCCTTCGCCCTGGGTGCTGATCACCAGATAGAGCAGGCGTTCGCCGGCCAGTTCGCGGGTCGGGTAGGCGTCGGTGCGGAGCAGGCGCACGGCCAGGCCGGCGGCCTCGGCGGCCTGCGCCAGCTTCTCGGCCTCGCGGCGGGCGTTGCCGGTCTGGCTGCCGTAGAGCACGGTCAGGCGCTGGCCGGCCTGCGCCGCCGCCGCCCCGCCGCCGGGCAGCACGGCCAGCTGTGGCGTGGCATGGCCCTGGGCCAGGCCGGCGGTGTAGCCGGACAGCCACCACAGCGAGGGCGTGTCCAGCCCGTCGACCAGGCGCGCCAGCAGGACCTTGCGGTCCTCGTTGAGCGGGCTGGGGGGCAGGGCGGGGGACGCGGTCATGCGGGGTGGCCTGGCACGACGTCGGATTCCGACGAGGTGTCCGATGTTAGGAAATCGCAAAGCGCGGCTGAAACGGCTTGTGGTTATTGGCTTATGCTCTGCGCTTATTTCACCGGTCCAGCGGCTGCCCGAATACTCGCCGTCCGGAATCGCCCCCTCCCGCCGCCCGCGGGCGCCGGGCGCGTCCGCAGCCGGAGGGCCGTGCCGGCATTCCGCCCCCCGTCCCTGCCGTTGCCAGCCACGCCCCCGATGAGCCTGCCCCACCGCCTGTCCCACCTCGACCGCCTGGAAGCGGAGAGCATCCACATCCTGCGCGAGGTCGCCGCCGAGTTCCGCAACCCGGTGCTGCTGTATTCGGTGGGCAAGGACAGCTCGGTGCTGCTGCACCTGCTGCTGAAGGCCTTCGCCCCGGCGCCGCCGCCGATCCCGCTGCTGCACGTGGACACGCGCTGGAAGTTCCGCGAGATGATCGCCTTCCGCGACCGCCGCGCCGCCGAGACCGGCGTGGAGCTGCGCGTGCACATCAACCCCGACGGCATCGCCCAGGACATCGGCCCGGTCAGCCACGGCGCCACCGTGCACACCGACGTGATGAAGACCCAGGGCCTGAAGCAGGCGCTGGACCAGTACCGGTTCGATGCCGCCATCGGCGGCGCGCGCCGCGACGAGGAGAAGTCGCGGGCCAAGGAGCGCGTGTTCTCGTTCCGC
>CAZBDE010000177.1:0-6094 GCA_964490415.1 uncultured Pseudoxanthomonas sp. | reverse complement strand
AGGGTCTTGATCACGCCTTCCGGGTTGATGATGAAGGTGCCGCGCAGGGCCAGGCCTTCTTCCTCGATGTGCACGCCGAAGGCGCGGGTCAGCTGGTGGGTCGGGTCGCCGACCAGCGGGAACTGGGCCTTGCCGACCGCCGGCGAGGTCTCGTGCCACACCTTGTGCGAGAAGTGGGTGTCGGTGGTCACGATGTAGACCTCGGCACCGGCCTTCTGGAACTCGGCGTAGTTGTTGGCGGCGTCCTCGACCTCGGTCGGGCAGTTGAAGGTGAAGGCGGCCGGCATGAAGATCAGGACCGACCACTTGCCCTTCAGGCTGGCGTCGGTGACCTCGATGAACTCGCCGTTCTGGAAGGCGGTGGCCTTGAACGGCTTGACGGTGGTGTTGATCAGGGACATGGGGGAGTCCTCTCCTTGGGGGTGGGGTGCTTCCAGCGGAAGCGGGGTCGACGGCCATGCTAGGCAGTAGCGATAGACAGATCAAATCGATTGAAGGGATTAAATAGATAGTCATAGCCTATCGATACTCAAGAGCCCTTCTTTGGTGCGCTGCCGCACCCTGGCTGACGGCGAGAGTCCACGGATTGGCAGCACGCCGCCGTTGCGCCAAGGTGCCACGATGAATTCCTCCCCCGAATCCGCCCCCCGTCTCGACGCCCTGCTGCGCGAAGCCTCCGCCCGGATCGGGCGCGGGGACGCCGAACCCCTGCTCGCCCATGTCCTGGGCCGCGACCGCGCCTGGCTGTTCGCCCATGCCACCGACGAGGTCGCCGCCGATGCGGCGGCCAGCTTCCGCGCCCTGGTCGGGCGCCGCGCCGCCGGCGAGCCGGTGGCCTACCTCACTGGCCGGCGCGGCTTCTGGACCCTGGACCTGGAGGTCACCGCCGACACCCTGATCCCGCGCCCGGAGACCGAACTGCTGGTCGAGCTGGCCCTGGCCCGGATCGGGCCGGACCGGCCGGCGCGGATCGCCGACCTGGGCACCGGCAGCGGCGCGATCGCCCTGGCCCTGGCCAGCGAGCGGCCGGCGGCGGCGGTGGTCGCCACCGACGTGGCCAAGGCGACGCTGGCGGTGGCGGTGCGTAACGCGCAGGCGCACGGCCTGGACAACGTCTGGTTCCGCCGCGGCGACTGGGCCGAAGCGCTGGGCCACGACCGCTTCGACCTGATCGCCAGCAACCCGCCCTACATCGCCGAAGGCGACCGCCACCTGGGCGAGGGCGACCTGCGCCACGAGCCGCCGCGCGCGCTGTCCTCGGGCGCGGATGGACTGGAGGCGATCCGCACGATCGTGGCGGCCGCGCCGCGGCACCTGGTGCCCGGCGGCTGGCTGCTGCTGGAGCACGGGCTGGAGCAGGGCCCGGCGGTGCGTGCGCTGCTGGAACAGGCCGGATTCATCGACGTGCAGACCGAGCGCGACCTGGAGCAGCGCGACCGCGTCACCCTGGGCCGCGTGCCTTTGTAGGAGCTCCCTTCAGGGGCGACCCGAGGCCGTCGGAAGGCGCCGCGGTCCACGCGAAGGCTCCGGAGGGGGAGCGCTCAACGTCGCTGCGTCCACGCTTCCCCAGGTCGCCCCTGAAGGGAGCTCCTACAACAGGATGCGGTCCCTGCGACGCGGCGGATGCGGGCCGCCGCCAGCCCATGCGGGCGCCTGCGCTAGAATTCCACGCTCATCCGCAGCGAGCCACGGCATGCGCACGCTCTATCCCGAGATCGAACCCTTCGACACCGGTACGCTCAAGGTCGACGGCCGCCACGCGCTCTACTACGAGCAGTGCGGCAACCCGCACGGCAAGCCGGTGGTGCTGCTGCACGGCGGTCCCGGTGGCGGCTGCAGCCCGAAGATGCGCCGCTTCCACGATCCGGCGAAGTACCGGATCGTGCTGTTCGACCAGCGCGGCGCCGGCCGCTCGACCCCGCACGCCGACCTGGTCGACAACACCACCTGGGACCTGGTCGCCGACATCGAGACGCTGCGCGAAACGCTCGGCATCGACGCCTGGCAGGTGTTCGGCGGCAGCTGGGGTTCGACCCTGGCGCTGGCCTATGCCGAAACCCACCCGCAACGCGTGACCGGACTGGTCCTGCGCGGCATCTTCATGCTGCGCCGCTGGGAACTGGAGTGGTTCTACCAGGAGGGCGCCAACCGCCTGTTCCCGGACGCGTGGGAGCATTACCTCGCCGCGATCCCGCCGGTCGAGCGCCACGACCTGATCTCCGCGTTCCACCGCCGCCTGACCAGCGAGGACGAAACCACCCGCCTGGACGCGGCGCGCGCCTGGAGCGTCTGGGAAGGCGCGACCAGCTTCCTGCACGTGGACCAGGACTTCGTCGCCAGCCACCAGGACCCGCGCTTCGCCCTGGCCTTCGCCCGGATCGAGAACCACTACTTCGTCAACGGCGGCTTCTTCGAGGTCGAGGACCAGCTGCTGCGCGACGCGCACCGCATCGCCGGCATCCCCGGGGTGATCGTGCACGGCCGCTACGATGTGGTCTGCCCGCTGCAGAACGCCTGGGAACTGCACAAGGCCTGGCCGAAGTCGACCCTGGAGATCACCGCCGCCGCGGGCCATTCCGCGTTCGAGGAGCAGAACGTCGACGCCCTGGTGCGCGCCACCGACGCCTTCGCCCTGTTGTAGGAGCGGACATGACCGCGGCCCCGGGCGTCGGAAGCACGAGGACGTCGCCTGTGCCGACGGCGTCGTGTCGCGGCCATGCCCGCTCCTACAACGAAGGAGCGGGATGCGGCGTCGGGTGCGAGGGTTCCTTCTCCGCCGGCAGTTCGGCGGCCGGCGTCGGCTGCGCGTACTGCAGCACCGGGAACAGCAGCGGTTGCGGCTGGGTCGCGGCCGCGGGCTTCGCGGGCCGGTCTATCTGCTCGGGCAGGAAGCGCTCGAGCACGCTGAAGAAGCGCTTGTAGAAGTTCGGGTCCTGCAGGGTCTCGCTGGCGACCTTGACCAGCGAATCGTCGCTGGAGCCGATCGGCAGCGACAGCGAGCCCAGCGCGCTCACGCCCAGGCTGGCGTTGGTGTTGCTCTTGCGCAGCGCGTAGCGGTCCTGGACCGCGTTGACGAACACCAGGGTCTGCTGGTCGCCGCGGGTCTGCGGCATGCACACCGCGCGGAACTCGACCTGCTCGTGGCTCTCGCTCTGCTGGAAGTACTTGCGCGCCTCGACCACGTCGGCCTCGGCGCGGCCGACCACGAAGCCCTGGCTCAGCAGCGCACGCCGCGCCGCCTCGCAGGCCTGCGACGGCGAATGGTCGAAGCTGCGCGAGTAGGTGTTGGAGGAGTCGAACGCCTCGTAGGCGCTGGGGACGTCCTTCTTCATGGCGTCCCCTACCGAACAGCCGCCCAGCATGGCGGCGAGCAGGGCGGGCAGCAGGAACGTGCGTGACACGGGCATCGTGGATCGGTGGCGGAATGGGGGTCCGGGCGAGTATGCCGGATGGCGGGCGGCGCGCACGAGCTTGACTGGTACCGTTTACAGTGGCCGCGGTCACGGATTCATACGCGGCTCAGCCTGCGGCGCCGGATGCGCGCTTCAGGCGATGGCGAATCGCGGTTCCAGCGTGCGCAGCAACCGCTCCAGCCGTTGTGCCCAGGCCTGCTGCCCGGCGGCATCGGCGACCAGGTCCTGGCGGATCTCCAGCTCCACGTGCGGCAGGCCGCGCGCCTCGCCGTGCACCGGGATGGCGTAGTCGCTGCTGTCGCTGACCGAATAGGGCTGGTTGTCGCCCACCACCAGGTCGCCCTCGGCCTGCAGCGCGTCGCGCAGGGCGTGGGCCAGGCGCGCATCGCGGTGGTAGAGCACGCCGCAGTGCCACGGGCGGGGGCTGCCGTCCATCACCGGAGTGAAGCTGTGCAGGGTGACCAGCAGGGTCGGGCGCTGGCGCGCGCTGCGCAGGTCCAGCGCTTCGACGATCTTCGCGTGGTAGGGCAGGAAGATGTCCAGGATCCGCGCGGTGCGCGCGGCGGGATCGAGCCCGGTGTTGCCCGGCACGCCGGTGCCGTCGCTGGCCTCGACGATGAGGGTGGGCGACTCCAGCGGCCGGTTGCAGTCGACCACCAGCCGCGAGTACGCCTGCAGGATGGTCCACGCGTCCAGCCGCGCCGCGAGTTCGCGGGCGACGCCGGCGATGCCGATGTCCCAGCCGATGTGGCGGTCGATCGCACCCGGCGGCAGGCCCAGGTCGCCCAGCGCCTGCGGGATCGCCTGGCCGGCATGGTCGGCGGTGAACAGCCAGGGCGAGGCGCCGTGCGCGTGCAGCACCTCGAACGGCGGCGGATCGCCCGGGCCGAGGACGCGGCCGGCGGGATCAGCGGGCACGCGGGCTGCCGTCCAGGTTGTGGTCGATCATCCACAGGCCGGCCCAGAGCTTGGCGTCCAGCTCGTAGCCTTCGCCCAGCTTCGCCGCCAGCCAGGCCGCCGCCTGCGCGCGCGGCACTTCGTGGACGGTGATGTCCTCGCTGCCGTCGCCGCCGCCCTCGCCGACCTTGCGCAGGCCGGTGGCGCGGACGAAGGCGATCTTCTCGCTGCTGGCGCCCGAGGAGGTGGGGCCGGTCATCAGCACTTCGGCGTGGTCGGCGGTCCAGCCGGTCTCCTCTTCCAGTTCGCGGACCGCGGACTGCTCGATCGATTCGCCCGCGTCGATGTCGCCGACCAGGCCGGCCGGCATCTCGATCGTGCGCGCCTGCAGCGGGATGCGGAACTGCTCGACGAACAGCACGTTGTCGTCCGGGGTGACCGCGATGATGATCGCGGCCAGCCCGCCCGGATGGGTGCGCTCGGAGTATTCCCAGGTGCCGCGCACCACCATGCGCTGGTAGCGGCCTTCGTAGACGACGCGGGGGGTGTCGGAAGCGGCGGTGCTGGAACCGGGATCGTTGGCCATGGGCCAATGCTACGCGGGAAGCGGTGCAGGCGGCGCGTCGCCGCTGCCGTCGGCGGGCAGGCCGGCGGCGGCGAGCAGCCGGCGCCGGGTCATCGGCCCGAAGCGCAGTGTGGCCGCCAGCGCGTCGAGCATCTCCGGGTCGGCCTGCCCGCGCGCGCTGGCCGGGCCGTCGTAGCCCAGCGGCGCGTCGCAGGCGATGGTGGTCAGCTGCCGCCACAGCAGCGCATGCTCGCGCTGCTCGCGCAGCCGCGCGGCGACCTGGGCGGCGCCGCGCAGGCGCAGGAAGGCGACCTCGTCGATCCGCTCCAGCAGCACGTCCAGGCTGCCGAAATGGGCCAGCAGCACCGCTGCGGTCTTGGCGCCGATGCCGCCCACGCCGGGGATGTTGTCGACCGCATCGCCGGCGAGTGCCAGGTAGTCGGCGATCTGGTGCGCGTGCACGCCGTGGCGCGCCTTGACCCCGTCGACGCCCCAGCGCAGCGCGCGGGCGTAGTCCCACTGTTCGTCGTGTCCGGCCAGCAGCTGCGACAGGTCCTTGTCGGCCGACACGATCACCCCGCGGTAGCCGGCCGGGCGGGCGCGGAGCAGGGCGCTGCCGATCAGGTCGTCGGCCTCGTAGTCGTGGTCGGCCAGCACCGCCAGGCCGAGCGCGGCGCACAGCGCCTTGCAGTGCGCGAACTGGCGGCGCAACTCCTCCGGCGCCGGCTCGCGGTTGGCCTTGTAGGCCGGGTACAGGCGGTTGCGGAAGCAGCTGTCCAGCGCCTCGTCGAAGGCGATGGCGATGTGCGCGGGGCGCTCGCGCTCGAGCAGGTCGAGCAGGAAGCGGGCGAAGCCGTGCACGGCGTTGGTCGGCCAGCCGTGGGCGTCGCGGAACTCGTCCGGCATCGAGTGCCAGGCGCGGAACACGTACAGGCTGGCGTCGACCAGGTACAGCGCCGGGCGCGCCGACGGCGCGGCCGCGTCTGCCGGGCTCACGGACGCAGAGCGGGGCTTGCCCCGCTGCTCTGGTTCGGCGCGGCCGCGTGTGCGAGGGTCACGGCGTCCAGTCCGAGAGCAGCGCGCGCGGGTCGGGACGGTCGCGCTCGGGAACCTGCAGCGAGGGCGTGCCGATGTGGATGAAGCCGGCGATCTTCTCGCCGCCGGCCAGGCCCAGCACCCGCGCCACTTCCGGGTCGTAGGCCATCCACGCGGTCAGCCA
>CAZBDE010000176.1:0-6105 GCA_964490415.1 uncultured Pseudoxanthomonas sp. | reverse complement strand
CCCGGCTGTACCTGGGCGCGCACTGGCTCAGCGACGTGGTCGGCGGGATGCTGCTGGGCATCGTCTGGCTGCTGGTGCTGGGCATCGCCTATCGCCGGCGCTTCAACCGCTCGTTCTGGGTCAAGCCGGTGGCCTGGGTGTTCTACGGCGCCTTCGCCGCCGCCGCGCTGTGGTACGCGCCGCGCAACATCGAGGCCAAGCTGGCCAAGTTCGAACCGCCACCGCCGCTGCCGGTGCTGCAGGACCTGGAGGACTGGTGGAGCCACGAATGGATGCTGCAGCCGGCGCGGCGCAACGAGTTCGACGATGACCTGCGCTGGCCGCTGGACGTGCAGGTCGCCGGCCCGCTGGCGCCGCTGCGCACGCGCCTGGAAGCGGCCGGCTGGCGGGTGCAGCCGCAGGCGAAATGGGAACAGGCGGTGAGCCTGCTCGACACCGATGGCGACCCCGACCAGGTGCCGGTGCTGTCCGCCACCCTGGACGCGCGCACCGAAGCGCTGCTGATGGTCAAGGACACGCCCGGACGCGGCGTGCGCCACGTGCTGCGCCTGTGGCCGACGCCGGTGCACCTGCAGCCGGGCGACGTGCCGCTGTGGGTGGGCACGACGCAGACCCTGCATTTCAGGCACGACCTGGGCCTGATCGTCACCTGGCGCCCGCGCCACGGCGCCGAGCCGGACCTGGAGCTGCTGCTGCCCCCGCTGAAGGACCTGCCGCACACGGTCGCACCGCACCCGCAATCGCAGGTGCCGGTGCTGCGCGTGCGCACCGACGGCATCGAGGCGGCCGCGGCCGGCCCCGCTACTCCTCGTCCATCCACTCCAGCAGCCGGTCCAGGCGCCGGTGCGGATCGTCCTCCTGCAACAGCGCCAGGCGCTGCTCGTCGCTGACCGGCAGCAGCTCGGCCAGGCGCCAGCCGACCCAGGCCGCGTCCTCGAGCTGGCGCAGGTTGGCGCCGGCATGTCCCAGACCGGGATATTCGCCGCCGACCTTGTCCAGCAGTTCGGCCAGCAGCGTGGCCAGCGCCGCGTGCTGCGGCTGCAGCGCTGCTCTGCCGGCGTCCTCGCACCACTGCACGTCGCCGACCAGCAGGCCGTTGTCGCGGACCCGGGTGCGGTCGACGCGGAAGCGGCGGCCGCCACGCACCTGCAGGGTCAGCAGGCCGTTGCGGTCGCTGCCGAAATCCTCGATCCGCGCTTCGACCCCGAACGCCGCCGGCGTGGCCGGCGCGCCCACTTCCTCGCCTTCGAGGATCAGGCAGATGCCGAAGCCCTTGCCGCTGCGGCCGCTCTCGGCGACCAGGTCCAGGTAGCGCCGCTCGAACACGCGCAGGCCCAGCGGCGCGCCCGGCAGCAGCACGGTATGCAACGGGAACAGCGGCAGCGGCTCGGTCGCCATCACGCTCCCAGCATCGCCACGAACCGGCGCGGTGCGCCGTCGAAGCCGCCGTTGGACATGAACACCACGTGGTCGCCGTCGCGCGCCTCCGCGCGCAGCGCGCCCAGCAACGCATCGACGTCCGCCGCGGTGCGGGCCTGGCCGCGCACCGCCGCCACCACCCTGCCCGCGTCCCAGGCCAGCTCCGGCCGCTGCAGGAACACCACCGCGTCGGCCAGGTCCAGCGACGGCGCCAGCGCGTCGGCATGCGCGCCGAGCCGCATCGAATTGCTGCGCGGCTCCATCGCGACCACGATGCGCGCCTCGCCGACCTTCGCCCGCAGCCCTTCCAGGGTGGTGCGGATCGCGGTGGGATGATGGGCGAAATCGTCGTAGACGGTGATCCCGCCGCGCGTGCCCAGCACTTCCAGCCGGCGCTTGACGCTGGCGAACCCGGCCAGCGCCGGGATGACCTGCGCCGGCTGCACGCCCACCGCATGCGCGGCCGCCAGCGCCGCCAGCGCGTTCATCACGTTGTGCCTCCCGACCAGCGGCCAGCGCAGCGTGCCCAGCTCCACGCCGCGGTGGAGCACGACGAAGGCGCTGCCGTCGGCTTCGAGCAGGCGCGCGCTCCAGTCGAACCCGGCACCACCGCCGGCACGCGGGATGGCGGCCGCCGCATCGTCCAGGCCGAAGGTCTCCACCGGCGTCCAGCAGCCCGTCGCCAGCACCTCGGCCAGGTGCGCGTCCTCGCCGTTGACCACCAGCCGGCCGTTGCGCGGCACGGTGCGCACCAGGTGGTGGAACTGGCGCTGGATCGCGGCCAGGTCCGGGAAGATGTCGGCGTGGTCGTACTCGAGGTTGTTGAGGATGGCGACCGTGGGGCGGTAGTGGACGAACTTGCTGCGCTTGTCGAAGAAGGCGGTGTCGTACTCGTCGGCCTCCACCACGAACTCGCTTCCACGCCCCAGCCGTGCCGATGTGCCGAAATCCTCGGCCACGCCGCCGATCAGGAAGCCCGGATCGCGCCCGGCCGCCTGCAGCAGGAAGGCGAGGATGCTGGTGGTGGTGGTCTTGCCGTGGGTGCCGGCCACGGCCAGCGTGGTGCGCCCCGGCAACACGCGCTCGGCCAGCCACTGCGCGCCGGAGGTGTAGCGGCGGCCGTCGTCCAGCACCTGCTCCACGGCGGGATTGCCGCGGGAAAGCGCGTTGCCGACGACGATCTCGTCGGCGTCGGCGGAGATGTTCTCCGGCAGGTATCCCTGGCTCAGGCCGATGCCCAGTGTTTCCAGCTGGGTGGACATGGGCGGATACACCGCCTGGTCGCTGCCCTCGACCTCGAAGCCCAGCTCCCGTGCCAGCGCCGCCACACCGCCCATGAAAGTCCCGGCGATGCCGAGGATATGGATCCTGCTCATGCCCCGATTGTCACCGAAATGGGGGCCACCCTTGTAGGAGCTCCCTTCAGGGTCGACCCGATCCCGGGGAAAGGGCCGCATTCAACGCACAGCCTCCGGATTGGTCGCCTTGAGCACGGCTTCGTCCAGCCACCTCAAGGTCGCCCCTGAAGGGAGCTCCTACAAAGAGCCGCAACGCCGGAAGGCGATGTGCGGCTGGGACCCAACCCGCGGGACTCAGCCCTTGAGACCGGCCAGGATCCGCGCCGTGATCTCGTCCATCGTGCCGACCCCGTCCACGCGCGTCAGCGTGCCCCGGTTCCCGTAGAACCCGATCACTGGCGCCGTCGAATCGTTGTAGACCTGCAGGCGCTTGCGCACCGATTCCGGATTGTCGTCGGCGCGGCCTTCCGCCTGCGCCCGGCCGGCGATGCGCTCGACCAGCAGGTCGGTGCCCACGTCCAGCTGCACCACCGCGTCCAGCGGCTGCCCGATCTTGGCCAGCAGCCCGTCCAGCGCCCCGGCCTGGGCCAGGTTGCGCGGATAACCGTCCAGGATGAAGCCCTTTGCCACGTCGTCGCGGCCCAGCCGCGACTCCAGCATGCCCAGCAGGATCGCGTCGGAGACCAGGTCCCCGCGCGCCATCACTTCCTTGGCCTGCAGGCCGAGCGGCGTGCCCCCGGCCACTTCGGCGCGCAGCAGGTCGCCGGTGGAGATATGCGGAACGCCGAGGGTTTCCTTCAGGCGCGCGGCCTGCGTTCCCTTGCCCGAACCGGGCGGGCCCAGTAATACCAGTCGCATCGATTGCTCCCTGGAAAAATGTTCCATGGCGGCGCGGGGCGCTAGACTTCCGTCCCCCGCGCACCACATTGCACCGCACCATCGCGGTGCAGCTTACCCCATCCGCCGCCGCTGTCCCAAAATGTCCCGACCCCGAGGAACCCCTACCATGGTCAAAGGCACCCTCCTGTACGCCCAGTCCGGCGGCGTGACCGCCGTCATCAACGCCACCGCCAGCGGCGTCATCAGCGAGGCGCGCGCGCGCGGGATCAAGGTGCTGGCCGCCCGCAACGGCATCCTCGGCGCCCTGCGCGAGGAACTGGTGGACACCTCGAAGGAATCGGCCGCGGCCATCGCCGCCCTGGCCCATACCCCCGGTGGCGCCTTCGGCTCCTGCCGTTACAAACTCAAGTCGGTGGAGGCCGACCGGGCTAGGTACGAACGCCTGCTCGACGTGCTCAAGGCGCACGACGTGCGCTACTTCCTCTACAACGGCGGCAACGATTCGGCCGACACCGCCTGGAAGGTCTCGCAGCTGGCCGAAGCCTTCGGCTACCCGCTGCAGTGCATCGGCGTGCCCAAGACCATCGACAACGACCTGGCGGTGACCGACACCTGCCCGGGCTTCGGCTCGGCGGCCAAGTACACCGCCGTCTCCGTGCGCGAGGCCGCGCTGGACGTGGCCGCGATGGCCGAGACCTCGACCAAGGTCTTCGTCTACGAGGCCATGGGCCGCCACGCCGGCTGGCTGGCCGCGGCCGCCGGCCTGGCCGGGCAATCGCCCGACGACGCCCCGCAGATCATCCTGTTCCCCGAGCGCGCCTACGACGAGGAAGCGTTCCTGGCCCAGGTCGACAAGGTGGTGAAGAAGGTCGGCTGGTGCGTGGTGGTGGCCAGCGAGGGCATCCACGACAAGGACGGCAGGTTCGTCGCCGACGCCGGCGGCGGCAAGGACGCCTTCGGCCATACCCAGCTCGGCGGCGTGGCCTCGTACCTGGCCGGCAAGGTCAAGGACACCCTCGGCTACAAGGTCCACTGGACCCTGCCCGACTACCTGCAGCGCTCGGCCCGCCACGTCGCCTCGAAGACCGACTGGGAGCAGGCGCAGGCGGTGGGCAAGGCCGCGGTGCAGTACGCGCTCAAGGGCATGAACGCGGTGATGCCGGTGATCGTGCGCACGTCCAGCGCGCCGTACCGCTGGAAGATCGAGCCGGCGCCGCTGCACAAGGTCGCCAACCACGAGAAGACCATGCCGGCCGGCTTCATCCGCAAGGACGGCTACGGCATCACCGCCAAGGCCCGCGAATACATGGAGCCGCTGATCCGCGGCGAGGCGCCGCTGCCGTGGGGCCGCGACGGGCTGCCGAAGTACGTCAGCCTGAAGAACGTGGCGGTGAAGAAGAAGCTGCCGGCCTGGGAAGGCTGAGCGCAGCCCTGCGCGGACCGGCGAGGGCTGGCGGATGTACGGCCCGAGGCCGGCTGAGCCCGGCCCGCTGCCGCCGCCGCGGCGGCTCCGGCTCCGGCTCCGGCACGGGCTAGGCCCCCAGCGGCGAAGCCACCGCGGCGACCGCCACCAGTACCGCCAGCAGCAAGGCCTGGCGGAAGATCGCCGCGGTTTCGCCAGCGTTGGCGGAATAACCGGGATGAAGAGCCGCGGAGCGTTCGGGAATCCGGCGTGGGTTCATCGGCGGCACGGGAACGGGTCTGGAATGCGCAGCCTGTCACTCCTGCGGTGAACGTCGTGTGGCCTTCGGACCGCGGCTGCGGTCATACTCGGTCCACATCCAGGGATATTGAACACGGCATACGCGCCTCGGTTCCGAGTCCGTTCCAGTGCTTCATGGCTCGTCCGGCGTGGTACCCCGTGTTCGTCCATCTCCTGGGCGACACAACCAACCTTGGGAGGGGTTCATGCTGGAACACTACGGTTTGGCGCTGGCACTGCTCTGCGCTGTCCTTGCAATCCTCTACGGCATCGTGTCCGCGCGCTGGATCCTGGCGCAACCGGCGGGCAACGAGCGCATGCAGCAGATCGCCGCTGCCATCCAGGAAGGCGCGCGCGCCTACCTCAACCGGCAGTACCTGACCATCGCCATCGCCGGCGCGGCGCTGTTCGTGCTGGTCGGGTTCTTCCTCAACTGGTACACCGCGATCGGCTTCGCCATCGGCGCGGTGCTGTCGGGCCTGGCCGGCTACATCGGCATGAACGTCTCGGTCCGCGCCAACGTGCGCACCGCCGAGGCGGCGCGCAAGGGCCTGGGCCCGGCGATGGACGTGGCGTTCCGCGGCGGCGCGATCACCGGCATGCTGGTGGTCGGCCTGGGCCTGCTCGGCGTGGCCGGCTACTACTGGCTGCTGCAGAAGCTGGGCCTGAGCCAGGCCGACAACCTGCACGCGCTGGTCGGCCTGGCCTTCGGCTCCTCGCTGATCTCGATCTTCGCCCGCCTGGGCGGCGGCATCTTCACCAAGGGCGCCGACGTGGGCGCCGACCTGGTCGGCAAGGTCGAGGCCGGCATTCCCGAGGACGACCCGCGCAACCCGGCGGTGATCG
>CAZBDE010000175.1:3697-6145 GCA_964490415.1 uncultured Pseudoxanthomonas sp. | reverse complement strand
GGCGGCCTGCTGACCGAGAAGATCGTCAAGAATCCGCACTGCGTGCTGCTGCTGGACGAGGTCGAGAAGGCGCACCCGGACATCTTCAACATCCTGCTGCAGGTCATGGACCGCGGCGTGCTGACCGACACCAACGGGCGCGAGGCCAACTTCAAGAACGTGGTGATCGTGATGACCACCAATGCCGGTGCGGCGCAGGCCGCGCGGCGTTCGATCGGCTTCACCCGGCAGGACCACTCCACCGATGCGATGGAGGTGATCCGGCGCAGCTTCACTCCGGAGTTCCGCAACCGCCTGGACGCGGTGGTGCAGTTCCAGGCGCTGGGCTTCGAGCACATCCTGCGCGTGGTCGACAAGTTCCTGATCGAGCTGGAGATGCAGCTCAACGAAAAGCACGTGGCCCTGTCGGCCTCGCCGACCGCGCGCGACTGGCTGGCCCAGCACGGCTTCGACCCGCTGATGGGCGCGCGGCCGATGGCGCGGGTGATCCAGGACCGGATCAAGCGCCCGCTGGCCGACGAGCTGCTGTTCGGCAAGCTGGTCGACGGTGGCCGCGTCAACATCGACGTGGTCGACGGCGAGCTGGTGGTGGAAAGCCAGTCCGAGCCGGAGCGGCTGCTGCCGGCCACGGTCTAGCCTGCGCAACGGCGGCAGCCGCCACGGCTAGCCCTGCCGTGGCGGCCCCGGGCTGCGGCACGCCTTCCTTCACGACGAGTGGACGGAAGGCGCGCCGCGATGCGGACTTCAGCGCGAGGCGCGCTTCTTGCGCTGGGCGAACTGCCCGGCGTCGATCGTCTCGACCTTGCCGACCTGGCAGACCGCCTGGTCGGTCCGCACCTTGCTGCCCCGGGCGCACAGGCGGTTGCTGTCGCCGTCGGTGTGGATCTCGATTTTCGAGGCGGTCGCCAGCGAGCCGCAGCTGCCGCGGAGCGAGACCACGTAGTGCGCGTCGCCGTCGCGCAGCAGGAAGTTTTCGGAGCCGCCCGAGCGCACGACCTCGCGGTCGTTGCCCAGGTCGACGCAGTCGGTCAGGGCGTTCTCGGTGGCATAGGCGGCGGGGGCGAGGGTGCCGGCGAGCAGCACGGCGATCCAGCGGCGTTTGATGTCCATGTTATCGATGCCTGGCTCGGGTCCGGATTGGACCGACGCCAGACTAGGGACACGCCGGCGGCACCGAATCTGCCTGACGTGACAGTGACGATGGGCATTGAGTCATCGGTGGGTGTGACTTCCGGCAGGACACCGCGGCGACCGATGCCGCGCGCAACCATCGCCGTGGGCGGTCAGCCGGCCCGGTGCGGGCGCCGGAAACGGCAAAGCGGCCCGGAGGCCGCTTCAGTCATCCGTTCCGGGGCACCGCGCATCACTTCATGCGGTAGGTGATCCGGCCCTTGGTCAGGTCGTACGGGGTCATCTCGACCTTCACCTTGTCGCCGGTGAGGATGCGGATGTAGTTCTTGCGCATGCGGCCGGAGATGTGGGCGATGATCTCGTGCCCGTTCTCCAGGCGGACCCGGAACGTGGTATTGGGCAGCGTCTCGATGACGGTGCCTTCGAACTCGATGGAGTCGTCTTTCGACATGCGGTTCCAGGTTGAGGCGCGGGCGGGCGGAAAGCCGGGCATTTTACGCGAGGCTGGCGGCAAAGGCAAAAAATATGTTAACCGCGGGCCGCTGCGGCCAGTTCCGCGGCCTCGAAAGCGCCGAAGGCCGTGCTCCAGCCGCCTTCCCGGCCGGGCTCGGCGACCAGCCGCGACACCGTCTCCATGAACCGGGCGCGCGGCCAGGCCTCGCCGCCGAGCGCATGCAGGTGCGGGTTCTCGACCTGCGCATCGAGCAGCGGCCAGCCCCAGTCGCGCAGGCGCCGGGCCAGCGCCGCCAGCGCCACCTTGGAGCCACCGGAGCGGGCGCTGAACATGCTCTCGCCGAAGAACATGCGGCCGATCGCCACGCCATAGATGCCGCCGGCCAGCGCGCCGTCCCCATCGAACACCTCGACCGAATGGGCATGCCCGGCCCGGTGCAGCCGCGAATAGGCCTCGCGCATCTGCGGCGTGATCCAGGTGCCGCGCTGGCCGGGACGGGGAATGTCGGCGCACGCGGCGATGACCGCGTCGAAGGCGGTATCGGCGCGCACCTGCCAGCGGTTGCGGCGCAGTTCGCGGCGCAGGCGCGAGGACAGGCGCACCGCGTCGGTGCGGAACACCATGCGCGGGTCCGGGCTCCACCACAGGATCGGCTGGCCCTGCGAATACCAGGGGAAGATGCCGTTGCGGTAGGCCTCCAGCAGCCGTGGCGCGGACAGGTCGCCGCCCACGGCGAGCAGGCCGTCGGGTTCGCGCAAGGCGTGGGCGACCGGCGGAAACGGCGCATGCGGATCGGATGGCAGGAGGAAGGGGCGGGCGGCCATCACGCGATTGTAGGCAGCAGGCGCGGGCGAACCATGGCC
>CAZBDE010000175.1:0-3597 GCA_964490415.1 uncultured Pseudoxanthomonas sp. | reverse complement strand
GGCGATGCGGTGCCGGCTGCGGACGAAGGCGGGCAGGAAACCGCGCGCCAGCTTGTGTTCGCCCTGCGCGCCGGGCTCGAAACGGGCCAGCCCCTGTTCCAGGCAGTATTCGATGCCCTGGTAGTAGCAGGTCTCGAAGTGCAGGCCCGGCACGACGGCATCGGCGCCCCAGTAGCGGCCGTAGAGCGTGTCGGCGCCGCGCAGGCACAGCGCCCCGGCCACAGGAGCGTCGCCATTCATTGCAAGTATTATCAATAGATTGCGCGGCATGGTTCGTGCAATGTGTCCGATGAAGCCCCGGGTCAGCGCCGGCGCGTTGCCGTAGTCGCGGAAGGTCTGCAGGTAGAAATGGTGGATCGCGTCCAGGTCGGCCGGCGAGGCCTCGTCGCCGTGCAGGCGCCGGAACACGATCCCGGCCCGGTGCACCTTGGCCCGCTCCTGGCGGATGTTCTTGCGGTGCTTGTGGTCCATCGCGGCGAGGAAGCCGGTGAAGTCCTCCCAGCCGTCGCGGTTGTGCCAGTGGTACTGCACGTCGATCCGCGGCAGCCAGTCCTCGCCGAACAGGGCGTCCTCGGCCTCGGTGTGGAAATTGACGTGGGCCGAGCCCAGGCCCCCGGCCTCCATCCGCGCCGCGATGGCCGCCAGCAGCGCCTGCCGTGCGCCGTCGTCGCGGGCCAGCAGGCGCGGCCCGCTGACGGGTGAGTAGGGCACGGCGAACAGCCACTTCGGGTAGTAGTCCAGGCTGTGGCGGGCATAGGCGTGGGCCCAGGCGTGGTCGAACACGAACTCGCCGTGCGAGTTGTCCTTGAGGTAGCCCGGCGCCGCGGCGACCAGTTCCTCACCGTCCCACACGGTCAGGTGACGCGGGGTCCAGCCCCAGTCCGGTCGCAGGCAGCCATGCCGCTCCAGTCCTTCGAGGAAGGCGTGCTGGAGGAAAGGGTTGCGGCCGTCGTGCAGGGCGTCCCATTGCGCCGCTTCCAGCCGCGCCAGCGCGGGCAGTTCGCGCACCTGCGGGCTCATCGTCGTGTCATCGTCCGTGCCGCTTTCCAGCGCAGGTTCCTGTGGGGCGGGCGTGGATCCCGGCCTGCCGCCGTGCCGAAGCCCGGCGGCGGCCGCTTCGCATCAGGCGCCCTTGTCCAGGAACCGCTCCGCGTCCAGCGCGGCCATGCAGCCGAAGCCGGCCGAGGTGATCGCCTGGCGGTAATGCTGGTCGGCGACGTCGCCGGCGGCGAACACGCCCTCCACCGAGGTCTGGGTGGCGTTGCCGCCCAGGCCCGAGCGGATATCGAGATAGCCGTTGTCCATCGCCAGCTGGCCCTCGAACAGGCCGGTGTTGGGGTGGTGGCCGATGGCCACGAAGAAGCCGTGCGCGGCGATGTCGCGGGTGCCGCCGTCGAGCGTGGACCTGACCCGCACGCCGGTCACGCCGGCGTCGTCGCCCAGGACCTCGTCGACGGCGTGGTGCCAGACCAGCTCCACCTTGCCGGCCTCGGCCTTGGCGAACAGCTTGTCCTGCATGATCTTCTCCGCGCGCAGGGTGTCGCGGCGGTGGACCAGGTAGACCTTGCGGGCGATGTTGGACAGGTACAGGGCCTCCTCGACCGCGGTGTTCCCGCCGCCGACCACGACCACGTCCTGGTCCTTGTAGAAGAAGCCGTCGCAGGTGGCGCAGGCGGACACGCCACGGCCCTTGAACTTCTCCTCCGACTCGATCCCCAGGTACTTGGCGGTGGCGCCGGTGGCGATGACCAGGGCGTCGCAGGTGTAGGTGGCGCTGTCGCCGGACAGGGTGAACGGCCGCTTCGACAGGTCGGCGGTGTGGATGTGGTCGAAGATCACCTCGGTGTCGAAGCGCTCGGCATGGGCCTGCATCCGCGCCATCAGGTCCGGGCCCATCAGCCCGTGCGCGTCGCCCGGCCAGTTGTCGACCTCGGTGGTGGTCATCAGCTGGCCGCCCTGCTGCAGGCCGGTGATCACCAGCGGCTTGAGGTTGGCGCGGGCGGCGTAGACGGCGGCGGTCCAGCCGGCGGGGCCGGAGCCGAGGATGAGCAGGCGCGAGTGCTTGGTGGTCATGCAGTCCGTGGGAAGGGTGGCGAAGGCAGCCCATAGAGTGGCGGCGGCACCGGTGCGAATCAAGGCGAGCATGACGCATGGCCGGCAAGGGGCCGGGCCTGGACACCGCTAGGCAACCGGCGATAGAAGCATTTAAGATCAAGGCCTAACGTCGCATTCTGCGAGCGCTTCCAAATACCCGGGATCGATCTGCCAACGTGGCCAAGGCATTGACGGAACGCAGCAAGTCCAGCCGCGGCACGAACGCGCGCGCCGACGCTGCCGCGGCCAGTCCGCGGCGGCAGCGGCTGTGGCGCGACCTGGCGCTGATCGTGATCGCGCCGCTGCTGCTGTACCTGCTGGCCTGCCTGGTCAGCTATTCCCCCGATGACCCGGGCTGGTCCAACAGCGGCAGCGTGACCGCGCCGGTGCAGAACCTGGGCGGCCTGGCCGGTGCCTGGATCGCCGACGTGCTGATCCAGCTGTTCGGCTACGCGGCCTTCATCCTGCCGGTGATCCTGGGCGCGGTGGCCTGGATCGCGCTGTTCGGGCTCGGCGAGGAGGATGAGCTCGGCCCGGCGCTGCGCCTGGTCGGCATCGTCGGCTTCTGGATCGCGGCCACCGGCCTGCTGCACCTGCGCCTGTACGTGGGCGACGTGGGCCAGGCCGGCGGCGTCATCGGCAAGCTGGTCGGGCAATCGCTGGCCAACGGTTTCGGCCGCCTCGGCTCGAACATGTTCCTGATCGTGCTGGCGCTGGTCTCGGTCACCCTGGCCACCGGTCTGTCCTGGTTCTGGGTGATGGAGAAGATCGGCGCCGGGGTGCTGGCGCTGCCGGACCTGCTGCGTCGCAAGACCCAGCAGGCCGAGGAGTGGAAGCGCGGCCGCGACCTGCGCGAGGAGCGCGAGGAAGTGCGCAGGACCGACGCGGTCCGGCAGGCCCGCCGCGAGCCGGTGCGGATCGAGCCGCCGGCCGCGCCGGTGGTGGAGAAGA
Organism: uncultured Pseudoxanthomonas sp.; assembly: GCA_964490415.1. Lineage (GTDB taxonomy): Bacteria > Pseudomonadota > Gammaproteobacteria > Xanthomonadales > Xanthomonadaceae > Pseudoxanthomonas. The sequence continues at coordinate 552 of CAZBDE010000175.1, read as the reverse complement.
GCGAGCGGGCCAAGCGCGAGACCCAGATCCCGCTGTTCCAGGGCACCGGCGGCACGCCCGACGGCCTGCCGCCGCTGGCCCTGCTCGACGATCCCAAGCCGCAGACCCAGGGCTATTCCGAGGAAACCCTGGAGACCCTGTCGCGGCAGATCGAGTTCAAGCTCAAGGATTTCCGCATCGACGCGCAGGTGGTCGGCGCCTACCCGGGGCCGGTGATCACCCGCTTCGAGATGGAGCCGGCGCCCGGGGTGAAGGTCAGCCAGATCAGTTCGCTGGACAAGGACATCGCCCGCGGCCTGTCGGTGAAGTCGGTGCGCGTGGTCGACGTGATCCCGGGCAAGTCGGTGATCGGCCTGGAGATCCCCAACACCAGCCGCGAGATGATCTACCTGAGCGAGCTGCTGCGCTCGAAGGAATACGACAAGTCCGCCAGCCCGCTGACCCTGGCCCTGGGCAAGGACATCGCCGGCCGCCCGACCGTGGCCGACCTGGCGCGGATGCCGCACCTGCTGGTGGCCGGCACCACCGGCTCGGGCAAGTCGGTGGCGGTCA
>CAZBDE010000174.1:0-6160 GCA_964490415.1 uncultured Pseudoxanthomonas sp. | reverse complement strand
GGTTGCCGATCTCGTCCAGGAACAGGGTGCCGCCGTCGGCGGCCTCGAACTTGCCCTCGCGCGCCTTGTTGGCGCCGGTGTAGGCGCCGGCCTCGGCGCCGAACAGCTCGGCCTCGATCAGCTCGGCCGGCAGCGCGCCGCAGTTCACGGTGACGAACGGACCGTCCCTGACCGCCGAGTTGGCCTGGATGATCTCGGCGATCTTCTCCTTGCCCGAGCCGTTGGGCCCGGTGATCAGCACCGGCAGGTCCGAGCGCGCCACCTGGCAGGCCAGCGCGACCACGCGCTCGCTGGCCGGGTCGGCGAACACCGCGCCGCGCAGGTCGTAGCGGCGGGCCAGGTCGTCGCGGCGGCGGCGCTCGCCATCGCGGCGCTGGTCCAGCTCGCGCCGCGCCTCGGCCAGCTCCAGCAGGTTGTTGACCGTGGCCAGCAGCTTGGCGTCCTGCCAGGGCTTGGCCACGTAGTCGGCGGCGCCGGCCTTGATCAGCTCCACCGCGCTTTCCAGGTGGGTCCAGGCGGTGAGCAGCACCACCGGCAGGTCGGGGTGGCGCTGGCGGATCGCCTCGTACAGGGCGCGGCCCTCGTCGCCGGAGGTGGTGTCGGCGGTGAAGTTCATGTCCTGGATCACCAGGTCCACCGCCTCGCCGCCGTCGAGCAGCGCCAGCCCCGCCGCGGGCGAGGCCGCGTGCAGGGTGGCGATGTCGTGCAGCGAGAACAGCACTTCGAGCGCGGTGGCGACGGCGGCGTTGTCGTCGATGACCAGGATCGTGGACATGCGTGGGCCGTGTCTGCGGAAGCCGCCAGCTTAAACGCTGCGAGTGGCGACCGCAGGCGGGATCGACGCGGCGCGCCGCGCCGGCGCGAACACCGCCAGCTGGCCCATGCCCCACAGCAGCACCGCGCCCACCGGCAGGTACAGCAGCGGCAGCCGCGCCATCTCGTACTTGCCCATCAGCACCTGGTTGATCGCAAAGGCCAGCAGCATGCCCAGGGCGATGCCGATCGTGGCCAGCAGGAAGTTCTCGGTCTGGAAGTAGCGCAGGATCTGCCCACGGGTCGCGCCCAGCGCCCGGCGCACGCCGATCTGCTTCCTGCGCTGCTGCACCCAGAAGCTGGCCAGGCCGATGATGCCCAGTGCGGTGATCAGCAGCAGCGCCACGCAGACGATGCCGAGCAGCCAGGCCATCGCGCGCGGGGCCTGGTAGTACTCGCGGCGCAGCTGCTCGAAGGTCTTGGTGTTCTCGTCCAGGATGATGCGGTCGGCGCCATTGCCGCGCAGCGCGGCCACCGCGGCCTTGAGCACCTCGTCGCGGCGTTCCGGCGAGGTCCGGACCACGTAGTTGCCGCCGAGGTTGTAGTGCGGACGCAGCGGGAACACCATCGAGTACTCGCGCGCGCCCGGACCGCCCATCTGGCTGGGCCGCACCAGGTGTTCGACGATCCCGACAACCCGGATGGGCTGGTCGCCCCAGCTGTAGAACGACTTGCCGATCGGATCCTCGCCGGGGAACAGCTTGTTGGCCATGGAGCGGGTGATGATCGCCGCGGGCACGTTCCCGTCGTCGGTGAGGCCGTCGAGCAGCTCCGACGCCTCGCGGTACTCGTCGGCGTTGAAGTCGCGCCCGGCCACCAGCTTCAGGCCGAGCGTCTCGATGAACTGCTCCTCGGCCATATAGGTGGTCGCGCTCATGGTCGACTGCTGCTGCTCCTGCTGCAGGCGCACGCCGCTGTTCCAGGAGGAGTTCACGAACGGCACCTGGTTGATGACGGTGGCGTCCTTGACTCCGGGAATGGCGCGCAGCGCGGCCAGGTCGGCGCGGGTGCGCGCGGCCTGGTCGGGGCTGTCGAGGCCCACGATCTGCACGCGGACCAGTTCGTCCTCGGCCAGGCCGCTGATCTCGCGGACCTGGTTCAGGCGGTCGCTGATCATGAACAGCGCGTTGCAGATGATCGCGCAGGTCAGCGCGATCTCGATGACGATCAGCGATGCGGCGGTCTTGTGCCGCATCAGGGTGGAAAGGATGGGACGGATGTCCATGGAGCGTCTCCGGGTTCTGTAGAGCGGGGCTTGCCCCGCTGCCTCGGTCTGTGGTGTCGGCGGCAAGCCCGGCCGAGCGTCGTTTCGGGAGGCGGGAACAGCGGGGCAAACCCCGCTCTACGTCATTGGCTCTTGAGCTGGATGGCGGGCGTGACCTGCATCGCGCGCCAGGCCGGCAGCAGGCCGGCCAGGACGCTGGCGACGATGGCCAGGACGAAGGTCAGCAGCAGCATGCCCAGGTCCAGGCGGGCCAGTTCGGCGTAGCTGGCCGGTTGCTGCCGCACCGCCCACAGGCCCAGCAGCGACAGGCACAGGCCGAGGATGCCGCCAGCCAGGCCCACGGTGCCGGCCTCGACCAGGCATTGGGTGAAGATCGCGCTGCGCGACGCGCCCAAGGCGCGGCGCACGCCGATCTCGCTGCCGCGGCGCAGGAACTTGGCCAGCAGCAGGCCCACGGTGTTGACCAGGCACACCAGCAGGAAGCCGAGGCCCAGCCACAGCTGCATCACCACGTCGCTGGGCACTACGCGATTGAACTCCAGCCACTCCATCACGTCGCGCAACCGCACGTTGGTCGGGCGCTTGTAGCGGCCGGAGGCGCGCTGCTGGTCGGAGTAGTTCACCAGGTAGTCGCGGTAGGCCGAGGCCTTGGCCGGCGTGTCCAGCTCCACCCAGTACTGGATCCAGGTGCAAGGCGCGTTCACGCCGGTGGAGTCGCCGCCGCTGTCGCCCCAGCAGTCCATGCTGCCGTTGCGGCCCATCGTCAGGTCGCGCGAGGTGCTGAACGGCAGGAACACGTCTTCGAGCTTGCCGTAGCGGTCGCTGTTCATGTCGTAGAAGCGCGGGGTGGGGCGCCACTCGTCGATGACGCCGACGACGGTGAAGTCGGTCTGGTTCAGGCGGATGGTCTTGCCGACGCTGTCGCCGCCTCCGAACACGCGCTCGTTCAGGGCCTTGGAGATCACCGCCACGCGTGCATGGGCCTCGTCCTCGCGCGCGCTCCAACCGCTGCCGTGGACCATCGGCACATCGAACATGGGGAAGAAGTCGGCCGAGGTGTAGCGCGCATCGGACACGAAGGGAGCCATGCCCTCGCGCGGCGGGATGATTGCCAGGCCGCCGCCGGTCATCATCGCCTGGCGATCGCCGCGGCGGTCGCGCAGCAGGGTTTCGGCGTCGAAGCGGGTGACTTGCTGGGCCGGCTCCTCGCCTGGGGTGAAGTCGTTCATCTCGGCCGGGTCGAGCTGCACGTAGAACAGCTTGTCGCTCCTGCCGGGAACGGGGTCGCCGGACAGGACGTGGAACACGGTCAGCGTGGTCATGCACGCGCCGATGCCCAGGGCGATGGCCAGCACCATGAGCAGGGTGAGCGCCTTGTCGCGGCGGAAGCTGCGCAGCGCCAGGTTGCAGTAATAGGCGAACATGGGCGCCTCCTCAGGCCGTGGCGCCGGACGCCGTCGCGTCGTTGCGCGCCAGCCGGACCAGGCCTGGCTCCACCGACAGGTCGGTGGCCACGCCGTCGACGATGTGCACGTTGCGTTGCGCGCGCGCGGCCAGTTCCGGGTCGTGGGTGACCATGATGATGGTGGTGCCGGCGGCGTTGATCTGTTCCAGCAGTTCCAGCACGCCGCGCGCCATCTGCGAGTCCAGGTTGCCGGTCGGTTCGTCGGCCAGCAGCAGCTTCGGTTCGCCGGCCAGGGCGCGGGCGATCGCCACGCGCTGCTGCTGGCCGCCGGACAGCTCGGCCGGGTAGTGCTTCATGCGCGAGGCCAGGCCGACCTGGCCCAGCGCCTTCTCGATGCGCGCCTTGCGGTCGGCCGCCGGCAGGCCGCGGTAGCGCAGCGGCACGTCGACGTTGTCGAACAGGTTCAGGTCCGGGATCAGGTTGAAGCCCTGGAAGATGAAGCCGATCTTGTGGTTGCGCAGGCGGCTGCGCGCGTCGTCCGACAGGCCGCGCACGTTCTCGCCGTCGAGCAGGTAGTCGCCTTCGCTGAAGGTCTCCAGCAGGCCGGCGATGTTGAGGAAGGTGGTCTTGCCCGAGCCGGACGGGCCGGTGACGGCGACGAACTCGCCCTCGCGCACGTGCAGGTCCAGCGAGCGCAGCGCGTGGGTTTCGATCATCTCGGTCCGGTAGATCTTGGAGACCTGGCGCATTTCCAGCATGGCGGTGTTCCTTGTGCTCGGGATTCGGTAGTGGGAAGAAGAGGGGGATCAGTTGACCGCAACGCGTTCGGCATCGCCGAACTGGTCGCTGCCGGAGACGACGATGCGCTGGCCTTCCTGCAGGCCGGAGACGATCTCGACGAAGCCCAGGCTGCTGACGCCGGTCTGGATCGGCTGGCGGCTGGCGCTGCGGCCGTCCACCACCCAGGCCCAGCGCCCGCCGTCTTGTTCGACGAACGGGCCGCGCTCGACCATCAGCACGTTCTTGCGGGTGTCCAGCACGATCCGCGTCGACAGGCGCTGGTTCTGGCGCAGGCCCGGCGGCTGCCTGCCGTCGTCGAAGCGCAGGCGCGCGGTGACCTCGCCGTTGACCACTTCCGGCGACACCGCCGAGACCTTGGCCGCGTAGGGGGTGCCCTGGCTGGTGACCTGCGCCGGCACGCCGATCGCCAGGTCGCGGGCGAAGCTCTCCGGCACGCGGATCTCGACCTCGAACTCGCTCAGGTCGACCACGCTCAGGATCGGCGCATTGATCGCCACGTTGGTGCCCTGCGCGATCTGGACCTGGCCGACCTGGCCGTCGAACGGCGCGCGCAGGGTCAGGGCGTCGACCTGGCGCCGCAGCTCGGCCACCACCGCCTGCTGGCGATCGGCGAGCAGGCGCTTGTTGCGCGCATCCAGGCTCGCGCCCTGGTCCTGCAGGCCAACGTCGCTGCGGGTGGTCTGCAGGCCGATCTGCGCCTTCTTCAGTTCGTCGCGGGCGCTGGCCAGTTCGATGTTGGAGACCGCGCCGCCGGCATGGCCGCGCTCGTAGCGCTCCAGGTCGCGCTGCGCGGCGGTGTGGTCGACCTCGGCCTGGTCCAGCGCCTTGCGCGCGTTGAGCCGGGCGATCCGCGCGTCCAGCTGCGCGCGGCTGGCCTCGGCCTCCATGCTGGCCAGGGTCGATTCCTCCTGGACCAGCTTGCTGCGCAGCTCCGGGCTGTCGATCACCGCCAGCGCCTGGTCCTTCTCCACCACATCGCCGGCCACCACCTGCAGGGCGACGGTGCCGCCGGCGATGGCGTACAGGGTCGGGCTGTTGGCGGTGATGACCCGGCCGTCGGCGGAGATGTCGCGGACCAGGTCGCCGCGCTTGACCTCGGCGATGCGGATCCGCGAGGCGTCGTAGGAGCGCGAGCCCGCGCCCCAGCCGGCGACCACCCAGGCCAGCAGCGCCAGCACCGCCGCCGCGCCCACCGCCAACCACAGCCAGCGCCGCCAGGCCGGGCGGCCCTGCGCGGAAGAGGAAAGCGGACGGTCCTGGGCAGAGGTGTCGGGGATCATCGGGGCCGGCATGAAGGGAAGTCGGCTACAGCAAAGCAGGCCGCGTGCCAACTGCAGGCCGTTGATTCTCCTGGGGTCTGGAGGTGCAGGCGCGTGTCCGCCACGTCCAGCGGACACTCGCGGACACTCCGGTCGCGGCAGGACACCGGCCGGACACGCGCCAGGCCCGGCGAGACAGGCGGCGGACAGCCAAGGGCCCGGTTTCGCTAGAATCGCGGTCTTGTCTGCGGATGGATGACGGCATGTGCGGCATTGTTGGCGCGATCGCGGATCGCGACGTGGTTCCGGTCCTGGTCGAAGGCCTCAAGCGCCTGGAATACCGCGGCTATGACTCTTCCGGCATCGCGCTGGCCGATGCGGCCAGCGTGCGCCGCGTGCGCCGCACCGGCCGGGTGGCGGAGATGGAACAGGCGGCGGTGGCCGAAGGCTTCCATGGCGTGCTCGGCATCGGCCACACCCGCTGGGCTACCCACGGCGGGGTGACCGAGGCCAACGCCCATCCGCACATCAGCCACGGCGACCTGGCCCTGGTCCACAACGGCATCATCGAGAACCACGAGGCCCAGCGCGAACGCCTGGCCGCGCTGGGCTACGTGTTCGAGTCGCAGACCGACACCGAGGTCATCGCCCACCTGA
>CAZBDE010000173.1:0-6163 GCA_964490415.1 uncultured Pseudoxanthomonas sp. | reverse complement strand
GGCGGGAAGCTGGTGCCGTCACCGGTGACGGCGATGTCTTCCTGGGTACCGATGGTCGCCGCGGGCGCCACGCTCACCTCACTGTTTTTTTTTGACCGATCCTCGTACTGCTTCCGCTTCTCCGCGATCAGCGCCTTCTGGTGCGCGCTCATCTCCGGGTCGTGGATCAGCCCGATCGACTTCATGTGCTCCTCGACCACCGCGCCGATCTCGGCCACCAGCGAGGGCATGTACACGCCGCCGGCCTTGAAGTAGCCGCCGCGCGGGTCGAACACGGCCTTCATCTCCTCCACCAGGAAGGTCACGTCGCCGCCCTTGCGGAACACGGCCGACATGATCCGGGTCAGGCCGACGATCCACTGGAAGTGGTCCATCGACTTGGAGTTGATGAACACCTCGAACGGGCGGCGCAGCTCGTGCTCGGTGCCGGCGTTGAGGACGATGTCGTTGATGGTCACGTACATGGCGTGCTCGACCATCGGCGACTTGATCTTGTAGGTGCTGCCGATCAGGACTTCCGGGCGCTCGATGCGCTCGTGCATGTGGATGATGTTGTCCTTGGCCGCCTCGGCTTCCAGCGCGGCGCGATCGACCGGGGCGGCGACCACCGGCGGCGCGGCCTCGCGCGCCTTGTCCTCGGCGGTGACCACGGCGTAACCCTTGATTTTCCTGTCGATCTTGACGGCCATCTTGCGTGTCCTGTGTGCGTTGCGTGGGAATGGCGGGGACGCCGCCGCCTTCCCTCCCCATGCGGGGAGGGAAGGTGTTGCAGGGGGTGTTGCCTACTTCTTCTTCGCCGCCTTCCTGGCGGCCTTCTTCGCCGGGGCCTTCCTGGCAGGCGCCTTCTTGGCCGGTGCCTTCTTCACGGCCTTGGCGGCCTTCTTCGGCGCGGCCTTCTTCGCAGCCTTCCTGGCGGGCGCCTTCTTCGCGACGGCCTTCTTCACCGGCGCCTTCCTGGCCGCGGCCTTCTTCGGCGCAGCCTTCTTCACGGCCTTCTTCGCGGTCTTCCTGGTCGCGGCCTTTTTCGCAGGCTTCTTCTTGCCGAGCTTCCTGCGCAGCGCCTCGGCCTCGGCCGTGGCCTTGTCCTTGGCGGCGGTCAGCTTCTTCTTCGCCTTGGACACGGTCTTGTTGACCGCCTTGGTGACCTTGGCCACGTCCTTCTTGACCACCCGGGTGGCCTTGGCCGCGGTCTTCTTCGCGGCCTTGGTCGCCTTGGCGGCGGTCTTCTTCGCGGCCTTGGTCGCGGAACTGGCGGCCTTCTTCGCCTTCTTCACCGTGTTGCTCGCGGTGCTGGCGATCGCGCTGCCGACCTCGGACGCGGTTTCCTTGACGTTCTCGGCGGCCTCGTTAAGGGTCGCCGTCACACCATTGCCATTGCTCATGGGGCCCTCCTGGGGGCGCTCTCGGTCTTGTGTGGTAACCGGGGACTGCGTTTTCCGGGCGCCATACCGCAGGAACAACGACCGCGGCGGGCGCCCGGAACAGCGCGCGCCGCGGCCTGCAAGCCGTCAGAACTTGCCGTAATACCCTTCCTTGAGCGCGTCGAAGAGGTTGGCGGCGGTGTGGGTCTCGCCGTCGTACTCGATCTCCTCGTTGCCCTTCACCTCCAGCACCGAGCCGTCCTCCAGCTCGAAGCGGTAGGTGGTGTTCTCCAGGTCCTTCTCCTTGACCAGCACGCCCTGGAACGCGGCGGGGTTGAAGCGGAAGGTGGTGCAGCCCTTCAGCCCCTGCTCGTAGGCGTAGCGGTAGATGTCCTTGAAGTCCTCGTACGGGTAGTCCGTCGGCACGTTCGCGGTCTTGGAGATCGAGCTGTCCACCCACTTCTGCGCGGCGGCCTGGACGTCGACGTGCTCCTTGGGATGGATGTCGTCGGCGGAGATGAAGTACTCCGGCAGCTGCGCGCCCGGCTCCTCGGAGAACGGCATCGCCTTGGGGTTGACCAGGTGGCGGTAGGCCAGCAGCTCGTAGCTGTAGACGTCGACCTTCTCCTTGGACTTCTTGCCCTCGCGGATCACGTTGCGGCTGTAGTGGTGCGCGAACGACGGCTCGATGCCGTTGGAGGCGTTGTTGGCCAGCGACAGCGAGATGGTGCCGGTGGGCGCGATCGAGCTGTGGTGGGTGAAGCGCGCGCCGACCTCGGCCAGCTCGTCCACCAGTTCCGGCGCGACGGAGGCGATGCGCTGCATGTAGCGGCTGTAGCGCGCGTGCAGCACCTTGCCCTCGATCTCCTGGCCCACGCGCCAGCCGTCCTTCGCCATCTCCGGGCGCTTGCGCAGCATCTCGGCGGTGACGGCGAAGCGCTCTTCCATGATCGGGGCCGCACCCTTCTCCTGGGCCAGGCCCAGCGCCACTTCCCAGCCGGCCACGGCCATGTCGCGGGCGATCTGCTCGGTGAACTCCAGGCTCGCCGGCTCGCCGTACTTCATCTTCAGCATGGTCAGGGTGCTGCCCAGGCCGAGGAAGCCCATGCCGTGGCGGCGCTTGCGCATGATCTCGTCGCGCTGCTGCTGCAACGGCAGGCCGTTCACTTCGACCACGTTGTCGAGCATGCGGGTGAACACGCGCACGACTTCCTTGTATTCCTCCCAGTCGAAGCGCGCCTTGTCGGTGAACGCATCGCGCACGAACGTGGTCAGGTTGACCGAGCCGAGCAGGCAGGCGCCGTACGGCGGCAGCGGCTGCTCGCCGCAGGGGTTGGTGGCGCGGATGTTCTCGCACCACCAGTTGTTGTTCATCTCGTTGACCTTGTCGATCAGGATGAAGCCCGGCTCGGCGTAGTCGTAGGTGGAGACCATGATCATGTCCCACAGGTGGCGGGCGCGGATGTGCCCGTACACCTTGCAGGCCACCAGGCCGTCGTCGCGGACGATGTAGTTCTGGTGGGTCGGCCAGTCGCGCCAGACCACCTTGTCGGCGTCGGCCAGGTCGAAGTCGCCCTGCTCCTTGGCGCTGACCGGGAACACCAGCGGCCAGTCGGAATCGTCGGCCACCGCCTGCATGAAGCCGTCGGTGATCAGCAGCGACAGGTTGAACTGGCGCAGGCGCCCGTCCTCGCGCTTGGCGCGGATGAAGTCCTTCACGTCCGGGTGCGACACGTCGAAGGTGCCCATCTGCGCGCCGCGGCGGCCGCCCGCGCTCGACACGGTGAAGCACATCTTGTCGTAGATATCCATGAAGGACATCGGGCCGGAGGTGTAGGCGCCGGCGCCGGCGACGAACGCGCCGCGCGGGCGCAGCGTGGAGAACTCGTAGCCGATGCCGCAGCCGGCCTTCAGGGTCAGGCCCGCTTCGTGGACCTTCTCCAGGATCCCGTCCATCGAGTCGGTGATGGTGCCCGAGACGGTGCAGTTGATCGTGCTGGTGGCCGGCTTGTGCTCCAGCGCGCCGGCGTTGGAGGTGATGCGGCCGGCGGGAATGGCGCCGCGGCGCAGCGCCCACAGGAAGCGCTCGAACCAGTAGGCGCGTTTCTCCTCGCTGCCCTCGGCGTCGGCCAGGGCACGGGCCACGCGCTGGTAGGTGCCGTCGATGTCGGCATCCAGCGGCACGCCCTGCTTGGTCTTGAGCCGGTACTTCTTGTCCCAGATGTCCTGGGAGGCCGGCTGCAGCGGGATTTCCCCGTTGTTCTTGGTGTTGTCCTGGACCACTTCGAGGCGCACCGTGCTCATGCTGTGAATATCTCCTTGTCGCACTTGATGTTCTTCATGTTGCCCGGGGCCGGCAATGCCGGGGACGGCAAGGCCGGCGGGTCGCGTGGTTGCGCGCCGCTCGCCGGGTCAGACGGTGTGGTTGCGCGGCCTGGAATGCCGCTTTCGACCGTGTTTTCCTGCCTCATCCGCTCGCCACCCCCCGGGCGATTCGGCCCGGCGGCGCGCATTCAGCAAGAACCTGCCTGAAAACACCATCGCTTGGGCACCTGGATCTGTCGGACCGCTATATCTAGTGGCGCAACAGGCCGTCACGCTACCCCCGGCCCCGGGGGCTGTCAACTCTTGCGTGACGGCTTGCACATCGCTCCCGTCGGGGTCGCGCGGGACCCCCGGGGAGGGGCCGGGGGAGCGTACGGAGCACCCTACTCCCCCTGTCGTTAAATCCAGGCGCAGCCGGGGCGTCCCGCTGCCGCATGACCGGCGCCGTGACCGTCGTGCCGCGCCACTACGGCCAGCGACGGTCATTGCCCTCCGCTTGCGCCGTGGAAACTCCCGCTTCAGCATCGATTGAGCGACGCCCGCCGAAACTGAACGGGACTCCCGTCAACCCACGAGCCGAAGCCGATGAAGCGTTCGACCCGGACCCTGTTCGCCCTGACCGCCGCCGCCGCGTTCGGCGGCTTCGCCGCCACCGCCGTGAACGAGGTGCTGGAGAACCGCGCCGAAGCCGCCGCGCTGGCCGCGGCGCCTGCCGTCCCGCCGCCGCCCCTGGCCACCACCGCCAGCCTGCCCGCCGCGGGCGAAGGCCAGGCCATGCCCTCGCTGGCGCCGATGCTGCAGCGGGTGATGCCGGCGGTGGTCAGCGTCCACACCAAGCAGCGGGTGGCGGTACGCAACCCGTTCTTCGACGACCCGTTCTTCCGCCGCCTGTTCCCGCAGGTGCCGCAGGAGCGGATCAACGAATCGCTGGGTTCGGGCGTGATCATCGACGCCCAGCGCGGCTACGTGCTCACCAACCACCACGTGATCGAGGGCGCCGACGACGTCTCGGTGACCCTGGCCGACGGACGCACGCTCACCGCCGAGTTCCTCGGCTCGGACGCCGACACCGACGTGGCCCTGATCCGGATCCCGGCCGAGAACCTCGCCGGCCTGCCGCTGGGCGACAGCGGCCGGCTGCAGGTGGGCGACTACGTGGTCGCCATCGGCAACCCGTTCGGGCTGAGCCAGACGGTGACCTCCGGCATCGTTTCGGCGGTGGGCCGCAGCGGCATCCGCGGGCTGGGCTACCAGAACTTCATCCAGACCGACGCCTCGATCAACCCGGGCAACTCCGGCGGCGCGCTGGTCAACCTGCGCGGCGAGCTGGTCGGCATCAACTCCGCCTCGCTCAACCCGCGCGGCAGCATGGCCGGCAACATCGGCCTGGGCTTGGCGATCCCCTCCAACCTGGCCCGCGACGTGGTCCAGCAGCTGGTCACCACCGGGGAAGTGAAGCGCGGCACCCTGGGCCTGGACGCGCAGCCGCTGGACGCGCGCCTGGCGCGCAGCCTGGGCCTGGCCGAGAACCAGCTCGGCGCGCTGGTGACCCAGGTCCATGCCGGTTCCGGGGCCGCCGCCGCCGGGCTGAAGCCGGGCGACGTGATCGTGGAGGCCGGCGGCCAGCGCATCGTCGACGCGCTGGCGCTGCACAACTTCGAAGGCCTGCAGCCGGTGGGTGCGAAGGTGCCGCTGCAGGTGCTGCGCGACGGCAAGGCGGTGACCCTCACCGCGACCCTGAAGGAGCAGCCGCGCAGCGTGGACGGCGGTGCGCTGGATCCGCGCCTGGCCGGCGCGCGCCTGGCCGAACTGCCCGAGGCGCAGCGCCAGGCCCGGGGCCGCGGCGTGCTGGTGGAGGAGGTGGCGGCGAACAGCCGCGCCGCGCAAAGCGGCCTGCGCCGCGGCGACGTGATCGTGGCCGGCTCCGGCGGCGCCTTCGACGACCTGGCCAGCTTCCGCGCCAGCTTCGCCACGCCGCCGCCGCAGTTGGTGCTGCGCATCGTCCGCGGTAACGTGCAGGGCACGCTGGTCATGCAGTAGGCCGGCAGGGCCGCCACCGTGTTCCGGCGCCGTGGCGGCCCGAGGTCGGTCCGCTCCCGTAACGGGTCCTACACCCGGCCCGTGCTTCCATGGCCGCGTCGCGCCATACCGGCGTCGCCATCCCCCCGCACGCCCCAGGAGAACACGATGACCCCGACTTCCACCGAGAACCTGAAGGACAACCTGTCCGAGGCCGGCTCGCACCTCAAGGCCGCCGCCGGTGCCGCCGGCGAAGCGCTCCGCGGCGCGACCAGCGCCGCCGGCGACGAGCTGCGCCTGGGCCGCGCCAACGTCAAGGCCGAGCTGGCCGACAGCGCGCTGTCGGGCCTGGCCGCCGCCGAACTGGGCGGAGACGCCGCGCGCGAGCAGATGGACGCGCTGGTGGACAAGGGCCGCGACCTGATCGACAGCGCCGCCGAGCTGATCCGCGAGCGTCC
>CAZBDE010000172.1:0-6201 GCA_964490415.1 uncultured Pseudoxanthomonas sp. | reverse complement strand
GGTCGAAGCGATGGCCCGCGCCGGCAGCGTGGCGGTGCTGCTGCCCGGCGCCTTCCACGTGCTGCGCGAGACGAAGCTGCCGCCGCTGGACGCGTTCCGCGCCGCCGGCGTGCCGATGGCGGTGGCCACCGACTGCAACCCGGGCACCTCGCCGCTGCGGTCGCTGCGCCTGGCCATGTCGCTGGCCTGCACGCACTTCCGGTTGACCCCCGAGGAGGCGCTGCGCGGCGCCACCGTGCACGGCGCCCGTGCGCTCGGCCTGGACGACCGCGGCCGCCTGCGCCCCGGCCTGCGCGCCGACTTCGTCCTCTGGGACATCGGCCAGCCCGCCGAACTGGCCTACTGGCTGGGCGGCGACCTGCGCCTGGCCACCTGGATCGCCGGCCGCCGCCTCCCCTTGTAGGAGCTCCCTTCAGGGGCGACCCGATCCCGTCGGAAGGCGCCGCGTTCAACGCACAACCTCCGGATCGGTCGCGTTGAATGCGGCTGCGTCCGGCCAGATCGGGTCGCCCCTGAAGGGAGCTCCTACAAGACAGGCCGGAAAAGAAAAACGCGGCGCCAGGCGCCGCGTTTCCGATACCGCCCTGGGACAGGCCCGCCGTCAGCCGGCCTTGGTCACCGTCTTCTTGGCCACGGCCTTCTTCACCACCGGCTTGGCCACGGTCTTCTTCGCCGCCGGCGCGGCGGCGCCCGCGGCAGCACGGGTCCCGACATGGCTGCGCGCATTGCCGTAGCTGGAGTTGTAGCGCTTGCCCTTGGCGGTCTTGCGATCACCCTTGCCCATCTTTCGACTCCTCGATTCACTGGAAAACAGGTCGCGCGCAGCGCGCGACAGGCCGGGAAGCCTAGCACGCGGCCCTCAGTGGGTGCAGCTGGCGTCGTGGACGTGGCCGTGGTTCAGGCGCAGGTTCACCAGGTGCGCCAACCCGACCAGGGTGCCGCCGAAGGTCATCACCACCGCGTGCGGCACCACCGACTCGTGCAGCGGCGCGTACAGCAGGCCGGCCCACAGCGCGACCAGGCCGGGCAACAGCAGGCCCAGGGCGCGCAGGGCGCGATGGCGGCGGTAGCTCCAGCCCAGGCTGAACAGGCCCAGCAGGGTCACGAACAGCACCAGCGCCCATTCCACGCTGCCATCGAACCACACGGTCAGGCCCAGCGCCGGCAACGCCGCCAGCAGCAACGGGGTCAGCGCGCAATGGATCGCGCACAGCAGCGAGCCGGTGGCGCCGAAGCGGTCGAACCAGTGCCGTTGATGGCGCGGAGGGAGCGCATGGTGGGCGTGACCGGCGTGGTGATCGTGGCTCATCGGGGAATCGTGGCGTCCGGGGGGGTGTTGCTCGATTTGGATACATTATAACATTCCGATCCCACTGTCATCCGTCGCTCCCACCGACCCCCATGCCCCGACTCCCCGCTTCACGCCCCTCGCCCGCCGATACCCTCCCGGTCGCCCTGGCCCTGGCCCTCGCCGCCCTGCCCCTGGCCGCCGTTGCCCACGACCCCACCGACCTGGATGCGGTCCAGGTCACGGCCTCGCCGCTGGCCGGCGACGCAGAGTCCCTCGCCCGCCCGGTCGAGGTCCTGCAGGGCGACGCCCTGGACCGGGCCAAGGCCGCCACCCTCGGCGAGACCGTGGCCAGGCTGCCCGGCGTGCAGACCAGCTATTTCGGCCCCGGCGTCGGCAGGCCGATCCTGCGTGGCCTGGACGGCCCCCGCGTGCAGATCCTGTCCGGCGGCATCGGCGTGATGGACGCGTCCACCGTCAGCGCCGACCACGCCGCAAGCGTGGAACCGTTCCTGGCCGACCAGATCGAAGTGCTCAAGGGCCCGGCCACCCTGCTGTTCGGCAGCGGCGCGATCGGCGGCGCGGTGAATGTCGCCGACGGGCGCATCGCCCTGTACAAGCCGGATGCGCCGCTGGGCGGCCGCGCCGAGGTCCGCGGCAACACCGGCAACGACGAGCGCAGCGGCATGTTCCGCCTCGACGGCGTCAACGGCGATTGGGTGCTGCACGTGGACGGCCTGCTGCGCAACACCGGCGACTACGGCATCCCCGGCTATGCGGCGGCGCACCCGGACGAACACGAAGGGGAAGAGCTGGCCCACGGCACCCTGCCCAACAGCTCGATCCGGACCCGTGCCGGTGCGCTCGGTGCGACCTGGCTGGGCGAGGCCGGCTACTTCGGCCTGGCCGCCAGCACCTACCGCAGCAACTACGGCATCCCGGACGGCGCGCACGTGCACGCCGATGACGACGATGGCGACCACGATCATGATCATGATCACGACGGAGACGCGCACGGCGAGGAGCAGGTGCGCATCGACATGACCCAGAACCGCATCGAACTGAAGGCCGGCGTCTACGCTCCGCTGCCGTTCCTGCAGAGCCTGGAACTGCACGGCGCGTACAACGACTACGAACACGTGGAGCTGGAGGACGGTGCGGTCGGCACCCGCTTCGCCAGCGAGGGTTACGACGCGCGCATCGAGGCGGTCCAGCAGGACGTGGCCGGCTGGCGCGGCGTGTTCGGCCTGCAGTTCGGCCGGGTCGATTTCTCCGCGGCCGGCGAGGAAGCCTTCGTGCCGGCCACGGTCACCGGCAGCTGGGGCCTGTTCGCGGTGCAGGAAAAGGACTTCGGGCCGGTGAAGCTGGAACTGGGCGCGCGCCACGACCGGGTCCGCCTGGATCCGGAAAGCGGCAAGCCGCAGCGCGACTTCGGCGCCACCAACCTGTCGGCGGCGGCGATCTGGAAGATCGACCAGGCCTTCGACCTGCGCTTCGGCATCGACGGTTCCGAGCGCGCGCCGACCCAGGAAGAGCTGTACGCCGGCGGCCTGCACGTGGCCACCGCCTCGATCGAAATCGGCGATCCGGCGCTGGACACCGAGCGCGCGCTGCGCGGCGAGATCGGCCTGCATGCGCACAACGAACGCATCGACTTCAAGGTCGCGGTCTACCGCAGCGACTTCCGGGACTTCATCTACCTGGCCGACACCGGCATCGAGGAGCACGGCACCCCGGTGCGGCTGTGGACCCAGACCGACGCGGTGTTCACCGGCGCCGAGGCCGAAGCGGTGCTGCACCTGGCCGACAACGACAGCGGCGCCTGGGACCTGCGCCTGTTCGCCGACCGGGTGCGTGCCGAGCGCGACGGCGGCGGCAGTCGCAGCGTGGCCTTCGAGGTGCCGCATGGCGACCACGCGCACCACTACGAAGCGCAACTGGCCAGCGACGGTTACCTGCCGCGGATCGCCCCGGGCCGCTTCGGCGCCGACCTGTCATGGGAACTGGGCGGCTGGCGCGCCTCGCTGGGCGCGGTGCGCTACCAGGAGCAGGACCAGGTCGCCGAGCACGAGGAGCCCAGCCCCGGCTACACCCTGGTCGACGCGCACCTGGGCTACCGCTGGGACCGCGAAAACGGGAACAGCTGGGAAGTGTTCCTGGACGGCAGCAACCTGACCGACCAGGAGGCGCGTCCGCACACCTCGCTGCTGCGCGACTACGCGCCGCTGCCAGGCCGCGCGCTGGCGTTCGGCCTCCGCGCCTGGTTCTGAGCCGGCGGCCCGACCCATCCGGACGCAGGTGGTACGGCAGGGGGCGGTGCGCAGGCACCGCCCTTGTTTCTTTCCGTCTCGCCAATACGTGCATATGCACGTATATTGGGCTCCCCATACGACCGCTCGACGCTCCCATGGACGATACCGGCGCCTCGCCCTGCACCTGCTTCCGCCTGCGCCGCGCGACGCGGCAGGTGTCCCAGCTCTACGACCAGGCCCTTGCGGGCGCCGGCCTGGGCGTCAACCAGTACTCGATCCTGCGCCATGCGCGCACGCCGCGGACGCTGGGCGAACTGGCCGCGCGACTGGGCATGGACCGCACGACCCTCACCCGCAACCTGCAGCCACTGTTGCGCGAGGGCTGGCTGGCCGAGGAACGCGGCGCCGATCCGCGCCAGCGAGTACTGTCGATCACCAGCGAAGGACGCCGGCGCCTGGCGCTGGCGCGACCGCTGTGGCGGCGCGCGCAGCGGCGGATCGACGGACTGCTCGGCGAGGCCGCGCTGGAACGGCTGCACGCCGGCCTCGATGCGCTCGACGCCGCCCTGGCGCAGGAGCGGCAGGCATGAGCGCGACCACCCGCGCCGCTGGCAGCACGGGCCTGGTTCTGGCCGCGGCCGCCACGCTGATGCTGACCATGGGCGCGCGCCAGACCACCGGCCTGTTCGTCGCCCCGATCCACCTGGACACCGGCATCGGCATCGCCACGATCAGCCTGGCGCTGGCGATCGGCCAGTTCGTCTGGGGCGCGGTGCAGCCGGTGTTCGGCGCCATCGCCGACCGTCACGGGCCGGCGCCGGTGCTGGTCGCCGGCGGCCTGCTGCTGGCCGCGGGCCTGGCGCTGGTGCCGTTCCTGCCGACGGGCCCCGGACTGATGCTCACCCTCGGCGTGCTGACCGCTGCCGGCGCCGGCGCCGGCAGCTTCTCGATCCTGATCGGCGCCACCGCCGGACGCCTGCCGGCCGAGCGGCGCTCGTTCGCCGCCGGCTTCATCAACGCCGGCGGATCGCTGGGCCAGTTCGTGTTCGCGCCGCTGCTGCAGCTGGTGATCGGCGCTGCCGGCTGGACCGTGGCGATGCTGGGCATGGCCGCGACTTCGCTGCTGACCCTGCCGCTGGCGCGCGCGTTCCGCCGCCGCCCGGGCGAGGCGCCGGTCGCGCACGAGGGCATCGAGGACCGCGGCCTGCGCCACCAGCTCGGCATCGCCCTGCGCGACCGCAGCTACTGGCTGCTGCACCTGGGCTTCTTCACCTGCGGCGTGCACGTGGCCTTCCTGGTCACCCACCTGCCGGGCGAGGTCGCGCTGTGCGGCCTGCCAGCCAGCGTCTCGGCGGTGTCGATCGCGCTGATCGGGCTGTTCAACATCGCCGGCAGCCTGGCCGCGGGCAAGCTCGGCGAGCGCTTCCGCATGAAGTGGATCCTGGCGGTGATGTACGCCAGCCGCGCCGTGCTGATCGCGCTGTTCCTGCTGGCACCGCCGAGCGCGTGGACCTTCTACCTGTTCGCCGCCGGGCTGGGCTTCACCTGGCTGGCCACGGTGCCGCCCACCGCCGGGCTGGTGGGCAAGCTGTTCGGGCCGCGCTACCTGGGCACGCTGTTCGGGCTGACCCTGTTCTCGCACCAGGTCGGCGGCTTCTTCGGCGCCTGGTTGGGCGGCGTGGCGCTGGAGAAGTCGGGCAGCTACCAGTGGATGTGGTACGCGGACATGGCACTGGCCGCGATCGCGGCGCTGGCGCACGTCCCGATCCGCGAGCGCGCTCCGAAGGTCGCGATTGCCGCAGCCTGACCCCGGCCGCGCGCCCAAGCCCGGCCGCGTGCTCTGCGCTGTAGGAGCCCGCATGAGGGCGACCCCCACGCCCGCACCGGCGATGGCGGACAGCTCCCCCTAGGTAGCGGCTGAAGCCGCTCCTACGCGATCTGCGCGCAGCGCTCGCACAACCCGTGCACTTCCAGGGTCTGCGCCTGCGGGTGGAAGCCCAGCGCCTTGGCCCGCGCCTCGAGCTGGGTGACGACCTCGCGGTCCTCCAGCTCCACCGCGCTGTGGCAGCGGTCGCAGATCAGGAACGGGACCGAATGCTGGTCGCTGTCCGGATGGTGGCAGGCGACGAAGGCGTTCACCGAGGCCAGCTTGTGCACGAAGCCGTTGGCCATCAGGAAATCCAGCGCGCGGTACACCGTGGGCGGCGCGTCGGCGCCGGCGCCCTTGGTCTCGCGCACCTTCTCCAGCAGGTCGTAGGCCTTCACCGGCTTGCCGGCATCGGCGATCAGGCGCAGCACGTTGGCGCGGATCGGGGTCAGGCGCAGGCCGCGCTCGCTGCAGGCACGCTCCACCGCGCGGACGAACGCATCGGCGCTGTCGACGTGGTGGTGCGGATCGGTGCAGGCGTGCCGGCTGGCCATTCTTCCCTTCCTGGACATCTTCCCGTGGACCCGGGGCTCGTGGACCTCAGTCCTTCGCCACCTTGATAAGCGCCGCGTCGATGCGTTTCAAGGCCTCGTCGCGCCCGGCCAGGTACACGGTATGGGAAATGTCCGGGCTGACCTGGGTGCCGGTGATGGCCACGCGCAGCGGCTGGGCGACCTTGCCCATGCCCAGTTCCAGCGCGGCGGCGGCGTCGTGCAGCGCCTGCGACACGCCTT
>CAZBDE010000171.1:0-6251 GCA_964490415.1 uncultured Pseudoxanthomonas sp. | reverse complement strand
GGTTCCACCGCGCCCTACGTGGGCCTGGTCGGTACCGTGTTCGGGATCATGGTGACCATGCACGACATGGTCAGCCAGGGCGCGCAGGTCGGCATCGCCTCGGTGGCGCCGGGCATTTCCGAGGCGCTGTTCGCCACCGCCATCGGCCTGTTCGTGGCGATCCCGGCGGTGTGGGCGTTCAACCGCTACAGCACGCGCGTGGAGCGGCTGGCGCAGCGCTACGAGAGCTTCGCCGACGAGTTCAGCTCGATCCTGCAGCGCCAGGCCGGCGCGGATGAATAAAGATGATCACCGGTAATCCCCACCACAAACGCCGCAAGCTCAAGTCCGAGATCAACGTCGTCCCGTACATCGACGTGATGCTGGTGCTGCTGATCATCTTCATGGTCACCGCGCCGCTGCTGAGCCTGAGCGTGGACGTGGACCTGCCGCAGTCCAACGCGCGCGCGGTGGACAGCAAGAAGGATCCGGTGATCGTCACTGTCGACGCCGACGGGCGCTATTTCCTGACCCTGCAGGGGGCCCAGGCCGAGCCGATCGACGCCACCGAACTGACCGCGCGGCTGGCGGCGTTCGTGGCCCAGAACAAGGACGTGCCGGTGTTCGTCGCCGCTCCCGGCGCGGTCGAGTACCAGAAGGTCATGGACACCATGGCCATGGTCCAGGCCGCCGGCGTGCCGCGGGTGAGCCTGATGAGCCAGCCGGGCGGCCAGGCCGGCAAGGCGCCGCGTTGAGGCCGGCCCTGCCAGGTGAGCGCGATGCACGCTGACACCTTCTACCGCAACCCCGACCAACGCGAAGGCGGGCTCACTGGCCCGTTCGTGCTGGCCATCGCGCTGCACGTGGTCGTGGCGCTGCTGTTCTGGCTGGCCTGGTGGTGGTCGCCGCAGCGGCACGTGGAGCCGGCGGCCGGGTCGCCGGTGATCGAGGCCTCGCTGGTGATGTCGGCGGCCGACGTGGCCGCCGCGCAGAAGCGGGCCGAGGACGCGCCCAAGCCCGAGCCGTTGCCGCAGCCGGTGCAGGAGATGGCGGAGGAGGAAACCGTACCGCCGCCGCAGCCGGTCCCCGAACCGCGGCCGCAGGACGCGCCGGTGGCGCCGCAGCAACGGGCCCAGGATTTCATCCCGGTGCCGGATACGGTCGACCAGGACGCCGCCCGCCGCGACGCCATCGCCCTCGAGAAGGCCGAGAAGGAACAGGAAGAGCGCCGCCGCCAGGCGCAGGTCGACCTGACCGAGGAACGCGAACGGCAGAAGGCCGCCGAGAACCAGCGCCGGCTGGCCGCCCAGGCCGAGGAAGAGAAGCAGGCGAAGCTGGCCGACCTGCGCCGCCAGCGCGAGCAGGCCGCCCGCCAGGCCGAACTGGCCGAGCAGAAGCTGCGCCAGCTGCAGCAGGCCCAGCAGCGGTCGGCCTCCACGCCGGCCGCGCCCTCCCAGGGCACGCCGGGGCAGGGCGGGACCAGCGAGGACCTGACCGCGAAGTACGCCGCGGCGATCCAGGAGGCGGTGCTGAACCAGTGGATCCGCCCGGACACCGTGCCGCTGGGCCAGCGCTGCCGGGTCTCGATCCGGCAACTCCCCGGCGGCGATGTGATGGACGTGACCGTGGACCCGAGTTGCCCGTTCGACGAGGCCGGCCGCCGCTCCCTCGAAGCCGCCGTGCGCCGCGCCGCGCCGCTGCCATACCGTGGTTTCGAGTCCGTGTTCCGCCGGGATCTCATCCTCAACTTTGTGGCCCAGGACCGCTGAGCGCCGGTTGCTGTCGCTCCTTGTCGCTTTTTGTTGCTCTTTGTAGGAGCTCCCTTCAGGGGCGACCCGATCCCGTGGGAAGTCGCCGCGGTCAACGCGCAGTCTCCGGGGCGGTCGCGTTGAACGTGGCTGCGGCCGGCCATATCGGGTCGCCCCTGAAGGGAGCTCCTACAAAGGAGTCACGAGGAGCGGGGGCTTCGTGAACCGTCGTTCACGCGCTTTTCGTTCATGATTGCGAAAATGTTCACGCCTACGCTGCTATTCCTCTGTGCCTGCCCGGACCGGACCCACGCCCTGCCCATGAAAACTCCCCTGCGCTGGTTTGCCCTGCTCGCGTTCCTCCTGCTGCCGTTCGTGGCCACCGCCCAGCAGCAGGGCCTGGAGATCGACATCATCGGCGGCAACGCCTCGGCCCTGCCGATCACCGTGGTGCCGATGCCCTACCAGGCCGGCGGCACGCCGCCGGAAACCGACGTGGCCAAGGTGGTACGCGACGACCTGGCCCGCTCCGGCGTGTTCCGCACCCTGCCCGAGGCGCAGATCGTCGAGCGCCCGACCCGCGGCGGCGAGATCAACTACCCGACCTGGAAGCAGCTGCGCCAGGACTACATCGTGGTCGGCCGCGTGCTGGACGGCGGCGACGGCGGCTACCGGATCGAATACGAACTGTTCGACGTGGCCCGCGGCGAGCGCCTGCTCGGCCAGGCCATCACCGCCCGCGCCAACGCCACCCGCGACGCGGCCCACCAGATCGCCGATGCGGTGTACGAGAAGATCACCGGCGTGCGCGGCGCGTTCTGGACCCGGGTGGCCTACGTCACCGCCAGCGGCCGCGGCAAGGACATGCGCTTCGCGCTCAACGTCGCCGACGCCGACGGCTGGAACCCGCAGGTGGTGGTGCGCTCGGCCGAGCCGCTGCTGTCGCCGGCCTGGAGCCCGGACGGGCGCAAGCTGGCCTACGTCAGCTTCGAGCGCGGCAACTCGGCGATCTACGTGCAGGACATCTCCTCGGGCGCGCGCGAGCTGGTCTCCAGCTTCCGCGGCATCAACGGCGCGCCGTCGTTCTCGCCGGACGGGCGCAAGCTGGCCATGTCGCTCTCGCGCAGCGGCAACCCGGAGATCTACGTCATGGACCTGGGCAGCAAGCAGCTGACCCAGCTGACCAACCACTTCGGCATCGACACCGAGCCGACCTGGAGCGCGGACGGCAGCAGGATCTATTTCACCTCCGACCGCGGCGGCCGCCCGCAGATCTACCAGGTGGCCTCGGGCGGGGGCAGCGCCAGCCGCGTCACCTTCCAGGGCAACTACAACGCCACCGCCTCGGTCTCGTACGACGACAAGAAGATCGCGGTGGCGCAGGGCGCCGGCAACACCTACCGGATCGCGATCATGGACTCCAGCCTGGGGTCGCCGCGCTGGAGCACGGTCTCCACCGGCAACCTGGACGAATCCCCGAGTTTCGCCCCCAACGCCAGCATGCTGCTGTATGCGGCGCGCGAGGGTGGCCGCGGGGTGCTGTATGCCGTTTCCGCCGACGGCCGGGTGCGCCAGCGCCTGGTCCTGGCCGACGGCGACGTGCGCGAGCCGGCCTGGTCTCCCTACCGCAGCGCGCGTTAAGAATCAGTTGTAATATGCCGCGATCGCGTCAGCCCTACCACCACCCCGTGCATCACAAGGATTGATCATGAACACATCCACCCGTGTCCTGCTGGTCTCGTTCCTGTCCGTCGTCGCCCTGGCCGGCTGCTCCAAGAAGGTCAAGGAAGCGCCGGTCGCCGACACCACCCCGACCACCCCGACCGCCCCGGTGACCGATTCCGGCGCCTACGGCCCGGAAGACCTGGACACCGATCCGTGCCTGCGCCAGCGCGTGATCCATTTCGACTTCGACCAGTACACCGTCAAGCCGGAGTACCAGGCCGTGATCGCCTGCCACGCCAAGTACCTGCGTGACCGTCCGTCCTCGCGCCAGACCCTGGAAGGCCACACCGACGAGCGCGGCTCGCGCGAGTACAACATGGGCCTGGGCGAGCGCCGCGGCAACGCCGTGAACTCCGCGCTGCAGGCCGCCGGCGCCTCGGCCAGCCAGCTGACCGTGGTCAGCTACGGCGAAGAGCGTCCGCTGTGCACCGAGTCGACCGAGGCCTGCTGGGCGCAGAACCGCCGCGTCGAGATCGTCTACAGCGCGCGCTGATCCATGCGCCTGAAGCACTACCCGGCAATGCTGGTCGTGGCGGCCCTGGTGGCCGCCACGCCCGCGCATGCGCAGAAGCTCAGCCTGGCCGACCGTGTCGCCAGGCTCGAGCTGCAGGCCAACAACACCCAGGCCAACCAGGACCTGCTCAACCAGCTGGACCAGCTGCGCACCGAGGTGCAGTCGCTGCGCGAGTCGGTCGAACAGCTGCAGAACGAGAACCAGCAGCTGCAGCAGCGCGCCCGCGACCAGTACCTGGACCTGGACGGTCGCCTCAACCGGATGGAGGGCGGGGCATTGCCCGCGCCGCCGGACGGTGGCGCCGCGTCCACGCCCGCTACCGTGCCGGCATCGCGCACGGTCACCCCGGCCGCCGCGCCGGAGCCGGCGCCGAGGGTGCACGGCGACACCGGTTCGCTGGCCAAGGCCGGCGATGAACGCGCTGCCTACGACATCGCCTTCGATGCCCTGAAGGGCGGCCGCTACGACGAATCGGCGCAGCTGTTCCAGGCCTTCATCGATACCTATCCGGCCGGCGTCTATGCCCCCAACGCACTGTACTGGCTGGGCGAGAGTTATTACGCCACCCGCAACTTCAAGCTGGCCGAGCAGCAGTTCGACGCGCTGACCGCCCGCTACCCGACCCACGACAAGGCGCCGGGCGCGCTGCTGAAGCTGGGCCTGTCCCAGTTCGGCGAGGGCCAGGTGCAGCAGGCCGAAGCGACGCTGCAGCAGGTCGTGGCGCGCTACCCGGACTCCGATGCGGCGCGCATCGCCGGCGACCGCCTGCGTTCGATCCAGATCGGCCAGCTGCGCTGAAGCGCGGTCGCCCCATCTTTCCCGCCGTTCGCGCCCTTCTGTAGGAGCCCCCTTCAGGGGCGACCCGAAGCGGCCGGATCGCAGCCGCATCCAAGGCGACCGATCCGGAGGCTGCGCGTTGACCGCGATGCTTCCGACGTGATCGCGTCGCCCCTGAAGGGAGCTCCTACAAGAGCTCTTGCAGGAGCCCGCATGAGGGCGACCCGACGCCGCCTCCGGCCGACGTCCGACGCCCCCCGCTGCGCCGCCAACACCAACAATCGCCCACATCCGTTCTACGATCCACGCCATGGACACCACCGCCCCGCAGCAACGCCTGCGGCTCACCGAGATCTTCCTGTCCCTCCAGGGCGAGGCCAACGCCGCCGGCTGGCCGACCGTGTTCGTGCGCCTCACCGGTTGCCCGCTGCGCTGCCAGTACTGCGACACCGCCTACGCCTTCCATGGCGGGCAGTGGTGGGAGATCGACGACATCCTCGCCGAGGTCGCCCGCCAGGGCGTGCGCCACGTCTGCGTGACCGGCGGCGAGCCGCTGGCGCAGAAGCGCTGCCTGGAGCTGCTGCGGCGGCTGTGCGACGCCGGCTACGACGTGTCGCTGGAGACTTCCGGCGCGCTGGACATCGCCGGCGTGGATCCGCGGGTGTCGCGGGTGGTGGACCTGAAGACCCCCGGTTCGGCCGAGATGGCGCGCAACCGGCTGGAGAACATCGCGCTGCTGACCGCGCGCGACCAGGTGAAGTTCGTGCTGTGCGGGCGCGGCGACTACGAATGGGCGCGCGACATGGTGGCCGGGCATGGCCTGGCCGCGCGCTGCGACGTGCTGTTCTCGCCGAGCAAGGACGAACTGGAGGCACGCGACCTGGCCGACTGGATCGTCGCCGACCGGTTGCCGGTGCGTTTCCAGATGCAGCTGCACAAGCTGCTGTGGGACGACGAACCGGGGCGCTGAGCCCCCGTCGCCGTTGCGCCCGTCGCTGTTGTAGGAGCCCGCATGAGGGCGACCCGACCCGGCTGGATCGCAGCGGCGTTGAACGCGACCGTTCCCGGGCGCCCCTCGCCGGACACCGGAATCCGGCGACTTCCGACGCCCTCGGGTCGCCCTCATGCGGGCTCCTACGACGACGACGGGTCGCCCTCATGCGGGCTCCTGCAACGGCGACGGGTCGCCTTCGCGCGGGCTCCCACAACGGCGGGGGCTTACAATGGGCGGCCTTTCCGCGCTCTCATCCCCATGAAAAAAGCCGTCGTCCTCGTCTCCGGTGGCATGGACTCCGCCGTGGTCCTGGCCATCGCCCGCGAGCAGGGTTTCGCCGTGCATGCGCTGAGCGTGCGCTACGGCCAGCGCCACACCTCCGAGCTGGACGCGGCCGACCGCGTGTCGCGCGCGCTGGGCGCGGTGGCGCACAAGACCGTGGGCGTGGACCTGCGCAGTATCGGCGGTTCGGCCCTGACCGACGACATCGAGGTGCCGGACGCCGGTGGCGAAG
>CAZBDE010000170.1:0-6262 GCA_964490415.1 uncultured Pseudoxanthomonas sp. | reverse complement strand
CAGCCCCAGCACCCGGTCGATCTCGTCGTTGCGCGCGGTCAGGAAGATCACCGGCACCTCGCTGAAGCCGCGCAGCCGGCGGCACACGTCGAAGCCGCTGATGTCCGGCAGGCCGATGTCGAGCACCAGCACGTCGACGCCGCCGCCGCGCACCCGCTCCAGCGCCTGCCCGCCCAGCAGGCAGTGCTCGGCCTCCAGGCCCTCGCTGCGCAGCGCGTACAGCAGCGCATCGGCGATGGCCGGCTCGTCTTCGGCGACCAGGATCAGCGGCATGGACCAAGCATAGTCGCCCGCCCGCGGCGGCGGCTATGCTGCGCGCATGAACTACCGCCACGCCTTCCACGCCGGCAACCACGCCGACGTGCTCAAGCACGTCGTCCTGCTGGCCCTGGTCGACGCCCTGCTGCGCAAGGACGCGCCGTTCTTCGTCCTCGACACCCATGCCGGCCGCGGCCGCTACCTGCTGCGCGGCGGCCAGGCCGGGCGCACCGCCGAAGCCGCCACCGGGATCCTGCAGCTGGCCGGCGCGAAGAAGCCGCCCGCGGCCATCGCCCGCTACCTGCGCGCGGTGGCCACCGACAACCCGGTCGACGCCCTGCTTGCCTACCCCGGCTCCCCGCTGCTCGTCGCCCAGGCCATGCGCCCGCAGGACCGGCTGGCCGCCTGCGAGCTGCAGCCGGACGAAGCGGCCGCGCTCAAGGAGCTGTTCGCCCACGACGCGCGCGTGGCCGTGCACGCCCGCGATGGTTTCGACGCGGTGCGCGCGCTGCTGCCGCCGCGCGCGGACGGCGTGCGCATCGCCCGCGGCCTGGTCCTGGTCGACCCGCCCTACGAGGCCCAGGACGAGGAATACCCGCGCGTGGCCAAGGCCGTGCGCGAAGCGCTGGAGCGCTGGCCGCAGGCGACCTGCGCGATCTGGTACCCGATCAAGCTGCGGCGCAGCCTGCAGCCGTTCTTCCGCAAGCTCGAAGCCATTCCCGCGCGTTCCGTGCTGCTGGCCGAGCTGCTGGTCCGCCCGGACGACTCGCCGCTGCGCCTCAACGGCAGCGGCATGGCGATCCTGAATCCACCGTGGAAGCTGGACGAGGCGATCGCCCCGGTGCTGCCGTTCCTGCAGCAGAAGCTGGGCGAGTCCGGCGCTTCCACCCGGCTGGAGTGGCTGAAGCGCGACGCCGGCTGAAGGCAACAGCGACAGCGACAAGGCACGTGCCTTCTTCGTGCCTCTCTGCTCGTTGTAGGAGCTCCCTTCAGGGGCGACCCGATGACATTGGAAGGCACCGCGTTCAACGCACGGCCTCCGGATCGGTCGCGTTGAACGCGGCCGTGTCCAGCCGCATCGGGTCGCCCCTGAAGGGAGCTCCTACAACGAAGCCTGGCCCCCGGTGAAAGGATTCGGCCCGGCCTTTTCCCAAGCCGCAGGTGCGAACCCCGGCGTGCCGGAAGGCCGCCGTCAAGCCGGTCCGTCCGCCCCTTCCGGCTCGAAGAAGCTCCACCGCACCACCGGGAACTGCTGCTTGAGTGCACGCTCCACCTGGTCGATCTCGCGCAGCATCCGCTCGCCGTCGCTGCTCTGGCGCATGCGCGCATGGATCGAGACCAGCACGTCTTCGCCCTGCTGCAGGGTGATCAGGCGCAGCAGTTCGGCGATCTCCTGGCGTCCCTTCAGGAACCCGCTGATCTCGGCCTGCAGCAACGGGTCCACGCTCTGCCCGATCAGCATCGCCTTGACCTCGATCGCCACCAGCACCGCGATCACGATCAGCAACGCGCCGATGGCGATCGTGCCGATCGCATCGAACAGCGGATTGCCGGTCAGCACCGTCAGCCCCACCGCCGCCAGCGCGAACATCAGGCCCAGCAGCGCCGCCAGGTCCTCGCCGAAGATCACCACCAGCTCGGCCTGGCGGCTTTCGCGGAACCACCGCCACAGGTTGCGCGACCCGCGCGCCTTGTCGATCTCCTGCAGGCAGGCGCGCATCGACACGCTCTCGGCGACGATGGCGAACACCAGCACGCCGACCGCCCACCACCACTGCTGCAGCGCTTCGGGGTGGCGCAGCTTGTGCACGCCCTCGTAGACCGAGAACATGCCGCCCACGCTGAACAGCATCACCGCCACCAGGAACGACCAGAAGTAGATCGCCTTGCCGTAGCCCAGCGGGTGCTCGGTGTTCTCCGGACGCTTGGCCTGGCGCAGGCCCAGCAACAGCAGCAGCTGGTTGCCGCAGTCGGCCAGCGAATGCACGGTCTCGGCCAGCATCGCGCCCGAACCGGTCACGTAGGCGGCCGCGCCCTTGGCCACGGCGATCGCGAAATTGGCGCCGAGCGCGAACAGGATCGCGCGGACCGAGTCACCACTGCCTGCCATGGTGCGCTCTCGAACGACCGGGACGCGGGGAAGTCTAGCAAGCCGGCCGACGACGGCCCGGTCGCGAATGTGGGAATATGCCGGCCATGCCCCGCAACCGGCTCCCCCCCTGGCACGAAGAGTTCGTCCTGCCCAACCGGCGGGCGATCCTGATCCGTCCGATCCGGCCGGAGGATGCCGCGCCGCTGCAGGGCGTGTTCGCGATGCTCGGACCGGCGGAGATCCGCGGCGGCTTCAGCGGCGGCCTCGAGACGCTGGACGATGCGGCCGCCCGGCAGCTTGCGCGCCCGGATCCGAAGGCCGAGCTGGTCCTGGTCGGTGCCGAACCGCTGCCCGCGGGCGAAGCGATGATCGCCGGCCTGGCCCGCGCCCGGATCGTGCCGGGCACCCGCCAGGCCGAGTACGCGATCCTGCTCGGCAACTATGTCGCCGGCCTTGGCCTGGGCCGGCACCTGATGCAGAAACTGGTGAAGTGGTCGCGCGGCCGCTACCTGGACCGCCTCTATGGCGATACCCCGGACAGCAATGAGCCGATGCTCGAGCTGGCTGCGTCGATGGGGTTCCGGCCCAGCCTGGAAGAGGGCGTGCCGGCGGGGCTGACGCGGCTGGTGCTGGACCTGGGCGGCAGCTAGGTACGGCTGTTGGGCGTTTGCGGGAGCGGGCTTCGGGCTGCCCGGTAAAGAGGGCGTCGCCTGTGCCGAGGGTGTCGGGTCGCGGTCATGCCCGCTCCTACAAAGGAGCGGGGCGCTGGCGGCAGCCGGCTACAATGCGCGGTCCATGCCGTCTGCGTCCTCCCCCGTGTCCCCGACTCCCCCGCTGCCCCGGCGCGGCCAGGCCCGCGCCTGGTGGCGGGCGCCGGCTTCGCCCTCGGCCCTGGCCTGGCACCTGCTCCAGGCTGCCCGCGCGCATCCCGGCCCGCTGCTGTTCGTCGCCCGCGACACCCAGTCCGCGCACCAGGTCGAATCCGACCTGCACACCCTGCTGGGCCATGCATCCACCGGCCACGACGCGTCGCTGCCGGTGGTGCCGTTCCCGGACTGGGAGACCCTGCCCTACGACCGCTTCAGCCCGCATCCGGACATCATCAGCCAGCGCCTGGCCGCGCTGCAGGCGATCCCGCAGCTGGAGCGCGGGATCGTCGTGGTGCCGGTGCAGACCCTGCTGCAGCGGCTGCCGCCGCTGCGCTACATCGCCGGCGGCAGTTTCGACCTGGCCACCGGCCAGCGCCTGGACCTGGACGCGGAGAAGCGGCGGCTGGAAAGCGCCGGCTACCGCAACGTGCCGCAGGTGCTGGACCCGGGCGACTTCGCCGTGCGCGGCGGCCTGCTCGACGTCTACCCGATGGGCGCCGAGGCGCCGTTGCGGATCGAGCTGCTCGACGACGAGATCGATTCGATCCGCCGCTTCGACCCGGAAAGCCAGCGCTCGCTCGACCGGATCGACGCGGTGCACCTGCTGCCCGGCCGCGAGCTGCCGATGGACGAGGCCAGCATCGCCCGCGTGCTCGACGCGCTGCGCGAGCGCTTCGACGTCGATACCCGGCGCAGCGCGCTGTACCAGGACCTGAAGGCCGGCCTGGCCCCGGCCGGGATCGAGTACTACCTGCCGCTGTTCTTCCCGCCGGCGCGCAAGGGCGAGGAGAGTACCGCGACCCTGTTCGACTACCTGCCGGTCAGCGTGCTGCCGGTGCTGGCCGACGGCGCCAGTGCGGCCGCCGATGCGTTCTGGCAGCAGACCCATTCGCGCCACGAGCAGCGCCGCCACGACGTCGAGCATCCGGTGCTCGCGCCGGAGGAGCTGTACCTGCCGCCGGACGCGCTGCGCGAGCGGCTGAACCTGGCGATCCGGATCGAGGTCTGCGGCGCCGAGCACGCGCGCGTGGCCGAGGCCGCGCCGCTGGGCGACCAGCCGGCGCCGTCGCTGCCGGTCGCCGGCCGCGACCACCACGTCGCCGGCGAGGCGCTGCGCTCGTTCCTGGGCAGCTATCCGGGCCGGGTGCTGGTCGCCGCCGACTCGCCGGGCCGGCGCGAGGCGCTGCTGGAGGTGCTGCAGGCGGCGGGACTGCAGCCCACCGTGCTTCCCGACTTCCCCTCGTTCCTGGCCGCCGGCGTCGAGCGGCACGACCGCGCTGCTCGAACGGCGGCCGTCGATCCGTCCGCACAGCGGACGGACAACGCGCACTTCGCCCTGGCCGTCGCGCCCCTGGAAGACGGCTTCGCCATCGACGACCCGCAGTTCGTCATCCTCACCGAACGCCAGCTGTTCCCCGAGCGCGCCACCCAGCCGCGCCGCGCGCGCCGCGCCGGGCGCGAGCCCGAAGCGATCATCCGCGACCTGGGCGAGCTCACCGAAGGCGCGCCCATCGTCCACGAGGACCACGGCGTCGGCCGCTACCGCGGGCTGGTGGCGATGGACATCGGCGGCATGCCCGGCGAGTTCCTCGACATCGAGTACGCCAAGGGCGACCGCCTGTACGTGCCGGTGGCGCAGCTGCACCTGGTCAGCCGCTACTCCGGCGCCTCGCCGGAGACCGCGCCGCTGCACTCGCTCGGCGGCGAGCAGTGGACCAAGGCCAAGCGCAAGGCGCAGGAGAAGGTCCGCGACGTGGCCGCCGAGCTGCTGGAGATCCAGGCCCGCCGCCAGGCCCGCGCCGGCCTGGCCCTGGACATCGACCGGCCGATGTACGAGAGCTTCGCCGCCGGCTTCCCGTTCGAGGAAACCCCCGACCAGCACGCCTCGATCGAGGCGGTGCTGCGCGACCTGCAATCCAGCCAGCCGATGGACCGGGTGGTCTGTGGCGACGTCGGCTTCGGCAAGACCGAGGTCGCCGTGCGCGCCGCGTTCGCCGCGGCCAGCGCCGGCCGCCAGGTCGCGGTGCTGGTGCCGACCACGCTGCTGGCCGAACAGCACTACCGCAACTTCCACGACCGCTTCGCCGACTGGCCGCTCAAGGTCGAGGTGCTGTCGCGCTTCAAGAGCAAGAAGGAAATCGAACTCGAACTGCAGAAGGTCAGCGAGGGCGGGATCGACGTGATCGTCGGCACCCACCGCCTGCTGCAGGCCGACGTGAAGTTCAAGGACCTGGGCCTGGTCATCGTCGACGAGGAGCAGCGCTTCGGCGTGCGCCAGAAGGAGGCGCTGAAGGCGCTGCGCGCCAACGTGCACCTGCTCACCCTCACCGCCACCCCGATCCCGCGCACGCTGAACATGGCCATGGCCGGGCTGCGCGACCTGTCGATCATTGCGACTCCGCCGCCGAACCGGCTGGCGGTGCAGACCTTCGTCGTGCCCTGGGACGACGCGCAGCTGCGCGAGGCGTTCCAGCGTGAGCTGGCGCGCGGCGGCCAGCTGTACTTCCTGCACAACGACGTGGAAAGCATCGGCCGCATGCAGAAGCAACTGTCGGAGCTGGTGCCCGAGGCGCGCATCGGCATCGCCCACGGGCAGATGCCCGAGCGCGAGCTGGAACGGGTGATGCTCGACTTCCAGAAGCAGCGCTTCAACGTGCTGCTGTCGACCACGATCATCGAGTCGGGCATCGACATCCCCAACGCCAACACCATCATCATCAACCGCGCCGACCGTTTCGGCCTGGCCCAGCTGCACCAGCTGCGCGGCCGCGTCGGCCGTTCGCACCACCGCGCCTACGCCTACCTCATGGTCCCCGACCGGCGCTCGATCACGAGCGACGCGCAGAAGCGGCTGGAAGCGATCGCCTCGATGGACGAGCTTGGCGCCGGCTTCACCCTGGCCACGCACGACCTCGAGATCCGCGGCGCCGGCGAGCTGCTCGGCGAGGACCAGAGCGGGCAGATGGCCGAGGTCGGCTTCAGCCTCTACACCGAACTGCTGGAGCGCGCGGTGCGCTCGATCAAGCGCGGCGAGCTGCCCGAC
>CAZBDE010000169.1:0-6296 GCA_964490415.1 uncultured Pseudoxanthomonas sp. | reverse complement strand
CTTCGTCCTGGTTGCGGCTTTCATGCTGCTTGCGCACGCGGCGCTGCAGCTCGGTCTCGCGACCGGGCACGCTGCCGGGCGGGGGAGGATCCTTGCGGTCGCGCGGGCGTTCATGGCTGGCCATGGTTCGAATCTCGCGGGCGGGCGTGCAGCGTCGCGCCGGCGCCGGAAAGGATGCGTGAGCCGTGCGTGAGGCGGCGGTGATGCCCGGCACCCGGGCTTGTCGGCCTCGTCCGTGGGACGGGCCTGAGCGGATGCCACCGGGCGAAGCGGGCGACTCCACCCTGGAAAAGGCGCGGCAGCGCGCGGTGGTGGGCGTGCCGTCGCCGTTGAGGCGCCGGCCGCACCCGGCAGCGCCGCAGGCCACCTGCGGGTGCCGGAAGTCACTTCCTGCCGCCGCGCCATTGCCAGCCGCGGCGCGGCGGCCGAGCATGTCCGCATGCGCCAGATGCTCCGCACCCTGTTCGAACCCCTGCCCCTGGCCGGACTGCTGACCATCCTCACCGTCGGCTATTCGCTGCGCTTCGCCGGGCGCGCGCAGCAGCCGGCGGCCATGCTCCTGCTGGGCGTGTTCCTGCTCCTGTTCGTGGTCCTGCAGCTGCTGCCGGAACCGCGACGCCTGCCCCAGCACCTGGTGCTGCTGGCGATGCCGCCGGTGGTGCTGGCCCTGAACGGGCTGTCGATGCGCGTGGGCGCGTCGCAGGTACTGCTGGTGATCTGGGCCGCCTGCGCGTTCGCCATCTGGAAGCCACGCACGGCCGCGCTGGCGGTGCTGCTGGTCAATGCGGCGTTCTACGTGCTGCTGCGCGGGGCCGGCCTCGACTCGCCGCTGCCGATGGTCCTGATCAACATGGGCTTCCAGGCCCTGGCGGGGATCTGCATCCACTACGCACGCTCGGCCGAACGCTCGCGCGACGCGCTGGCCCGGGTCAACGCCGACCTGCTGGCCACCCGCGCGCTGCTGGCCGACAGCGCGCGCAACGCCGAGCGGCTGCGCGTAGCCCGCGAATTGCACGACGTGGCCGGGCACAAGCTCACCGCGATGCGCCTGAACCTGCGCGCCCTGGCCGCCGATCCGGCGCTGGCCCGGCGCGAGGAGGTCGCGCTGGCCGAGCGCCTGTCCGGCGAACTGCTCGGCGACATCCGCCAGGTGGTGCAGTCGCTGCGCGACGACCGCGGCCTGGACCTGGCCACCGCGTTGCGTGCGCTCGCCGCCCCCTTCCCGCGGCCGGCGCTGCAACTCACAATCGCGTCTGACGTCCGCGTCACCGATCCGGCCGTGGCCGAGACGGTGCTGCGCCTGGCGCAGGAAGCGCTCACCAATGCGGCACGCCACGCCGGCGCGGAGCGGGTGTGGCTGCGGATCGACAGCGAGGAACACCGTTTGCGCATCGACATCCACGACGACGGCCAGTGCGCCGCGCATATCCGCGAGGGCAACGGCATGGCCGGCATGCGCGAGCGGCTGGCCGCGCTGGACGGCACCCTGGAGACCGGCCGCACCGCCGGGGGCGGGCTGCGCCTGCGGGCCAGGTTGCCGGCGTGAGCGGCACGACGCGACCGCTGCGCGTGGCCCTGGCCGACGACCAGGCGCTGGTCCGCGCAGGATTGCGTGCGCTGCTGGAACGGCTGGGGATGGAGGTGGCCTTCGAGGCCGAGGACGGCCAGGGCCTGCTCGATGCCCTGCAGCTGCAACCGGTCGACGCCGTGCTCAGCGACATCCGCATGCCGGGCGTGGACGGGATCGCCGCCCTGCGCGAACTGCGCGAGACCGGCGACCGCACCCCGGTGCTGCTGCTGACCACCTTCGACGACAGCGACCTGCTGCTGCACGCGCGCGAGGCTGGCGCCCAAGGGTTCCTGCTCAAGGACGCGGCGCCGGAAGACCTGCACGAGGCGATCGTGCGCGTGGCCGCCGGCGAGACCCTGCTGGCGCCGGTGAGCACCGATCCGGTGCGCGCCCGCTACCGCTTCCACGACGAGGCGCCGCCCACCGACACCTTCGGCGAGCGCGAGGTGGCGATCCTGCGCCTGCTCGCCGGCGGCTATTCCAACAAGGAGATCGCGCGCAGCCTGTTCCTGGCCGAGGGCACGGTGAAGAACTACGTGTCCACGATCCTCGACAAGCTCGGCACGCGCGACCGCACGCGGGCGGTGCTCAAGGCGATCACGTTGCGGATCATCTGAGTCGCGCGCGGCGATGCCGACCCGGGGCTCAGCGCTTCACGTCGTACCGCCCCTCGCCCACCAGCGCTTCGACATCGGCTTCCGACACCAGGTTGAAGTCGCCCGGGATCGAATGCTTGAGGCAGCCGGCAGCCAGGCCGAAGCGGATCGTGCGTTCCGGCGCCCAGCCGTTGATGAGCCCATGCAGCACGCCCGCGGCGAAGGCGTCGCCGCCGCCAATGCGGTCGACGATCGGGCCAACTTCCTCCTGCGGCGCCAGCGCGGTGCCGCTGTCGCGACCCACCAGCACGCCCGACAGCGCATGCGCGTCGACGTTGCGGGGCTCGCGGATCGTGCAGGCCATCCACTTCAGGTGCGGAAACGCGGCGAAGGCTTCGGCCGCGGCGGCCTCGATCCGCGCCAGCGGCTCCGTCTGCGGGTACTGGCCGCCCAGGACCACGCCCATGTCGCGGTAGTCGGCGAACAGCAGGTCGGCCTCGGCCATCAGTTCGGACAGGATCGCTTTGGCGTCGCCCTTCCAGACCTCCCACAGCTTGGGCCGGAAGTTGCCGTCGAAGGACACCTTGACCCCGAGCTTGCGCGCCGCGCGCGCGGCGGCCAGCGCCGCGGCGGCGGTGTTCGCGCCCAGCGCCGGGGTCACGCCGGACAGGTGCAGCCAGTCGGCACCCTGCAGCAGCGCCGGCCAGTCATAGGCGTCCGCCGGGGCCAGGGCGAAGGCCGAGCCGGCGCGGTCGTACAGCACCTCGGCCGGGCGGTGGATGGCGCCGGGGGCGAGGAAGTACAGGCCCATGCGGCCGGGCACCGTGCGCACGCCGGCGGTGTCCACGCCGTGGCGGCGCAGTTCGCCGGTGGCGGCATCGCCCAGGGCGTTGCCGGCCACGGTGCCGACCACCGCCACCTGGTGGCCGAAGCAGGACAGCGACACGCCTACGTTGGCTTCTGCGCCACCGATGCGCACCTCCAGCTGCGGACTCTGCAGCAGCTTCTCCCGCCCCGGCGCGCTCAGGCGCAGCAGGAGTTCTCCGAAACACACGACACGCGCCATCTTCAATCTCCGGCCGACCGATCTGGGGGTGCCTCAAGGGCACCGATGTTGGCATGCCACGTACGTGGACAGGCCGATGACTAGCGGTGTCATTCTATCCGCGCCGCCCTGGCCACGGACGCCCGGCAGGGTCGGGGCATTGTTGCGCTGCAAGATGAAGCGCCGCACCGCTGGTGTTAGCTTCCCGTTTGGCCAGCGGTGTCATCCGCTGGACATCATCGACCGACCGTCATTCTCGATTACACGAGCAATTCCTCTGGGAGGGGATATGAACACCCGGAACATCCGCCGGAAGACACCGGTTTCCCTGCTGGCCGCATCGATCGGCCTTGCCCTGTACATGCCGTCTTCGTTCGCGCAGGACGCCGCCGCCGCCACGCAGGATCCGGCGCCGCAGGCCTCGGCCGAACCGGCGACCGACCTGGACACCATCGTCGTCACCGGCTACCGCGCCAGCCTCGAGCGCGCCATCGACATCAAGCGCGGCGAAGCCGGCGTGGTCGACGCGATCGTCGCCGAGGACGTGGCCGACTTCCCCGACCTGAACCTGGCCGAATCGCTGCAGCGCATCCCCGGCGTGGTGATCACCCGTGACGGCGGCGAAGGCCGCAACATCTCGGTGCGTGGCCTCGGGCCCGATTTCACCCGCGTGCGCATCAACGGGATGGAGGCGCTGACCACCGTCGGCAGCACCGACCAGAACGGCGGCACCAACCGCAGCCGCGGTTTCGACTTCAACGTCTTCGCCTCCGACCTGTTCTCGCAGATGATCGTGCGCAAGACCGCATCGGCCGACATCGAGGAAGGTTCGCTGGGCGCCACGGTCGACCTCAACACCTCGCGTCCGTTCGACTTCGACGGCTTCACCGCCGCGGCCAGTGCGCAGGCCGCCTACAACGACATGTCGGACTCGGCCAGCCCGCGCTTCGCCGGCCTGATCGCCAACACCTGGGCCGACGGCAAGTTCGGCGGCCTGCTCTCGGTGGCCTATTCGGAACGTGACTGGATCGAGGAAGGCACCGGCAGCGGCCGCTGGGCCAATGGCCTCAGCAACGGCGGCTTCCATCCGTCTTCGCCGTTCACCGATGCGATGGCGGCCGACGTGTTCCATCCCCGGTTCCCGCGCTACACGCTGATGAAGCACCACCAGGAACGCACCGGCATCACCGGTTCGCTGCAGTTCAAGCCGACCGACCGTACCGAGTTCTCGCTCGACGCGCTGTACTCGAACATCGACGCGACCCGCAAGGAACACTACATCGAGGCGATCTCGTTCAGCCGCAGCGCCTCGCAGGGCGGCAAGCCGGAGACCATCGTCAAGAACGGCTACATCGACCCGGCGACCGGCGGCCTGCTCTACGGCGAGTTCGACGACGTCGACGTGCGCGCCGAGAACCGCTACGACGAGTGGGACACCGAGTTCAAGCAGCTCAGCCTGAGCGGCGAGCACGAGTTCAGCGACACCTTCAAGATCAGCGGCAAGCTGGGCACCTCGTCCTCGGTGAACAGCAATCCGGTGCAGACGACGATCATGATGGACAAGCTGAACGTCGACAACTACAGCTACGACTATCGCGGCGACAAGTGGGCGCCGGTGATCGACTACGGCATCTCCCCGACCGACCCGAACGGCTGGACCCTGTCCACGATCCGCATGCGCGCCAACGAGGTCAAGAACGACTTCGACGTCGGCCAGCTGGACTTCGACTGGAGCATCAGCCCCGGCTTCCGCCTGAAGGGTGGCGTGCTGGCCAAGGACTACGGCTTCGAATCGAGGGAATGGCGCCGCACCGCGAACGAGGCCACCGTGCCCAACTTCGCCGACGGCACCAAGATCGTTCCGGTCGACATGACCATGCTGGTGGGCCTGAGCGGGATCGACGGTTCGCCGGGCACCTGGGTGGTGCCGGACTTCAATGCCATCGCCGACGAGTTCGGCATCTTCAGCGGCGAAGGCACGTGGGCGTTCAGCCCGTTCGCGGCCAACACCCGCAGCGTCGAGGAAGAGGATCGCGGCGCCTACCTGATGGGCGCGTTCTCGACCGACCTGGGTTCGGTGCCGTTCTCGGGCAACTTCGGCGTCCGCTACGTCAAGACCAAGCAGAACTCGACCGGCATGGCCACGATCGCCGGCGTGCTGACCCCGGTCACGGCCAACCGCGAGTACAGCGACACGCTGCCGTCGATGAACCTGGTGGCCGAGATCGTGCCGGACGTGCTGCTGCGCTTCGGCGCGGCCAAGGTGATGAGCCGCCCGGGCCTGGGCAGCCTGACCCCGGGCGTGACCGTCGCCGTCAGCGGCGGCGCGCGCAACGTCACCGGCGGAAACCCGAACCTGGATCCGATCCGCGCCACGAACTACGACCTGTCCGCCGAATGGTACTTCCAGGAAAGCGCCCTGCTGAGCCTGGGCCTGTTCTACAAGGACATCGAGAGCTTCGTCCAGACCACCCGCGAAGTGCGTCCGTTCAACACCAGCGGCCTGCCGGACAGCATCGCCATCGACCTCGGCGTCAGCCCGACCGACGACTTCGTGTTCTCGACCCCGGTCAACACCCCCGGCGGTCCGCTGAAGGGCCTGGAAGCCAACTATGTCCACCCGTTCACCTTCCTGCCCGGGCTGTGGAGCAACCTCGGCGTCCAGCTGAACTACACCTTCGTCGACTCGCAGATCCAGTACCTGCTCGCGTCCGGTGCCAATTCGCTGAACACCGACCTGACCGGCCTGTCCCGGCATTCGTGGAACGCCACCCTGTTCTACGAAGGCGACGCGTTCGCCTGGCGTGTCTCGGCGACCAACCGCGACGACTACCTGATCCAGGTGCCGGGCACCGAGCAGGGCTTCACCGAGGACGTGCACGGCCAGAGCGGCTCCACCTTCGTCGACGCCTCGGTGCGCTACAAGATCGGCGAGAACCTCGAGCTCAGCCTGGAAGCCATCAACCTCACCAACGAGCCGTCGACCGAATCCTGGGTCGGCGCCAGCTCGCAGCTGCCGCTGGACTACAGCGAAACGGGCCGGCAGTACCTTCTGGGCATCCGTTACAAGTTCTGATCCTCGACA
>CAZBDE010000168.1:0-6312 GCA_964490415.1 uncultured Pseudoxanthomonas sp. | reverse complement strand
GTGCCGCGGCGGCGGCAGGCACAGCGCCTGCCTGCGTGCCGTCGCCCCAGTCCAGTCCGGGCAGGGTGTCGATGCGATGCTGCAGCGTCGTGGCGATGCGCGCATGGTCGGCCAGCGACGGGTGCCAGTGGCAACCGCCCATCTCCAGGCCATCGACCGGCACGTGGTCGATCCGCGCTTCCCCCGTGTCGCGAAGCCGCGCGACCACGCGCTGCACGGCCGCACGGATCTCGCCCCCCTGCAGGCCGGTGGACCACAGCAGGAAATGCGCCTGTGGCCAGCGCGCACGCAGCGACTGGACGAAGGCGATGTAGGCCTGTTCGTAGTCGGCCTGCAGTGCCGCGCGGTCCTTCCAGCGTTCGCCTCCGCCCAGTGGCGTGGAGAAGTCGTTGGTGCCCAGCGCGATCACCACCACCTGCGGCTGCCAGCCGCGATCCTCCTCGCGCACCGAGTGGTCGAACAGCACGAACGGCCAGGCCTGCGGCAGCGTGTCGGCGGCCGCGCCGCCGTAGTTGCGGACCACGCCGCGGCCGGAGATCGCGTTGATCCGGTAGTCGGCGCCGTAGCGCCGCGCCAGGCGCGGGCCGTAGGCGAGGGTGTTGTCGGTGCTGGACCACACTTCCCCGTCGTCGCATTCGCGCCGCGGCGAACGGTTGCCGTAGCCGACCGTGTGCGAGTCGCCGATGAATTCGATCCGGCGCGATCGCGCGGGCAAGGGCAGGGCATGGCTGCCGGGCGGCAGGAAGAAGCCGCCGAAGCGGTTGGGCCCGGCCTGGCTTTCGCTGGCCGCTTCCAGCCTCAGCACATGCGCGCCTGCGTCCAGCCCGGCGACGCGGTAGGCGCCGGGCTGCGGCCCTTCCAGCGTGGCGACGTCGACGCCATCGACCCGAAGGTGCAGGATCACCGCGCCAGGTCCCACCGCGAACTCGATCGCCGTTCCGTGGAACGCCGTCTCGAAATACACGCCGGGCCACTGGTAGGCATGCGTGCCGTCGTCGCTGTCGACGGCGGTGCGTCCGCCCGTCGCCATCGGTGCGGTCGCCACGCCCTCGCTTTTCTCCACACGTTGCACGGTGACCGGCGCCGCAGGGGCGGCGGTGCAGGCGAGCAGCAGCAACAAGGCGAGAGCGTTCTTCATGCGGGTCAGGGAGAAGGGGCGCCGCCCTCCTGGGCGAGCCGTCGCAGGCATAGGCAGCCGCCTCGTGAGGGCCGGAAACGGCGAAGGCCCGGGAACGACCCGGGCCTTCTGGAAAGTGGTGGAGCCAGGGAGGATCGAACTCCCGACCTCGTCATTGCGAACGACGCGCTCTCCCAGCTGAGCTATGGCCCCACGGTGCGACGGAATGCCCGGCGCGGGAGGCGGATTCTAGCCTGCCGTGGGCGCGGGTGCCAACAGGGGCGCCAGCGCCGGTTCAAGTTCGGCGCGGCGCCAGCCGCGCAGCGCGGGCGGCCAGCCGTCGCCTTCCAGCAGCGCTTCGAGGTGGCGGCGCGAGGCGAGCACGCCGTCGGGCAGGGCCAGTTCGGCGCTGCGCCGGGCCACCGCGTCCTGCAGCCGCTTGAGTGCGTTCCGGTCCGGTTCGCCGGCCGGGGCGGGCATGTCCGCCTCGTCGGGCAGCGGCGTGGCCAGCGCCTGCCAGATGTCGGCGGCCAGCCGGCGCGGCGACTTCGGCAACCCGTCCAGGCGGCGCTGCAGGGCCTGGGAATCGAGCGGCGGATCGCGCGACAGCGCCACCGCCAGTTCGTTGTCCAGCACCCAGCTGCGCGGCAGGTCCTGCCCGCGCGCGTGGCGCTCGCGCCAGCGCAGCAGGCGCAGCAGGCGGCGCTGGCCGGCGCCGTCGAGGAACTGCGCCGCGCGCAGCGACAGGTGCGGCCAGGTCTCGCCTTCGTCGCGCGCGGCGGTGGCGAGCATGCGCTCGACGTCCTCGGCCAGCCAGTCGGCGCGGCCGAGCCGGTGCAGCGGCGATGCGGTGGCCTCGTACAGGGCGTCCAGGTGGCGCACGTCGTCGGCGGCATATTCGAGCTGGGCGGCGCTGAGCGGGCGGCGCAGCCAGTCGGAGCGTGTCTCGCCCTTCGGCAGGGCCACCCCGGTGACCTGTTCGACCAGCTTCTGGTAACCCATCCCGGCGCCGGTTCCGGCCAGCGCCGCGGCGATCTGGGTGTCGTACATCGGCGCCGGCAGGACGCCGCAGGCGCACTTGAAGGCGATCAGGTCCTCGCTGGCGCTGTGCATCACCTTGAGCACGCCGGGGGCCTGGAGCCAGGCGGCCAGTGCCTGCGGCATGCCCGGCACCAGCGGGTCGACCAGCAGGATTTCGTCGCCCACGGCCATCTGCACCAGCGCCAGGCGCGGCCAGTAGGTGCGTTCGCGGATGAACTCGGTGTCCAGGCCGATGCGCGCCGGGGCATGCTCCAGCCGGCGCAGCAGTTCGGCGGGCTGGTCTATCCAGAGGGGGGCTGACACGTGGGTTCCGTGGTCCTGTTTCGTCTGCCGGTGCGGGCTGCGATAGCCTAACGTCAAACCGCCACGGGCGGAGGCGAACGGAGGAACGACATTGCGCGCGAGCGGCCAGGCCTTGCTGTGGACCATGCTGCTGCTGGCCGCGGCCTGTGGCCGGGCGCCCGGGCCGTCGGCCGGAGCGGAGCCGGGCGCCGCGACCGCCGCCGCCCCGGCCGGAGACGACGCGCACGCGCGCGCCAGCGTGACCGTCAGCGGCGACGAGAGCGAGGCGGTGGTGGGTACCTGGAAGCCGCCCCAGGTCGAACTGCCGGCCGATGCCGACCCGGCGCAGTGGCGCGCACGGGCGGAGGCGGCCCTGGCCGACGGCCACCTGTTCGAGGACGGCACCGCGTCGATCCCGATCTACCTGGCCCTGCAGCGGGCCGATCCGGACGACCGCGCGACCCGGCGCGGGCTGCAGCGGGCGGTTGCCCGGGTCGTGGCCGCCGCACGCGTGGCCGTGGCCGCGCTGGAGGCGGACGATGCCGGCCTGGCGCGGGCCGAACAGCTGGTCGCGGTCGCGCGCACGCTGCGGCCGGAGGATGCGGCGGTGCTCGAGCTGCAGCGCCGGGTCGAGACCGCACGGCGCCTGTCCGCGCTCAACGACGCCGGCGAGGAGGACCTGCGCGCCGGTCGCCTGGGCGAGCAGGGCAACGGTGCGCTGGCCTATTTCCGCGATGCGCTGGCGGTGCGGGCGGACGATCCGCGCGCACTGCAGGGCCGCGCGGCGGTGGAGAGCGCGGCGATCGGGCGCGCCGGGCAGGCGGCGGCCGTGCTGGATTTCGCCGGTGCGGCGAAGTGGCTGGACACGGCCCAGGCGGTGCGCGAGGACGATGCCGGCGCGGTCGCCGACGCGCGCCGGCGGATCGCGGCCGCACGCACGGCGCGCATCGCCGCGCTGCGCGACGCTGCCCTGCACGACCTGGTCCGGCCCGACGGCCTGCGCGACGCCCGTGGCCGCCTGGCCGCGATGCTGGAGATCGCCGAGCCCGGCGACGCGGTGGCCGCGCAGTTGCGCGAGCGCATCGACCTGGCTACCCACTACGGCGCCTTCCGTCCCGGCCAGGTGTTCACCGACGCCCTGGCCAACGGCAGCCGTGGGCCGCAGATGATGGTGGTGCCGCATGGGGCGTTCCGCATGGGGGCGCTGGATTCGGAGCCCGGCGCCAGCGGTCCGGAAAAGCCGGCGCACTACGTGCGCTTCGACCGCGGCTTCGCCATGTCGCTGACCGAGGTGACCGTGGCCGAGTTCGGCCGTTTCGTCGCCGCCGCCGGCGCCCGGCCGCGGGCGACGCGCCGCGGCAACTCGATCGTCTACGACGAGCGCAGCGGCAACTTCGCCCGGCGCAGCGGTGCGGACTGGCGCTCGGCCTACGACGGCCAGCCGGCGGCGCCGGGCGATCCGGTGCTGCACGTGAGCGTGCGCGACGCCGAGGCCTACGCGGCGTGG
This sequence comes from uncultured Pseudoxanthomonas sp., assembly GCA_964490415.1. Lineage (GTDB taxonomy): Bacteria > Pseudomonadota > Gammaproteobacteria > Xanthomonadales > Xanthomonadaceae > Pseudoxanthomonas. The sequence goes on along the minus strand of CAZBDE010000168.1, from coordinate 2,365 downwards.
CTGTCGGCGGAAACCGGCCGCCATTACCGCCTGCCCAGCGAGGCGGAATTCGAGTACGCGGCGCGCGCCGGCCAGGACGGCCGCTTCCCCTGGGGCGACGCCGGCGTGCCGCCGGAAGGCTCGGGCAACTTCGCCGGCGGCAACGACGTGTCCCCGAGCGGCCGTACCTGGAACAACGCATTCGTCGGCTTCGGCGACGGCTACTGGGGGCCGGCGCCGGCCGGGCGGTTCAAACCCAATGCATGGGGCCTTCACGACCTGTCCGGCAATGTCAGCGAGTGGGTCGCCGACTGCTGGCACGCCAGCTACCGGCGCGCGCCGGCCGACGGCGCGGCCTGGTACAACCCGGGCTGCCGGTCGCGGGTGGTGCGGGGCGGGGTCTGGTCCGGCTCGCCGGCGCAGACCCGCTCGGCATGGCGCGCGCCGATGGATTCGGATATGACTAGCGCGCGCGTCGGCTTCCGCCTGGTGCGCGGCATCTGAGCGAGGAGGAGCGGGGCATGCGACAGGATCCGTTCGGCCAGTCCGGCGGCCAGCAGGGCCACGGGCAGGCGCCGCGGCGCCGCGGCTTCAACATGGGCAACCTGCGCTGGCTGATCCTGCTCGGCTTCCTCGCCTACGGTGGCTGCTACTACTTCTCCAACCGCATCGCCGATCCGTACACCGGCGAGACCGTGCTGATCGACAGCTCGATCGGGCCGGACCAGGAGCGGGCGATGGGCCTGCAGGCCTACGAGGAGATCCTGCAGCAGGAGCGTCCGCTGGCGAAGACCGACCCGACCTCGCAGCAGATCACCGGCATCGCCCGGCGCCTGATCGAGAAGGTGCCGGAGGTGACCGCCGCACTGGCCGCCGAGCACGGCATGCCTGCGCCGGAGCACTGGCGCGCGTTCGAATGGGACGTCAACGTCATCCCCTCAGACCAGGCCAACGCCTTCTGCCTGCCCGGCGGCAAGATGGCCGTCTACACCGGCCTGATCCCGGTCGCGCAGAGCCAGGACGCGATGGCGGTGGTGATGGGCCACGAGATCGCCCACGCCCTGCTGCGCCACGGCGCCCAGCGCATGAGCCAGCAGAAGCTGGCGCAGATCGGGCAGATGGCCGGCGTGGCCAGCGGCATGGATCCGCAGCAGCAGCAGATGGTGATGGCGGCGATGGGCTACGGCTACCTGTTGCCGTATGCCCGCACCCACGAGACCCAGGCCGACGAAGTCGGGCTGATGCTGGCCGCCGCCGCCTGCTACGACCCCAACGAAGCGATCGGCCTGTGGCAGCGCATGAGCGAATCTTCCGGGGGCCAGGCCCCGCCCGAGTTCTCCTCGACGCACCCCAATCCCGGCACCCGCATCCAGACCCTGCAGTCGCTCATGCCCAAGGCGATGGAGTACCGGCAGAAGTTCTGCCGGTAGAGCGGGGCAAGCTCCGCTCTACGGGGTGCTGCTCAGCGTCGCGGCTTGCCGCCCGTGCCGCTGCCGCGCTCCGGCTCGGCGCGCGGGGTGCCCGTGCCCGTGCCCGTCGGCCGCCCCAGGTTTCCGGCCAGCCCGCGCTGGAATTCCTGCCACAGCTCCAGGTTGCGCTCGGTGAGCTGGTTCATCGCCGTCCACGGCGTCTGCCCGAGCAGGTTGCCCATCTGCTGGCGGAAGGTCTGCTGCTGCTCCAGGAACAGGGTCATGCTGCGCTCCAGGTAGTTGCCCATGAAGCCCTGCAGCGAATCCCCGTAGAAACGGATGATCTGGCTGAGCAACTGGGTGGACAGCATCGGCTCACCGTCCTGCTCCTGCTCGGCGATGATCTGCAGCAGCACCGAACGGGTGAGGTCCTCGCCGCTTTTGGCGTCGCGGACCTCGAAGGACTCCCCGTCGAGGATGAGCTGGCGCACATCCTCGATGGTGATGTAGCTGGAGATCTCCGTGTCGTAGAGCCGGCGGTTCGGGTACTTCTTGATGATCCGGATGGCTGCCATCGGACGCTCGCGGTGGGTCTTCATGTGCCGCCGAGCATGGCGCACCGCAGCAGCGCATGCAACTGCCGCAGGTCCGGCTTGACGCTTACCACCCCATGTGGTGGCCGCCGTTGATGTCCAGGTTGGAGCCGGTGATCCACGCGGCCTGCTCGTCGACCAGGAAACCGACCGCGTAGGCGATCTCCTCCGGCTTGCCCAGCCGCCCGGTCGGGATGTCGGCGGCGATCTTGGCCCGCACCTCCTCCGGCACCGCCATCACCATGTCGGTGGCCACGTAGCCGGGCGAGACCGTGTTCACGGTGACGCCGAGCTTGGCGTTCTCGCGCGCCAGGGAGATGGTGAAGCCGTGCATGCCGGCCTTGGCCGCCGCGTAGTTGGCCTGGCCGTACTGGCCCTTGAGGC
>CAZBDE010000167.1:0-6339 GCA_964490415.1 uncultured Pseudoxanthomonas sp. | reverse complement strand
GGCGTTCGAGATGCTGGCCGCGGCCGGCGACCTGCGCACGCGGCTGCAGGAGAACACCACGTATTTCCGCGAGCGCATGGCCGCCGCCGGCTTCGACATCAAGCCCGGCACGCACCCGATCTGCCCGGTGATGCTCTACGACGCGCCGCTGGCGCAGAAGTTCGCCTCGCGGCTGCTCGAGGAAGGCATCTACGCGATCGGCTTCTTCTTCCCGGTGGTGCCGCAGGGCCAGGCGCGGATCCGCACCCAGATGAGCGCGGCGCACACCCGCGAGCACCTGGATCGCGCGATCGACGCCTTCACCCGGATCGGCCGCGAGCTGGGTGTGATCGCCGGCTGAGGGCGCCGCCGCGCCGGGTGCGCGTCGGGCGGCCGCCGTGGACTGCGGGCACTCATCGGGCGCGGGCACCATACGACCAGAAGATCCGCGAACGCCGACCGGGACGGCTATTTGCGGACGGGTTCCCTGGATCCGCCCGCACCCGGTCGCGCAACCGCCGCCAGCGCCTCCCGCTCCGCGTCCTCGAGCCGGCGCCACGCGCCCTTCTCCAGCGCGCCCAGTTCCAGGCCGCCGATCGCGACCCGGACCAGCCGCAGCACGCCCACGTCGAACGCGGCCAGCAGGCGCCGGATCTGGCGGTTGCGGCCTTCGTCGAGCACGATCTCCAGCCAGGCATTGCGCCCGCCGCTGCGCAGCAACACCGCCGACTTCGCCCGCAGGATTCCGTCGCCGCCGCCGGGCACGCCTTCGCGCAAGGCCTGCAGCAGGGCCTCGTCGGGCACCCGGTCGATCTGCACGTGGTAGGTCTTGTCCGGGCCGGTGCGTGGATCGAGCACCGCGGCGGCCCATTGCGGATCGTTGCAGAACAGCAGCAGCCCCTCGCTGGCCTTGTCCAGGCGGCCGACCGGCGCCAGCCAGGGCAGGTCCGCCCCTTCCAGGCACCGGTACACGGTGTCGCGGCCGCGCTCGTCGCGCGCCGTGGTCACCAGGCCGCGCGGCTTGTTGAGCATCAGGTAACGCCGCACCGGCGCGGCGTCGGCGCCTGCACCATCGATGCGGACCCGGCGCATGCCGTCATGCAGCGGATACTCGGGGTCGCGGACGATGCGTCCGTCCACCCGTACCCGGCCCTCGCCGATCCAGCGTGCCGCCTCGCTGCGCGAACACAGCCCGGCCTTCGAGATCACCCGCGCCAGGCCGTGCCGGCGCGGCGTGGCGCCCGCGACACCCGGCACCGCGCGCGGCGGGCGTGGACGGGAACCCTTCCCGTCCATGCGGGCAGCGTCAATCCTTGCTGGGCGTGGCCGCCGGCGCGGCGGCCGGCGCGGCGGCGGCGGGAGTCGCGCTGTCGGCACGACGGCCGGCGCTGTATCCGTTGGCCTTGAGCCAGGCGTCGAAATCGTCGGCCGTCATGCGCTTGCCGTTCTGGGTCATGTTGAAGCGGTACGGCGTGTTGTCGTACTGCGTCTTCGGCTTGTAGGCCGCCGGGTCACCCGGGTTGGCCACGGCGCGTTCCGCCGGCAGGGCCTTGGCGATGTCGCGGCAATTGACGATGCGCAGGCGCAGCAGCACGCGGTCCAGCGACTGCGCCGGATCGACCGGCTGCGCCAGCACGCCGCTGGGCATGCCCAGCTGCGAGGTGCGCGAACCCAGTTCGGCCGCCACCGGGACGGTGACCGTCGCCGGCAACGCCAGCGGACCCTGCACCAGCGGACCGCGGCAGTCCGGGGCGGCGATCGCGATGGCCGGAGCGATGACAAGGCCGAACAGGCCGGCGGTGGCGAAGGCGCGCATCAGCAGATTTCCGACGGAGCAGGTGCCGACGAGTGTAGGTAGTGGCCGCATGCGATTCAAGGATGGCCGGCACGTATTGCACGCGCTGCCCGCCCGCAAAAAACAAGGCCCGGCAGATGCCGGGCCTTGTGGTCCTGCAGCTTGGCGTCCGGTCAGTTCTGGACGTTCAGCTCGGTGCGGCGGTTGGTCTCGTTCTTGCACCCCGGCATGGTCTGCGGGGTCGGCTCCAGCGGACGGCTCTCGCCGTAGCCCACCGGACCGGCCAGACGCGAGCTGTCGATGCCGTTGCTGGTCAGGTACTGGTACACAGCGGTGGCGCGACGCTCGGACAGCTTCTGGTTGTAGTCCTCAGGACCGCACAGGTCGGTGTGGCCGGCCACTTCGACGCGCAGCTCCGGATAACGGCGCAGGATCTCGGAGGCTTCGCCCAGGATCTCCAGCGCGTCCGGACGCAGGTTCGACTTGTCGAAGTCGAAGTTCACGCCCTTCAGGTCGATGGTGATCGGTGCCGGCGGCGGCGGCTCGACCGGCGGCGGCGGCGGCGGCGGCGGCGGGGCCGGCGGGGCCGGCGGCGGACCCAGCGGGATCACCAGGCCGATCGAGGCCAGCACGTCGCCGAACCAGTCTTCGCTCGGGGCATTGACGCTGCGGTCGTCGAAGTCGGCGCGGTAGGCGAGTTCGGCGCGCACCGCGACGCGGCTGTCGAAGGTGGTCTGCAGACCCAGGCCGACCTTGGCGGCGAGGTTGCCGTTCTCACGCTGCTGCGGCGAGTCCGGGTTCGGGAACGCATCCCACTCTTCCTCGGCCTGCTGGTAGCCGACACCGAACAGGAAGTACGGGTTGTACTCACGGCCTTCCGACAGCCAGAAGCGGCGGAAGTCCAGCGAGACGCCGTACTGGCTCCAGTTCAGGTGCCTGTTGCTGTTCAGGTTGGGGTTCTGGTAGTTGAGCTCGCCATCGATCGCCCAGTTCGGGCTGATGAACTTGCCCAGGCCCAGGCCCAGGTACGGGACATCGCCGGTTCCGCGACCACTGTCTTGGAAATTGAAGCCCGCCGAACCGGTCAGGTACCAGCGGTCATCAAACTCCTGCGCGGAAGCCGCCTGCGCCATGGCGAGGCCGCCAAGCAACGCGGCGGTCAGAAGTTTCTTGTTCATCTCATCTAGCTCCTTGCTGATTCGGGGGTAAGAAACCGTATTGCCTCAGGTCACTGCAGACGTCCACGCAAGTCTTCCGGGCGGACATCCCTGACGGCCGTGCTGCACGTCGTCCCGGAGAAGCCTAGGCGGGGACAGGTGAAGACGGTGTTAACAGTACCATAACATGTGAAAAGGAGTCGATACCGTCTCACTTTTGCGCATTCCCGTCCGGCCCGCAAGGGTTTTCGCTCACGGCGCGTCCTCCGCCGCTCTCCCGGCCCGGCGGCGGGACGGCATACTCGTCCCCCCGACCGCCGCATGGACCCGCGCATGAAAGCCGTTGCCCTCACCCGCTACCTGCCGATCGACGATCCGGAGGCGCTGCAGGACCTGGAGCTGCCCCGGCCGGATCCCGGCCCGCGCGACCTGCTGGTCCGGGTCGAGGCGGTGTCGGTCAACCCGGTGGACACCAAGCTGCGCGCGTCGCGGCCGGCAAACGCGGGCACCGTCGAATCGCCGCCACGGATCCTGGGATTCGACGCGGCCGGGGTGGTCGAGGCGGTCGGCGCCGAAGTGAGCCTGTTCCAGCCCGGCGACGAGGTCTACTACGCCGGCGACGTCACCCGCCCGGGCAGCAACGCCCGCTACCAGCTCGTCGACGAACGCCTGGCAGGGCCAAAGCCGACCACCCTGGATTTCGCCGAGGCCGCCGTCCTGCCGCTGACCGCGTTGACCGCCTGGGAACTGCTGTTCGAGCGCATGCCGTTCGACTTCGATGCCGAGGACAACGGGCGCAGCCTGCTGGTGGTGGCCGGTGCCGGCGGGGTCGGTTCCATCGCCATCCAGTTGGCCCGGCTTGCCGGCTTCACCGTGATCGCCACCGCCTCGCGCCCGCGGACGCAGGACTGGTGCCGGGCCATGGGCGCGCACCACGTGGTCGACCACCGCCAGCCACTGGCGCCGCAGCTGCAGGCGCTGGGCTTCGACAGCGTCGACGCGGCGCTGAACCTGGCCGACACCGACCGCTACTGGGACGTACTGGGTGAACTGCTGGCGCCGCAGGGCCATGTGGGCCTGATCGTCGAACCGGCCGGCCCGCTGCGCATCGGCGATCCGTACAAGGCCAAGTGCATCGGCATCCACTGGGAATTCATGTTCGCCCGCGCGCGCTTCCGCACCGCCGACATGATCTGCCAGCACCGGATCCTGGCCCGGGTCGGCAGCCTGGTCGAGGCCGGCGAACTGCGCAGCACGCTGACCGAGGTGCTGGGCCCGATCAATGCGGCCAACCTGCGCGAGGCGCACCGCCGCCTGGAATCGGGCGGCACGGTCGGCAAGCTCGCCCTGGCCGGCTGGGAGCCCTGACCGCATCGTCCCGGCGAAAGCCGGGACGATGGGCCGCCGCTTGCCGTCGCCTGCGTTTGGCGGGAGGATGCACACTCCGTACGCCAGCGTATCCGCCCATGACGCCAGCCACCGACGCCGCCAGCGCCACGCCTTACCCGCACCTGTTCGCGCCGCTGGACCTGGGCTTCACCACCCTGCGCAACCGCGTGCTGATGGGCTCGATGCACACCGGCCTGGAAGACCGCGCCCGCGACTTCCCGAGGCTGGCCGCGTATTTCGCCGAACGCGCTGCCGGCGGCGCCGGACTGATCGTCACCGGCGGCTTCGCCCCGAACCTGGTCGGCTGGCTCACGCCGTTCGGCAGCAAGCTGTCCTGGCCGTGGGAAGTGGGCCCGCACCGCCAGGTGACCCGCGCGGTGCACGGGCACGGGGCGAAGATCTGCCTGCAACTGCTGCATGCCGGCCGCTACGGCTACCACCCGCTGCAGGTGGCGCCGTCGAAGCTGAAGGCGCCGATCAATCCGTTCACCCCGCGCGCCCTGTCGGCGCGCGGCGTCGAACGGCAGATCGACGCCTTCGCCACCGCCGCCGCCCGCGCCCGCGAAGCCGGCTACGACGGCGTGGAGGTGATGGGCTCGGAGGGCTACCTGATCAACCAGTTCACCACGCCGCGCACCAACCGGCGCGACGACGCCTGGGGCGGCAGCGCGGAAAAGCGCATGCGCTTCGCGGTGGAGACCGTGCGCCGGGTGCGCGAGGCCTGCGGACCGGACTTCATCCTGGTGTACCGGCTCTCGTTGCTGGACCTGGTCGAGGACGGCAACGCCTGGGACGAGATCGTGGCCCAGGCGAAGGCCGTCGAGGCCGCCGGCGCGACCCTCATCAATTCCGGCATCGGCTGGCACGAGGCGCGGGTGCCGACCATCGCCACCTCGGTGCCGCGCGGCGCCTTCGCCGGGATCACCGCGCGGCTGAAGCCGCACGTGTCGCTGCCACTCGTGGCGGTGAACCGGATCAACATGCCCGATGTGGCCGAAGGCATCCTCGCCGCCGGCCAGGCCGACCTGGTCTCGCTGGCGCGGCCGCTGCTGGCCGACCCGGAATGGCCGGCCAAGGCCCGCGCCGGGCGCGCGCACGCGATCAATACGTGCATCGCCTGCAACCAGGCCTGCCTGGACCATGTGTTCGAAGGGAAGACCGCCAGTTGCCTGGTCAATCCACGCGCGGTCGCCGAGACCGAACTCGATTACCTGCCCGCCCTCCGGCCAAAGCGGATCGCCGTGGTCGGCGCGGGCCCCGCCGGCCTGGCGTGCGCCACCGTCGCCGCGCAGCGCGGGCATGCGGTGACCCTGTTCGACGCGGCCGCCGAGATCGGCGGCCAGTTCAACCTGGCCAAGCGCATCCCGGGCAAGGAGGAATTCCACGAGACCCTGCGCTATTTCGGCCACCTCCTCGCCGAGACCGGCGTGGACGTGCGCCTGCGCACGCGCGCCGGGCCGGAGCAGCTGGCCGGCTTCGACGAGATCGTGCTGGCCACCGGCATCGTGCCGCGCAAGGCCGCGTTCCCCGGCGCCGACCATCCGATGGTGGCCAGTTACCTCGACGTGCTCTCCGGCCGGACCCGTGCCGCCGGGCAGGTCGCGGTGATCGGCGCCGGCGGGATCGGCTTCGACGTGGCCGAGTTCCTGGTCCAGGAAGGCCCCTCGCCCAGCCTGGATCCGGCGCGCTGGCGCGCCGAGTGGGGCGTCGACATCGCCGGCGACACCCGCGGCGGCCTGGTCGCGGCGCGGCCGGAGCCGCCCGCGCGCCAGGTGTGGCTGCTGCAGCGCAGCCCCGGGCGGCCGGGCGCGCGCCTGGGCAAGACCACCGGCTGGATCCACCGCGCCACGCTCAAGGCCAAGGGCGTGAAGATGCTCGGCGGGGTCGAATACCTGGGCGTGGACGATGCGGGGCTGCGGATCCGCCTCGACGGCGCCGAGCAGACCCTGCCCGTGGGCACCGTGGTCGTGTGCGCCGGGCAGGAACCGCTGCGCGAACTGCAGGCACAGTTGCAGGCGG
>CAZBDE010000166.1:0-6393 GCA_964490415.1 uncultured Pseudoxanthomonas sp. | reverse complement strand
GTTGCGCGTAACCGACTGAATTCCCTATAATCCCGCTCCTGTCCGCCCTCGATGGCGGCAGCGACCACAATAACTACAGAGGAATGCCTGGTCATGTACGCAGTACTGGTAACCGGCGGTAAGCAATACCGCGTGGCGCAGGGCGAAACGCTCCGCGTCGAGAAGCTCGAGGCCGATGAGGGCAGCGAGATCAAGTTCGACAACGTCCTGCTGCTCGGCGACAGCGACGGAATCAAGGTCGGCGAAGCGCTCAAGGGCGCCAGCGTGACCGCCAAGGTCGTGGCCCACGGCCGCGCCGACAAGGTCCGGATCATCAAGTTCCGCCGCCGCAAGCACCACATGAAGCGGCAGGGCCATCGCCAGCACTACACCGAAATCGAAATCACCGGCATCGCCGGCTAAGCACAGGAGAATCCGTCATGGCACACAAAAAGGGCGTAGGCTCCTCGCGCAACGGCCGCGATTCCAACCCGAAGTACCTGGGCGTCAAGATCTTCGGCGGCCAGGCCGTCGAGGCCGGCAACATCATCGTCCGCCAGCGCGGCACCCAGTTCCACCCGGGCGCCGGCGTCGGCCTGGGCCGCGACCACACCCTGTTCGCGCTGGTCGACGGCAAGGTCGAGTTCGGCACCAAGGGTGCGGCCAAGCGTCGTACCGTCAGCGTCGTCGCCGAAGCCTGATCCCTCCGCCGCGCCTGCGCGGCCGGGTAACGCGAAAGCCCCGCTTCGGCGGGGCTTTCCGTTTCTCCGGCCCATAATGCGGTTACGCTTTCCCGCTGACCGCCCCCCTTCCCATTCCGCGTCACACCCCCGATCCCATGAAGCTCGTAGACGAAGCTGAAATCGAAGTCATCGCCGGCAACGGCGGCAACGGCTGCATCGGCTTCCGCCGCGAGAAGTTCATCCCGCTCGGCGGGCCGGACGGCGGCGACGGCGGCAGCGGCGGCAGCGTCTGGCTGGTCGCCGACGAGAACCTCAACACCCTGGTCGACTTCCGCCACGAGCGCCGCTTTGGCGCCCAGCGCGGCGAGAACGGCATGGGCCGGCAGATGTACGGCAAGGGCGGCGACGACAAGGTCGTGACCGTGCCGGTCGGCACCGTCATCACCAACGTCGACACCGACGAGGTGATCGGCGACCTGACCCGCCACGGCGACCGCCTGCTGGTCGCGCGCGGCGGCAAGGGCGGGCTCGGCAACATGCACTTCAAGAGTTCGGTGAACCGCTCGCCGCGCCAGGCCACGCCGGGCGAGCAGGGCGAGCAGCGCCTGCTCAGGCTGGAGCTGAAGCTGCTGGCCGATGTCGGCCTGCTCGGTTTCCCCAACGCCGGCAAGAGCACCTTCATCCGCGCCGTGTCGGCGGCCACGCCGAAGGTGGCCGACTATCCATTCACCACGCTGTATCCGAACCTGGGCGTGGTCAGCGTCGAGGCGCATCGCAGCTTCGTCATCGCCGACATCCCCGGCCTGATCGAGGGCGCGGCCGACGGCGCCGGCCTGGGCGCGCAGTTCCTGCGCCACCTGCAGCGCACCCGGCTGCTGCTGCACCTGGTCGACATCGCGCCGATGGAAGGCGGGGTGGAGGGCGTGTCTCCCACCGAACAGGTGCGCGCGATCGAGCACGAACTCGGCAGGCACGATCCGGAACTGCTGGCCAAGCCGCGCTGGCTGGTGCTGAACAAGGCCGACCTGATGTTCGAGGACGAGGCCGCCGGGCGCGCCGCGCAGGTGGTGGCCGAACTGGGCTGGGAGCAGCCGTGGTTCCTGGTCTCGGCGCTGGGCCGCGAGGGTACCTGGCCGATCATGCTCGAGGTGATGGCGTTCCTCGACCGGCAGCGCCTGGCCGAGGCCGAAGCGGCTGAAGATGCGGCGCGCTGAGCCCGCGTGGCAGACGGCAAAAAACCCGGCCGGAGCCGGGTTTTTCGTTGTGCGTGCCTGGCGGGCGTCCGGCGCGGCGGTCGAAGCGCGCGCCGGGGTGCCGGGATCAGGCGGCGACCTTGATCGCCTTGATGCGGGCGTTCAGGCGGGCCTTGTGGCGGGCAGCCTTGTTCTTGTGGATCAGGCCGCGGGCGCTGAAGCGGTCCAGGATCGGCTGGGCGGTGGCGAAGGCAGCCTCGGCGCCGGGGGCGTCGTTGGCGTCCAGGGCCTTGAGGACCTTCTTGACGGCGGTACGGAGCTGCGAACGCTGGGCAGCGTTGCGGGCATTGCGCACGACGGTCTGCTTGGCGCGCTTTTTGGCGGACTTGATGTTGGCCACGGCAGTAAATTCCTGGAAAACGGGTGCGGAAACGGTATGGTGGGGTGCAGCGAACGCGAAATTATGGGGGATTCAAAGACTTGGGTCAACTCCCCCCTGGACGCGCCGGGGACCGGCCGATGAGCGGGCCCCGGCTGCTGCGTTCCACCGCCGTGTTCAGCGCGATGACCTTCCTCTCGCGCATCGCCGGCTTTGCCCGCGACATGCTCCAGGCGACCCTGTTCGGCACCGGCGGGGCGATGAGCGCGTTCATCGTCGCCTACCGGGTGCCGAACTTCCTGCGCCGGGTGTTCGCCGAGGGCTCGATGGCGATGGCGTTCGTGCCGGTGCTCAACGAGATCAAGGAACGCGGCGACAAGGCGGCACTGAAATCGTTCATCGACCACATGGCCGGCGCGCTGTGCGCGGTGGTGATGGTGGTGTGCGCGGTCGGCATGCTTGCCGCGCCTTGGCTCGCGCGCCTGTTCGCCCCGGGCTGGGCCGGGGAACCGGAACTGCTGGCGCAGACCGCGCAGATGCTGCGGATCACCTTCCCGTACCTGCTGTTCATTTCGATGATGTCGCTGGCCGCATCGATCCTCAACAGCTTCGGTCGCTTCGGCCTGCCCGCGTTCACTCCGGTCCTGCACAACCTGACCATGATCGCGGCGATGCTGTGGTTGGCGCCGCGCTTCCAGGTGCCGCCGCAAGGCCTGGCCTGGGGCGTGCTGGTGGCCGGCGTGCTGCAGCTGGCGCTGCTGTGGGTCGCGCTCGGGCGGCTCGGCCTGCGGCCGCGGCTGCGCCCGGGCTTCGACCACGCGGAGGTACGCAAGGTCGCCAAACTGATGCTGCCGACCCTGTTCTCGTCCTCGGTGGCGCAGATCAACCTGATCGTCGGCACCGCTTTCGCTTCGCTGCTGGCGGCCGGCAGCGTCGACTGGCTGTACTACTCCGACCGCCTGGTCGAATTCCCGCTGGGCCTGTTCGGGGTGGCGCTGGGCACGGTGATCCTGCCGCACCTGTCGCGCCGGCACGCGGCCGCCGACGCCGAGGGCTACAACGCCTCGCTCGATTGGGGCCTGCGCATGGCCCTGCTGGCCGGCGTGCCGGCGGGCCTGGGCCTGCTGCTGCTGGCCGAGCCGATCACCGCCACGGTCTACAACTATGGCCGGTTCACCGCCTTCGACACGCGGATGGCGGCGATGAGCCTGTCGGCGATGAGCCTGGGCGTGCCGGCTTTCATGCTGAGCAAGGTGCTGGCGCCGGCCTTCTTCGCCCGCCAGGACCCGCGCACGCCGATGCGCGCGGCGATCTGGACGGTGGCGGCCAATGTCGCCCTGACCGTGGCGATCGTTACCCCGCTGTGGCACGGCGGGGTCGAGGGCGGCCATGCCGGCATCGCGCTGGCCACGGCGCTGGCCGGCATGCTCAACGCCGGGCTGCTGTGGCGGGTGCTGCGCAGGTCCGGCCTGTACCGGCCGCAGCCGGGTTGGGGCCGGTTCGCCCTGCGCCTGCTGGCGGCCTGCGTGGCGATGGCTGCGGTGGTGCTGGCCGCGCGTGGCTGGATCGGCGAATGGACCGGGATCCGCGGCGCGTCGCTGCGGGTAGCCTGGCTGGTGCTGGTGATCGCGCTGGGAGCGGCGAGCTACGGCCTGGTGCTGGTCGCGCTGGGCCTGCGGCCGCGGGACCTGAGGCAGTGAGCATGCCGCCCGCGGCCTGACCCGGCGAAGCCGCCGGGCGGGTGCGCCGGCTATACTTCGGCGTTCGGCCCCGGGCCGGCGCCGCAGGGTGCCGCGGGGCGTTCCGACGAGCACCAGACGAGTAGATGAGCAGGCTGTTCCGTGACGTCGATGGCGGGTCGTTGTGCCCGCGCGGCAGCGTGGTCTGCATCGGCGCTTTCGACGGCCTCCACCTGGGCCACCGGGCGCTGGTGCGCCACGCGGTGGCGCGTGCGCGCGGATTCGGGCTGCCGGCGGTGGCGCTGAGCTTCGAGCCGCTGCCGCGCGAGTTCTTCGCCCGCGACACCCCGCCGCCGCGGCTGACCCTGCCGCGCGACCGTATCGAAGGACTGTTGGCGCTGGGCCTGGACCAGTTGGGTCTGCTGCGCTTCAACGCGGCGCTGGCCGCGATGCCGGCGCAGGATTTCGTCCGCCGCGTGCTGGCCGGGCGGCTGGGCGCGCGCGAGGTCTGGATCGGGCCGGAGTTCCGCTTCGGCCACCGCCGCGGCGGCGACCTGGCCCTGCTGCGGGAACTGGGCAAGGAACTGGGCTTCGCCGCCGGCGAGATCGAGCCGGTGCACGTGCATGGCGAACGCGTGTCCAGCACCCGGATCCGCGAGGCGCTGCGGGGCGGCGAGTTCGCCCATGCGGCGGCCCTGCTGGGGCGGCCGTACGCGATCGGCGGGCGGGTGGTGCGCGGGCGCCAGCTTGGCCGCACGCTCGGCTATCCCACCGCCAACCTGCGTTTCCCGAAGACGCCGGCGCTGTCGGGCATCTACGCGACCCGGGTGCATGGCGTCGGTGCGCAGCCATGGCCGTCGGTTTCCAGCTTCGGCACCCGGCCCACGGTCGATGGCGTGGAGCCGCTGCTGGAAGCGCATCTGTTCGATTTCGAGGGCGACCTGTACGGGCGCCACCTCGAGGTCGAGTTCGTCGCCAAGCTGCGCGACGAGGCGAAGTTCCCCGACCTGCCGGCGCTGACCGCGCAGATGCACCGCGACGCCGCACAGGCGCGTGCAATCCTCGCCGTTGCCGCGAATCCTTCGCAGAATCCCGCACATCCCTGTGCGGACTCCTCAAACAACACCGCTGCACGACGGTAGACGCCGTGACCCACGACTACAAAGCCACCCTGCACCTGCCCGCCACCGATTTCCCGATGCGCGGCGACCTGCCCAGGCGCGAGCCGGACACCCTGGCGCGCTGGGAGGCGGAGCACCTGTATTCGCAGCTGCGCGCCAACGCCAGGGGGCGGCCGCTGTTCGTGCTGCACGACGGCCCGCCCTACGCCAACGGCGCGATCCACCTGGGGCACGCGGTCAACAAGATCCTCAAGGACATCATCGTCAAGTCCAAGTACCTGGCCGGCTACGACGCGCCGTACATCCCGGGCTGGGACTGCCACGGCCTGCCGATCGAGATCGCGATCGAGAAGAAGTACGGCAAGGTCGGCGTGAAGCTGGACGCGGTCGAGTTCCGGCAGAAGTGCCGCGAGTACGCGCAGTCGCAGATCGAGATCCAGCGCAAGGACTTCAAGCGCCTGGGCGTGATCGGCGACTGGGAAAATCCGTACAGGACCCTGGATTTCCGCTTCGAGGCCGACGAGATCCGAGCGCTGGCCAGGATCGTCGACAACGGCCATCTCACCCGCGGCGTGAAGCCCGTGCACTGGTGCTTCGATTGCGGTTCGGCCCTGGCCGAGGCGGAGATCGAGTACCAGGACAAGGTCTCGCCGGCGGTCGACGTGGCCTACGCCGCGCGCGATGCGCAGGCCGTGGGCAGGGCGTTCGGCATCGAGGTGCCGGCCGATGTCGAGGTCGCGCTGCCGATCTGGACCACCACGCCGTGGACGCTGCCGGCGTCGCTGGCGGTATCGCTGGGCCCGGAACTGGAGTACGCGCTGGTCGAAGGCCCCGCGCACGACGGCCGCCGCCGCTGGCTGGTGCTGGCCGACGCGCTGGCCGAACGTGCGCTGCAGCGCTACGGCGTGGCCGGCGTGACCCTGCACGGCCGCGCCAGGGGCGCGGCGCTGGAGCACCTGCTGTTCGCGCATCCGTTCTATGACGAGCGCGATATCCCGGCGATCCTCGGCGACCACGTGTCGGCCGAGGACGGCACCGGCGCGGTCCACACCGCGCCCGGCCACGGCCAGGACGACTACGTGGTCGGCAAGGCCTATGGGCTGATCGACAAGTACACGGCTGCCCAGCTCAACCCGGTCGACGGACGCGGCGTGTACCTGCCGTCCACGCCCGCCGCCCACGGCGTGGAGCTGGCCGGCCAGCACATCTGGAAGGCCAACGACGCCATCGTCGAAGTGCTGCGCGCCAGCGGCGCGCTGCTGGCGGCGACGAAGCTCGAACACAGCTATCCGCACTGCTGGCGGCACAAGACCCCGATCGCGTTCCGCGCCACCCCGCAGTGGTTCATCTCGATGGAGC
>CAZBDE010000165.1:0-6456 GCA_964490415.1 uncultured Pseudoxanthomonas sp. | reverse complement strand
ACAACCTGCTGTTCGAGCGCTTCCTCAACCCCGAGCGCGTGTCGATGCCCGACTTCGACATCGACTTCTGCATGGACCGGCGCGACGAGGTGATCGACTACGTGGCCGCCAAGTACGGCCGCGACCGGGTCAGCCAGATCATCACCTACGGCACCATGGCGGCCAAGGCGGTGGTGCGCGACACCGGCCGCGTGCTCGGCTTCCCGTACGGCTTCGTCGACTCCGTGGCCAAGCTGATCCCGAACATCCTGGGCATCTCGCTCAAGGACGCGATGGGCGAAGGCAAGGACAGCGAGATGCGCTCGGACGAGCTGATCCAGCGCTACGGCGCCGAGGAGGACGTGCGCGACCTGATCGACATGGCGCGCCAGCTCGAGGACCTGACCCGCAACGCCGGCAAGCACGCCGGCGGCGTGGTGATCGCGCCGGAGCCGCTGCACACCTTCTGCCCGCTGTTCGCCGAACACGACCACGACGGCCTGGGCCGCAACCCGGTCACCCAGTTCGACAAGGACGACGTCGAGGCGGTGGGCCTGGTGAAGTTCGACTTCCTCGGCCTGCGCACGCTCACGATCATCGACTGGGCGGTGAAGGCGATCAACCAGCGCCACGCCCGCGCCGGCCTGCCGCCGCTGGACATCGCCGCGCTGCCGCTGGACGACGCGCCGACCTACCGCGACATCTTCGCCAACGGCAACACCGGCGCGGTGTTCCAGTTCGAATCCCCGGGCATGCGCCGCGCGCTGAAGGACGCCAGGCCGGACCGCTTCGAGGACCTGATCGCGCTGAACGCGCTCTACCGCCCCGGCCCGATGGAGATGATCCCCTCGTTCGTGGCGCGCAAGCACGGCCAGGAGGAATTCCAGTATCCGGACCCGCGCACCCGCGCGATGCTCGAAGAGACCTACGGGATCATGGTCTACCAGGAGCAGGTCATGCAGATGGCGCAGATCGTCGGCGGCTACTCGCTGGGCGGCGCCGACCTGCTGCGCCGGGCGATGGGCAAGAAGGTGCCGGCGGAGATGGCCAAGCACCGCGAGATCTTCCGCGAGGGCGCCGCGAAAGGGGGCGTCGGCGAACGGAAGGCCGACGAGATCTTCGACCTGATGGAGAAGTTCGCCGGCTACGGCTTCAACAAGTCGCACGCCGCCGCCTACTCGCTGGTCGCCTACCAGACCGCGTGGCTGAAGAAGCACTACCCGGCCGAGTTCATGGCCGCCACCCTGTCCTCGGACATGGACAAGACCGAGAAGGTGGTCGACTTCCTGGCCGAGGCGCGCGGGCTGGGCCTGACCGTGCTGCCGCCGCAGGTCAACGATTCGGACTACATGTTCGTGGCGGTGGCCACCGACACGGTGCGCTACGGCCTGGGCGCGATCAAGGGCGTGGGCCGCGGCCTGTGCGAGGCGATCGTGGCCGAGCGCGAAAAGGGCGGCGACTTCCGCGACCTGCTCGACTTCTGCCGGCGCGTGGATTCGACCAAGCTCAACCGCCGCGCGCTGGAAGCGATGGTTCATGCGGGGGCGCTCGACGCGCTGGGCCGCAACCGCGCCACGCTGATGCTGCAGCTGCCGGAAGTGGTCAAGGCCACCGACCAGATGGCCAGGGAAGCCGCCGCCGGCCAGGTCTCGCTGTTCGGCCTGCCCTCGGCCGACGCGGGCCCGGCGCTGCAGCTGGACCTGCCCGAAGCCGCAGAGTGGAGCCTGCGCCAGCTGCTCGACGGCGAGCGCGACACCCTCGGCCACTACCTCAGTGGCCACCCGTTCGATCCCTGCCGCGAGGAAGTCCGGCAACTGGTCGGCAGCGACCTGGGCGAACTGGACCGGCTGTGGGGCGCCGCCCCGCAGGGCGAGAAGCGCGGCTGGCGCCCGGAAGTGCAGGTGGTGGTCGCCGGCCTGGTGGTCGGCATCCGCCGCAAGGGCGACAGCCAGGTGTTCGTGCAGTTGGAGGACGGCCGCGGGCGCCTGGAATGCGGCGTGTTCGCCGAGGCCGCCGCCGAGCTTTCCAGCCTGCTGGTGCGCGACCGCGTGCTGGTGGTGCAGGGGGGCCTGCGCGAGGACGAATTCAATGGCGGCTGGAGCCTGCGCCTGAAGCATGCCTGGGACTTCGAGCAGCTCTGCGCGAGCCATGCCCAGCGCCTTTCCCTGCGCGTGGACCTGCGCGACGCCCACGCCTGGCAGCGCATCGACGAAGTCCTCGCCCGCCACCGCCCCGGCCCCACTCCGCTGCGCCTGCACCTGCAGGTCGGCCGCAACGGCCAGGGCGCCACCGGGGTGCTCGACCTCAACGGCCCCAACTCGGTGCGCGTCGCCCCGCCCCTGCTCGACGCCCTGCGCGCCCAGCCGGGCGTGCGCGCGGTGAAGCTGGCCATCGGCCGGCCCTGGGCGAACTGAGACAGTCGCGGTAACAGCGGCCGTAACAGCCACGGCAACGGCAACGGCGCTGGAGTGCGCTGGCTTCGGACGGAGGCCGCCGTCGTCCGAGGGTATGGCCCACCCCTCGGGACGACATCCTGTCTTTACTCGGGGCCGTGGCACATCCATGTGCCACTTGGGCCATACCCTCGGACGACGACGGCCTTCGCAGGCTTCAAGGTTTGTGCCTTCGGAAAGGCCGCGAAAGAGCAAACACCGCTGACTGGATCCGCGGCCGATGCATGCGCCAAGGCCATGCACCGCCAGACGGTCCGGGGAGTGCCTTTGCCTTTGCCTTTGCCGTTGTCCTGTCGGCCAAACGAAGCCACGACCCCAACGCCCGCCGAGGACGTCGCACCCTGGGGGTATGGCGCAAGTGGCACATGGATGTGCCACGGCCGCGAGTAAAGACAGGATGTCGTCCCGAGCTGTGCGCCATACCCCCAGGGTGCGGCGGCCCCGCCCGGAGCCCACGCTGTTGAGCTTGGACTTTGCGCTTGGGCTTTGCGCCCAGGCTCTGAGCCCCGGCCTCCATACCATACGGTCCGGTCCCTTCCGGGCCCTTCGGCTACACTCCCCGCCTTCATGCACTCACCGGCCCCGCCGGCCCACGGATGAACCCGAACTACCTCGATTTCGAGCAACCCATCGCCGACCTGGAAGCCAAGATCCAGGAACTGCGGAGCGCGAGCACCGGCCCGGCGGTCAACGTCGACGCCGAAGTGCACGCCCTGCAGGACAAGCTGCGCCGGCGCACCGCGCAGATCTTCCGCGACCTCAGCGCCTGGCAGGTCTCGCAGCTGTCGCGCCACCCCGCCCGCCCCTACACCCTCGACTACGTCCGCATCATCTGCGACGAATTCCAGGAGCTGGCCGGCGACCGCGCCTTCGCCGACGACAAGGCGATCGTGGGTGGCCTGGGCCGCATCGACGGCCGCCCGGTCATGGTCATCGGCCACCAGAAAGGCCGCGACAACAAGGAAAAGATCAAGCGCAACTTCGGCATGCCCAAGCCCGAGGGCTACCGCAAGGCGCTGCGCCTGATGAAGCTGGCCGAACGCTTCAGGCTGCCGCTGCTGACCTTCATCGACACCATGGGCGCCTGGCCCGGCATCGACGCCGAAGAACGCGGCCAGTCCGAGGCCATCGCCCGCAACCTGCTGGAAATGGCCGAACTGAAGATCCCGGTGATCTGCACCGTGATCGGCGAAGGCGGCTCCGGCGGCGCGCTGGCGATCGGCGTCGGCGATTCCACCGTGATGCTCGAATACAGCACCTACTCGGTCATCACCCCCGAGGGCTGCGCCTCGATCCTGTGGAAGGACGCGGGGCGCGCCAAGGAAGCGGCCGAGCAGCTGGGCATGACCGCCAGGCGCCTGAAGGAACTGGGCCTGGTCGACAAAGTGGTGCGCGAGCCCACCGGCGGCGCCCACCGCAACCCGCGGCAGATGGCCAGGCGCCTGAAGGCCGTGCTGCTCAACGAACTCGACACGCTGGAGCAGATCCCGGCCGCGGAACTGGTGCAGCGCCGTTATGCGCGCCTGCACGGCTATGGTGCGTACGAGGCCGCCTGAGCCCGGCGCCGCGGTGCCGACGACGCGGCGGCCCGCGGCCGCCCACCGCGCCCGCATGCCCGGGAAGCACCGTCGATGAGCGCATTGCCCGGCTGGGTCCTGCCCGTGGCCCTGTTCGTGGTGCCGCTGCTGGCCGCGGTGGCGATCAACCGCCTGTTCCGCCACCGCCGCACCAATCCGGACTGGGTGCTGGCCTGGTTCATCGCGGTGTGCTGGATCAGCGCGCTGGTGGTGATCTGGCGCCAGCTGCGCTGAGCGCCCGCGGCCGCCGGCTACGATAGCCGCATGGCCGCCGCATCGACTCCGCCCCTGATCCCGCTGCCGGACCTGCCGGCCGAAGCGCCGGGCGCGATCGTCGTGGCGTTCAGCGGCGGCCTCGATTCGAGCGTGCTGCTGCACCGCCTGGCCGCCGAGCCGGCGCTGCGCGCGCGCGGCCTGCGCGCGGTGCACGTGCACCATGGCCTGCAGGCCGCCGCCGGCGACTGGGCCGCGCACTGCGCGCGCGAGGCGGACGCGCTGCGGCTGCCGCTGCGGGTGGTCGAAGTGCAGGTGCCGCGCGATCGCGGCGCCGGCCCGGAAGCGGCCGCGCGCGAGGTGCGCTACGCCGCCCTGCAGGCGACCCTGGCCCCCGGCGAAGTCCTCGCCACGGCCCATCATCTCGACGACCAGGCCGAAACCTTCCTGCTGCGCGCGCTGCGCGCCTCCGGCCCGGAAGGCCTGGGCGCGATGCGTCCCTGGCGTCCGCTGGGCCGGGCCTGGCAGTGGCGGCCGCTGCTGGAACTGCCGCGCGCCACGCTGCTCGGTTATGCGCGGGCGCACGGCATCGCCTGGATCGAAGACCCCAGCAACGCCCTGCCCGACCCGGACCGCAACTTCCTGCGCCTGCAGGTGCTGCCGCGGCTGCGCGAACGCTGGCCGCATGCGGCGGCCGCGTTCGCCCGCAGCGCCGCGCTCAGCGCCGAGGCCGACTTCCTGCTGGCGGACGAGGATGCCGCGCTGCTGCGCACGCATGCGGGAAACGATCCGCGCACCCTGCGCGTGCCGGCGCTGCTGGCCCTGCCCGCGGCCCGCCGCGCCCGCGTGCTGCGCCACTGGCTGCGCACGCTCGGCCTGCCGCCGCTGCCGGCGCGCGGGGTGGAGCGCATCGGGCGCGACCTGCTCGGCGCCCGCGCCGACGCGCAGGCCAGCTTCGCCTGGTCCGGCGCGCGCGTGCTGCGCTGGCGCGACGTGCTCCACGCCGACCGGCGGCGCGAACCGCTGCCCGCGCACTGGCAGGCCGGATGGGACGGCCGCGCGCCACTGCGGCTGCCCGACGGCGGCCGCCTGCACCTGCACGACGGCACCGGCGCTGCGGTGGCCGGCTTCGACGCCCCGCTGCGGGTGCACGCGCGCCGTGGCGGCGAACGCATGGTCCTGCCGGGGCGCACGCATACGCATGCGCTCAAGCACGTGCTGCAGGACCGCGGCGTGCCGCCCTGGTGCCGCGCGCACCTGCCGCTGCTGTCCGATGCCGGCGGCGAACTGCTCGCCGCCGGCGACGTGGCCCGCTCCGCGGCCTTCGCCGCCTGGCTGCACGCACGCGGCTGGCACCTGGCCTGGGATCCACCCGCCGCCGGCGCCCCGGGCCGCGTCGATCCTCGTTGACCCTTCCCGGCCGCACCGCGCACACTTCGCCCATGCCCAAGAAAGCCACCCCCGACGCCTCGCCGGTCGCGCAGTTCGAGCAGTCCCTGGACGAACTCGAGCAGCTGGTCGAGAAGATGGAACAGGGCGAGATGAGCCTGGAGGATTCGCTGGCCGCCTACGAGCGCGGCGTCGGCCTCTACCGCCACTGCCAGGCCGCGCTGGAACAGGCCGAACTGCGCGTGCGCCTGCTCACCGACCCCGAACAGCCCGACAGCGCCCAGCCCTTCGCCGGTCCCGATGGCGAGTGAGGCCTTCGCGCGCTGGGCGGCGCGCACCGAAGCCACGCTGCAACGCCTGCTGCCCGACCCCGCCGTCGAGCCCGCGCGCCTGCACGCGGCGATGCGCCACGCCACCCTCGGCGGCGGCAAGCGCATGCGCCCGCTGCTGGTCTACGCCACCGGCAGCGCCCTGGGTGCGGACGAAGCCCTGCTCGACCTGCCCGCCGCCGCGGTCGAACTGGTCCATGCCTACTCGCTGGTCCACGACGACCTGCCGGCGATGGACGACGACGACCTGCGCCGCGGCCAGCCGACCGTGCACGTGGCCTTCGACGAAGCCACCGCGATCCTCGCCGGCGACGCGCTGCAGACCCTGGCCTTCTCCGCCCTGGCCGCGGCCGACGCACCGGCGCAGCTGCGCATCGACTGGGTCCGTACCCTGGCCGACGCCTCCGGCGCGGCCGGCATGTGCGGCGGCCAGGCCCTGGACATCGCCGCCACCGGCGGGGAAGAAAACCAAAACCGGGGTCAGAGTGCACTTTCCCCTGGTTGGCGTTGGGACTG
>CAZBDE010000164.1:3313-6565 GCA_964490415.1 uncultured Pseudoxanthomonas sp. | reverse complement strand
GGCGCGCAAAGCGCGAGCGCAGCGTGAAGTTGCTGCCTTCGCGCCACTCGACGCTATGCCACTGCTCGGGCGGCAACTGCATGGCCAACGCCTTGATCGACAGCGGCACTGCAGAAACTGCGGAACTGCAGAAAAGTGTTTCAGCGAACAGGCACGGCACGCGCCGGACGGTGTGTAACTGCGGAATTTCACTGCAGCAACTGCAGAAACTGCGGAAAACCGGGCCGGTCATCGTTCGCTGGCGTCCGCCAAGCAAAAGTTATCCACAGATCGGTGGATCGTCGGCCCGGTCCGAAGCTGTGCCGCGCCCTACACGCCACGCATTCAGCGCATCCGCCAGGTCGCAGCCGGGACCGGTCGGGGGGTGGCCGCCGCCATCGTCAGCCAGCTTCAGGCGGCGGCGCCAGACGGCATCGTCGGCCGGCACCACTTGTCCTCGCTCGACCAGGCGGGCGGCCGTGACGCGTGCGGCCCTGATGCCAACCTGTGCCGCGATCGCAGCCTCACGCACGGTCTGGGGCCCGTGCTCACGGAAGGCGGCGATCAGCGCGACGGAGATTTGACCGAGAGGGCGGCCAGGGCGGCGGTGCACCCGGGCGATTGTGCCCGGAGCCAGGCAACAACCTCGGGCACGGTGCGGCATTGGAAGATCGGCCGGCCGCGCTGGTGCACGGTGTACATGCAGTCGCTGCCAGGTCGCCGGATGTACATCCCCAGCTCGCGCGACAGCGCAATCGCATACCCGATGTCGGCTTCTCTGGGACCCCTGCCCGCTGGCAGCACTCGGACGCGCGGCACCTACTGCAGCCCTGAAACGTCGGTTTCCTGCAGCCAGTTGCGCAGCTCGTCCGCCACGTACTGCTCGGCAACCGCCTGTAGCTGAGCATCTCGGCATGCCATCACTGCGGCCACGGTTGCGGCGTCTGTGCGGCAACCAGCTTCGCGCAGCATCTCGGGAAGGGCGGCGCGCACGGCCTCGTCGATCCGGCGGCGTGCCTCGCGCAGCAGCATATCGCGATGGACGATCATCGCGCCCCCTTCACCAGCAGCTGCCACCCATCGGTGGTGCCCGGCGTGGCGCGGGTCTGTTCTGCGATGACCACCCACGCCGAGCCGTCGTGCGTCGCCACGTCGCCGCGCACGTAGTCCTGCGCCCGCTGCCAAACGCCGGCGTACTTGATGCCCTTGCCTTCCACTTCCGCGAGGCGCTTCTCAAGGGCAAGCATGTAGCGCGCAAGCACCGCTATTTCTGCTGCCACCATGGCCGAAGTCATGAACAGGCCGCGGTCCTTCGCCGGGTGGCCGCTCGACGCGACCTCGTCGCGCGCCTTGTCGATTGCGGCCAGCAGCTGCTCGCCCAGGGTTTTTTGGGTGCTGCTCATCAGCTCGAGCTTCCGTAGTCGACGCCAGCGACGATCACAGGCGCCCGCACGGCGCGCCAGTTGGCAGTCTGCACGGCCTTGAAGGCGACGGCCTCGGCCTGCCACAGCGCGACGCGCGTCGCCGTGGCTGCGGTCGGCGCGAGCACGTCGCCGGTCGGTTCGTCATCGAGCTCGAGCATGCCTTGATCGGTAGTCGACACGGTCAGGTTTTCGAGCACGTATGCCAGACCGGCGGCGTCGATCAGCGTGATGTCAAAGCCGTTCGTGCTGACCGCTTCGGCCGCGCTCGTCAACACCGGGATGCCGCAGAGCGTGCCGCCGAGTGCACCCAGATCCGCGGCCAGGCCGACCCCGCCCAGGCGCAGGGCGAGCGCTACGGCGGTGGCGGGCTGCATGATCCACGCAGCGGTGCGCAGGTCGCCGGTGAAGGCCTCGATCGCCGCCGCGATGTCGGCCGCCGGGTCATTCGTGCTGGCGATGGGCAGCACGCCGTAGCCGACGCCGGCCGGCGTCTCGCCATCATCCGCCCAGTTGCGGTCCAGGAAGGCTCCGTCAAGTGCGCGAGCGGTGGCGTTGACCAGGTCATGCCGGATCGCTTCGGCGGCGCCGGGCGATTGCAGCGCCTCTTGCGTGGCCACAACCAGCGCAACGGTCTTGCGCCCTGGCAAAGCGGCCTTGCTCAGGGCGAGCCGGCTGACGGGCGCGGCCTTGCCTTCGCCGACCCAGGTCGCGGCGCTAGACAGCCCGGGCCATACGAAGGGCTGCTGCGGCGCCACGCGGCGCGCGCTGCGCAGGCGTCCCAGCAGCGAGGCCTCCTCGATGGCTTGGATCAGCTGCGCGTGCGCCGCGCCGGCCAACTCGCTGGTGCCCAAGTCGGCGGCCTCGGCGCCTGGAATCGCCGCGCGCAAGACTGCGACCTCGGCAGACGTGCGGCCGTAGCGGTGAACGGCCTTCGCGATCGCCTCATGCGGTTCGTGCAGGTGCAGCGCTCGGCAGAGCATGGCGCCAGCGAAGGCGGCGCCGGGCTTTTGGATGTCGTACATGGTCGTGTCATTGATGGGTTGATGGGAACGCTCAATCCTGGCCGCGGCGGCGGCCGGGTGCCAGCCGGCGT
Source organism: uncultured Pseudoxanthomonas sp. (assembly GCA_964490415.1). Lineage (GTDB taxonomy): Bacteria > Pseudomonadota > Gammaproteobacteria > Xanthomonadales > Xanthomonadaceae > Pseudoxanthomonas. The sequence goes on along the minus strand of CAZBDE010000164.1, from coordinate 4,069 downwards.
TGCACGCCGCTGCACGCGTTCGTAGCCTGCCGCTCGGCGAACTCGGCCGCGGTCATGCGCTGACGCAGCAGCCAGCCGGCCAGGTCGGTCAGTGCGTAGGTGATCCGGCCGCCGACGGTGAACAGGCACGGGCCGTTGCCCTCCGCGCGCCAACGCCGCAGCGTCTCGGCGCTGACGCCGAGCAGCTCGGCAGCGATCTCGGGCGCGACCCGCCCGTCGCCGGTGACGGCGGCGCCGCGGGCCACGGCCGCCGCGTGCATCTGGGCTGCCAACTCGGCGACCCGCTCGTCGAACCCCGGCATCACTTCCGGCGCCGCTCAGTCGGCGGTCCGAAGAACATCGCCTGCGGCTCGTCGGCGGGCGGCCTGGCCGCGCCTGGCTGGCGCGGGCTGGTGCGGTCGCGCGATTCGACGGCACCAGCACGGCCTGGCCCTGTTCCGGTGCGCGTCGCGGCACGGCGGCGGCGGCGCTTCTCGTTGGCGCGGTCGTCGCCCAGGTCGATGAACACGGCGCTGTCTGGTCGGTCGGTGTGCATGCCCTGATCTGTCCTCAAAGAAAGTTCGAAACTCCACGAGACCCGCTCATCGGGTACCCCCACCCCCCGAAACTCCCGCACGCGAAAGTCTCTCTGGGGCGCGCGGTCCCCGGCCGGGGGGCTCTGAACTTTTCGCCCTCCCCCCGGGGGCCATAGCGGCCCAGCAATCGCCAGGTCCAGGACCACAGGGACATCCCGTCGTCCCACTGTCTGGCGTGGGC
>CAZBDE010000164.1:0-3213 GCA_964490415.1 uncultured Pseudoxanthomonas sp. | reverse complement strand
CGGTGCAGGTGCCCCAGGCTATCGAGCAGGCGCAGCGCGGCCCGCTCGCTGAAGCCCTTGCAGGCCTCGGTGCGGAACACGTCGGGCAGCACGAACCATTCGTAGCCGATCAATTCATCAAGGCCGGTCGTGGTCTTGATGGCCTTGCGCCAGCCGGCGCGGTTCATCGTCTTGGGCGCATGGTCATCGTCGGCTCGGTGCCAGTCCGTGAAGCGGGCATCGCCATGCAGGCCGAACCAGCCACGCACCTGCCGCAGCATCTGCGCGTCCTCGCTCATGCCGATGCCGGCCGGCCGCGCCTCGATCCAGGCATTGATGCAACGCCCTGCCGCATCGATCGCCGCGCCCGCCGGCCAGCCGGTCAAGCCCGCTTCGGTGGCCATCTCTCCGGCCACGGCCACCAATGCGAAGCGACGGCCGACGCGCTGCACCTGGCCGCTGGCCAGCTCGGGAATGAACCGCGCTTCGGCCGCTTCCATGCGCTCGCGCAGCGTGCGTGCCAGCCCGTCGGTGCGCTCGGTCAGGTGCTCCAGCCAGGCGCGGCCCGCCGTGCCGAAGGTGACTTCGGTGGCGCGTGTCAACTGCTGCGCCAGCGCGCCGCCGCTGTCGAATTCGTGCAGCTCTTCGAAGGTGCCGCGCCCGGCGCCGGCATCGGCCGGAAGGTCGATCATGCGCAGTTCCTGCCCGGCCCGCGTGCGCTTGTTGGCCTCGCTCATGTGCTCGGCGAGGCCGATTTCTCCGGCGCTCAGGAACAGCAGGCGCCAGTGCAGGCGCGGACGTGCCGCGCCCGTGCGGCCGGCGCGGCTCTTGCCCTGCCCGTTGGCGAGCATGTAGGCGCTTTCGCCGGCCACCTTGGGATCGAGCTGCGCCAGCTCGTCCAGACACAGTAGCGCGTCCGAATGCTGCGCGGCCATGCCTTCGAGCCCGTTGTCGGTGGCGCGCCAGCGCTGCAGGTAGTCACGGCCGCCCCACACCGACGCCGCCACGCGCAGCGCCGTCGTCTTGCCGCAGCTCGAGTCGCCCATGAAGTGCACGCCGCCGCCATCGGTGCCGCCGGCCCAGGCCAGCATCGGCCCCGCGAAGGCGCAGCTCACCCCGAAGATCAGCCGCGAGTTGCCCACGCACAGCCGGCCGATGCGATCGCGCCATTGGTCGAGGGTGCCACGCTGCCCGAACGTGCCTTCGGTCGGTGCGTCGCTTTGGAACAGGATGCGCTCGCCGCCGTCGTCGCCCAGCGTTTCGCGGGGCAGCACGTAGGCCCGGCCATGCCAGCCCACACGATCAACGATCTTCACCAGCTCGGCCGGCCTGCGGCTTTGCAAGTAGGCCGTCAGCAGCGCCCGGCGCTTGGCATCGGTCGGCACCATGAAGCCCTGATTCAGCAGTTCGGCGCGGTACGCGGTGCCATCGCCGGCCAGCATCTGCAGCGGCATCAGCCAGCGCCGGCCGGCGCGGAAGGGCGTGTCGAATTCCAGCAGCAGCGCCGCGCCGTTGTCGTGAGCATCCCGCGCCAGCGCCGTGACGCGAAGCGGGCCGCACACCTTCACCGGTCGCGCCGCGCTGCCCGATCCATCGTCCGGCGGATCGAACCACAAGGCATCCTCATCCATGCGGAAGGCATCGAAGCTGGGCGCACTGTCGCCAACGTCGTCGTCAGCGCCCCGCGCGGCCCGCTGGCGGGCCGCAGGCTGCGTTTTCCGGGCCTGGCCCTTCCCTCGCGTTGCATCGGCCGCTTGCGCGGCCTGTATGGCGGTCTCGATCGCCGTGCGCACAGCATCGAGGCCCACCGACTGGTGCAGATCGTTCCAGTCGCTGGCGTCATCGGCCAGGTCCTCGGGGAACACGGCCACGCCCCGCGCCAGCTTCGCCGCTTCGGTGGCCTTCTCGCGCCCGGTGTTGCGGCCCGTGCGGGTTGCGGTGGCGCGGTCATCGTCGCCGCACACCACGATGCGTGCATCAGGGAAGCGCCCGCGCAGCGCCCGCACTACCGGCGCCAGGTTGCCGGCATCGAAGGCCACAGCCACCGGCCGGCCGGTGGCTTCGTGCGCGCTGGCAGCCGTGGCATAGCCCTCGGCCACCAGCAGCACGGGCGCCGCATCCGGCGTGCCGCACCAGTGCATCAGCCCGGACTTGCGGCCGCCCTTCAGGAACAGCTTCTCCGGGCCGCCGCCGGCCGGCCTGGCGGGCTTGATGCTCTGCAGGTTCCACAGCTCGCCGGCCACGTCGCGCATGGGCACCAGCAGCACGCCGGCGGCGCCGAAGCGCACGCCGTAGGGCTGCACGCCCTTGCGCACCAGGTAGGGCGATTCGCCTACCTCGCTGGCGCCGGCCCACAGCCGCGCCGATTCGGTGGCGGCCTCGCGCTGGCGCGTTTCGCGCCCGGCTTGCTCGCGTGCCGCCGCGGCTCGCCGCGCCTCGGCCTGCGCCTTCAACGGCTCGAGGTTCGATGACTGCGCAGACGCCTGCGTCGCGTCCGGCGAAATACTCGAAGGATGCGAGGTTTTCTCCGGCTGCGCAGACGCCTGCGTCGCGTCCGGCTTCCAGCCGTGACGCTGCGCCAGGTGGAACAGCGTGCCGATGCCGACGGCGCCCGCCGCCTTCACGCTGCGCCAGGTGCTGCGCGCGGCCTTGGCATCGTAGGTTTCGCCGCCCTGGCTCCATGCATCGAACAGGTCGAAGCCGGCATCACCGAGTTCGGCCTTCAGGGCCATCGCCACCCGCGCCCATTCTTCGCGGGTCAGGTCGGGCGGGATGCAGGCCAGGGCCGCGCGGATGGTGTCGCTTGATGGGGGCGTCACGCAGGCGTCGTCGGGTGGCCAGAAAGCGAGCGCGCCAACAGCACGCCCGACGCGCCATCGAACACCAGGACGACGCCGGGATAGTCGAAGCGCACGCGGTACGGTCGGCCCTCGTGGCGGAACTGAGTTCGATGCGCAGGCTGCAAAGATCGAAGGTGCGCATCGGCCAGGCGCAGCAGCTCGGCCGGCGGGAGATGGTCGGGCCTCACGAGTTGCCGAGCTGCGAGCGAATCCAGCCCTGCACCGCGCGTTCACTCCACAGCGTGGCGCGGCCCACCTTGTGCGGCCGGGGGAAGTCGCCCGCCTTCACCCGATCAAGCACTGCCGTTCGGCCCAAGCCCACAGCGGCAAGCACTGCGGGCAGCCTCAGCAGCCGATCGGGGGCGGCGGGTGCGTCATGGTTCGCTGATTGCAT
>CAZBDE010000163.1:0-6567 GCA_964490415.1 uncultured Pseudoxanthomonas sp. | reverse complement strand
ACCAGCTGCCCACGTCGTTCCAGCCCACCGCGATCGGCAGCACCGCCGCGTCGGCAGTCTTCTCCATCACCGCGTAGTCGATCGAGTCGGACGGGCAGGCGGCGAAGGCGGCCTTGTCCAGGCGCACGAAGTCCGCGTCGCGCGTCGCCGCGTCGAAGGCGGCGCGGCACGCGGCCAGCATCGCCGGCTGGTGGCGTTCCAGCTCGGCCAGGTAGCGCGAGGCCTTGAACAGGAACATGCCGCTGTTCCAGAAATACTCGCCCGAGGCCACGTAGCCCTCGGCCGTAGCCGCATCGGGCTTCTCGACGAAACGCTCGACCGCGCGCACGCCCTGCCCGGCGGCGCCCTTGATGTAGCCGTAGCCGGTTTCCGGGCCGGTGGGCACGATGCCGAAGGTGACCAGCTTGCCGGCCCCGGCGGCCGGCGCGGCCGCGGCGACCGCGGCGCGGAACGCGGCCGCATCGGCGATCACGTGGTCGGAGGGCAGCACCAGCAGCAGCGGATCCTCGCCGCCGGCGGTGGCCTGCAGCGCGGCGATGGCGATGGCCGGGGCGGTGTTGCGGCCCACCGGTTCGAGCAGGATCGCCGCCGGAGTGCAACCGGCCTCGCGCAGCTGCTCGGCGACCATGAAGCGGTGCTCCTCGTTGGCCACCACCAGCGGCGCGCCGGAGGCCAGCGGCGCGACCCGGTTCCAGGTGGCCTGGAGCATGGTGTCGGTGCCGGCCAGCGGCAGGAACTGCTTGGGATAGGCCTCGCGCGAGAGCGGCCACAGGCGGGTGCCGGAACCGCCGGAAAGGATCACTGGAATCATGCAGAACCCCTGTGGCATCGGCATCCAAGGATACAGCTGTCGGTCCCAGCTCTTGTAGGAGCTCCCTTCAGGGGCGACCCGAGGGCAATGAAGGGCGCGGTGTTATTGCGCGGGGTTTCCAGAGCCGGCGCGTTGAACGCGGCTGTGTTCCGACGGCCTCGGGTCGCCCCTGAAGGGAGCTCCTACAACGGCGCGCCATCAACGGCGCAGCGCCGGCATCGATGCCTTACCCTTGCACCCATGGCTTACGAACGCTTCGAATCCCCCTGGCGGGCGCCGGTGCCGCGCTGGCGCGAGCGCCTGGGGCAATACTGGAAACTGGTCCGCGGCGACCGCCCGATCGGAGTGCTGCTGCTGCTGTGGCCGACCTGGTGGGCGCTGTGGCTGGCCGCCGAGGGCGTGCCGCCGCTGTGGACGCTGTTCGTGTTCACCGCCGGTGTGTGGCTGACCCGCTCGGCCGGCTGCGTGATCAACGACTACGCCGACCGCTGGCTGGACCCGCAGGTCGCGCGTACGAAACAGCGGCCATTGGCCACCGGCGCGGTGTCCGGACGCGAGGCGCTGGCGGTGTTCGCGGTGCTGATGCTGGCCGCCTTCGCCCTGGTCCTGACCCTGAACCGGCTGACCATGTGGCTGAGCTTCGCCGGCCTGTTCCTGGCCGCGACCTATCCGTACCTGAAGCGCCACACCTACCTGCCGCAGGTGTACCTGGGCATGGCCTTCGGCTGGGGCATCCCGATGGCGTTCGCCGCGGTGCAGGGTACGGTGCCGGCGCTGGCCTGGCTGCTGTACTGCGCCAACATCCTGTGGGCCACCGCCTACGACACCTGGTACGCGATGGTCGACCGCGAGGACGACATCCGCGCCGGTTCCAAGTCCACCGCGATCCTGTTCGGCGACCTGGACCTGGTCGCGCAGGGGATCCTGTACGCGCTGACCCTGCTGGGCCTGGCCCTGGTCGGCAGGCAGGCGCAGCTGGGGACGTATTACTGGGCCGCGCTGGGCGTGGCCACGGGGCTGGTGGCGTACGAGTTCTGGATCGCGCGCCGCCGCGAACGCGGGCCGTGCTTCCGCGCGTTCCTGCACAACAACTGGATCGGCGCGGCGGTGTTCGCCGGCATTGCACTGGCGCTTTTGTAGGAGCTCCCTTCAGGGGCGACCCGAGATGGCCGGATCGCGCGACGCCATTGCGCGGGCTCCCCGGGGTGGGGCGTTGAACGTGGCCGTGTTCCGGCGGCGTCGGGTCGCCCCTGAAGGGAGCTCCTACAAAAAAACGCCAAAAAGGCGGAACGCGGCTTGCTGCGATGCAGGATGAAGCCGGGGGCGACAATGGATAACGTTACCTGACTTGCGCCTGGCATATTGCCGCCATCATCGCGGGACGGACGCGGCGACCGCATCGCCGCCACACGGGAGCGGCACGATGCATGTTTCGGGGCAACAGGAATCCGCGGCCGGCGCGACCGCCAGCACCACCGCGTCGTCGCGGCTGCTGCCGCTGGTCATCGCGCTGTTCTTCGCCTGGGGCTTCTGCACGGTGCTGGTCGACGTGCTGATCCCCAAGCTCAAGGCCACGTTCTCGCTGAACTACGCCGAGGCGATGCTGACCCAGTTCTGCTTCTTCCTGGCCTACTTCATCGTCTCCATCCCGGCCGGGCTGCTGGTCAGCCGGATCGGCTACATGCGCGGGATCGTGATCGGCCTGGCGATCATGGCCGGCGGTTGCCTGATGTTCTCGCCGGCCGCCTCGATGGGCTACTACCCGGCGTTCCTGGCCGCGCTGTTCGTGCTGGCCGGCGGCATCACCATCGTCCAGGTGGCGGCCAATCCGCTGGCCGCCGGCCTGGGCGATCCGGCGCGGGCGCACAGCCGGCTGACCCTGGCCCAGGCGTTCAATTCCTTCGGCACCATGATCGGCCCGCTGTTCGGCTCGGCGCTGATCCTGGCCTCCGGCGTGGCCGAGCCGGCCGCGGGTCTGGACGAAGCGGCGCTGGCCGCGTTCCGCGTCGAACAGGCCAGCCACGTGCGCCTGCCGTACATGATCATCGCCGGCGTGCTGCTGGTGCTGGCCGCGCTGTGCTGGTGGTTCCGCCGCGCGCAGGTGCCGGCGGTGCGCGCGGTCGGCCAGAGCGACTACCTGCGCCTGCTGCGGATCCCGCGGCTGAGCCTGGGCGCGCTGTCGATCTTCCTGTACGTGGGTGCCGAGGTGGCCATCGGCAGCGCGCTGGTGAACTACCTGATCATGGCCGGGGCCGTCGGTTCCGAGCATGCGGCCGGCAACCTGATCGCGGTGTACTGGGGCCTGGCCATGGTCGGCCGCTTCATCGGCGCGTGGGTGCTGCGCTTCGTTCCGCCCGGCGTGGTGCTGGCGGCGTGTGCGGTATGCGCCGGCGGCCTGGCGCTGCTGGCGGCCACCACCCTGGAAGGCACCGCGGCGGCGGTGGCGATCCTGTCGATCGGCCTGTTCAACTCGGTGATGTTCCCGACCATCTTCACCCTGTCCATCGACGGGCTGGGCGAAGACACCCCGGGCGCCTCGGGCATCCTGTGCCTGGCCATCGTCGGTGGCGCGATCGTGCCGCTGCTGATGGGGTTCGCCGCCGACCGCATCGGCCTGGCGCTGGCGCTGCTGGTGCCGGCGGTGTGCTACGCGTGGATCGCCTGCTACGGGTTGCTGGTGAAATCGCGCGCGCTGGCCCCGCCGGCGGCGGCCGTGGCCGGGGACGCCTGAGCCCGGCAGCGGCGATGGACGATCGCGCCGACCACCCGGGCGCGCTGCCGCGCCTGGTCGTGTTCGGTGAAGCACTGACCGACATGGTCCGCAGCGGCGCCGATGGCTGGCGCAGCGTCGCCGGTGGCGCCTGCTGGAACGTGGCGCGGGTGGCGGCCACCCTGGGCCTGCCCACCGGCTGGGGCGGCGCGGTCAGCGACGACCTGTTCGGCCGCGAGATCGTCGACAAGTCGCGGGCCGCCGGACTGGACCCGCGCTTCCTGCAGGTGGTGGCGAAAGCGCCGCTGATCGCGATGGTCCACCAGCTGGACCCGCCGCAGTACTTCTTCCTCGGCAACGACAGCGCCGACCTGGCCTTCGACCCCTCGCGCCTGCCCGAGGGCTGGGCGCGCGCCTGCGAGTTCGGCCACTTCGGCTGCATCAGCCTGGTGCGGCAGCCGCTGGGTGCGCGCCTGGTCGCGATCGCCGAAGCGTTGCACGCGGCCGGCGTGCCGGTCAGCTTCGACCCGAACTGGCGCAACCTGATGGATGCCGGCTATCGGCCGCTGTTCGAGCGCATGGCCGCGCTGGCGACGGTGGTGAAGATGTCCGACGAGGACCTGCGCCACGTCTATCCGGCACTGGCGGTGGAGGAAGCGCTGGCGCGCGTGCGCGCGCTGGCGCCGGCGGCGACCCTGCTGTACACGCGCGGTGGCGATGGCATGACCGCATACGCAGGCGAGGCCCGCGTCGTGCAGCCCGCGTTCGAGGTGGCGGTGGCCGACACCGTCGGCGCGGGCGACGCCTGCATCGGCGGCTACCTCGCCAGCCTGCTGCAGCGCCCGTCCGCATCGCTGGCCGAACATGTCCGCTTCGCCGCCGCCACCGCCGCGGTCGCATGCACCCGCTCCGGCGCCTATGCGCCTACTGCGGCCGAGGTCCAGGCTCTTCTGTAGGAGTGGATGGGCGACGTGTTCCGGGAAATCCAGGGCTGCGATAGCCGCTGGACACATCCTCCTTATGCCAAGCCTCCCCGTGAGCCTGACGCCGCCTCTTTATGGCGACATGGCAGCCAGCGCTGCTGCGGATTTCTCCAGTCCTTCCAGGATGGTGTTGGCCACATGGTCGGAGAATCCGGCTGGAAGCTCGGCAGCCACCTGGGCGATCGCGGCCGGCGTGCGGGTGAGGAGTTCCTCGATCAGCGGCTCGGCATCGGACCCGTAGTTGACGATCCGCGCCGTGCTGTTGAAATGCCGCCGCTGGATGTCGTGCATCCTGTAGTGCCTGTTCCTGCCCAGCAGCGCCATGGCCAGCTTGACGGTAAATGGCGACCAATGGGCAGGCCCATCCCCGAGCACGGGATAGCTCGACATGACGTCGTACATCGGGGTCAGCCGGTAGCGGCCACGCGCCAGCAGCTCGATGCTGAAATTCTTGGCGTGGCCATCCGGGGCGCGCAGGAGCCAGAACAGGATCTGCGACGCCATCAGGGTGCGCATGTCCTCCCGTGGGCGCTCGGACCCCACCAAGGTGGCGAAAAGGTCCTTCAGGCCCGGCCCGCCGTCGCTCTCGTACTTGAGCAGAGGCGAGAGTCCCGCCACCTGGCAGAAGTCTTCCTGCATCAGGCGCAGCAGCCAGGATCCATCCGATGACGGCCGCCGGTCGAAGCGTTCGACCACCAGCACGCGCTGCTGGCCGAAGGTGGCGATCTCCGCATTGGCGGTGGGCAGGCCGTAGGCCTTCAACAGGCGCAGACACAGCCATTCGTTGTCCACCGAGGTGGTCATGTCGGCCCTCTTGTTGCCGACCAGTCCCAGTGGAAGCTTGAAGATATGTGTGGTGGGCGTGGCACCGCGGGGGGCATGCCAGGCTCCGTCCCAGCGCAGGAAGGCGGTCTTTTCCTGCGCGCCGGCCAGCGATATCCGGAAGTCGTCGTCCGGATCCTGGTGCCCGGCGAATCCATGCAGCGTTACCGTCTCGAGCAGGTGGCGTTCGATGTCCTCTTCCGACAGCTGCACACCTTCGACCCTGTCGAAGCCTTGGGGCTGGCCGCCATCGGGAAGGATCTGGAGGGCACCGACGCAATCCCGTCCTACGGCCTGGAGCAGGTCGAACGGATCCACCGAACCGGTGGCGAAGCGCTCGGCGACGCGCCGCCGGATCGCATCGCTGTCCGGCAACAGGTTGTCGAAGAAGTTGGCCACCGCCTGGCCCTTGATGGCCTGGCCGTGCAGGTTGAATGGCAGGGAGAGGGAGAGCGGACGCCCGCGCGCATCGTTGACCCATGCCTCGTCGTACTGCAGCTCCATGTCCCCGCGGGCGGGAATGGTCCATCGGCCGACATGGACGCCATTGGCCCAGAGGCTCAGGCTGCGGCTGTGCGAAGGCCGCCCCATGTCACCAGTCCTCGCCCGGGGTTGTGGAAGCCTTGGCCTGGTCGCGTGTTCCGATCGTCAGCTCCAGGCCAAGTGCCGCGCATATCCGAATCAGCTGCCCGACATTGATCTCGGCAGCGTGCTTCTCCAGGTAGGAGATCCGGGATTGGCTCATGCCGACGCGCTCGGCCAGTTCCGTCTGGGTGAGGCGCTGTGCCTTGCGCGCGGACTGGAGGATCGTCCCGAGCTGCCGTGGGTTGATCAGGGGATGGGTGGAACTGGCCATAGAGTTACCCGCCATGCAGATAAACGCATAATAGCTGTAAATAGACTACACAGCATTTACCCGTAATACAACTAACCGACAGGGGGCCTGAAAGCCTTCAGGACGATGCTTCGTTCTCGAACACGAGAAAGCAGCAGGCGCACGGTATCGGCGTAGGCCCTATCCATGCGGGCGCAGGCTCAGCAAGCCAGCGAAGTGCCGGTCTGCGCGGATTGATATCGGGTCGTGGTTGAAAGCACCGCCGTGTACCGGCCGGAGGCTTGTACTCGTCATGCCGACGAGCCCCATCTGGACGTGTCCCAATGGCGTCCCAGATCTGTCCCGGGGGAGATGGCGCGCCTGGAGGGATTCGAACCCCCGACCAATGGCTTCGGAAGCCACTACT
>CAZBDE010000162.1:0-6623 GCA_964490415.1 uncultured Pseudoxanthomonas sp. | reverse complement strand
CTCGGCGACAACATCACCACCGACCACCTCTCGCCCTCGAACGCGATCCTCGCCAGCAGCGCCGCCGGCGAATACCTCGCGCAGATGGGCCTGCCGGAAGAGGACTTCAATTCCTACGCCACCCACCGCGGCGACCACCTCACCGCGCAGCGCGCGACCTTCGCCAATCCGAAGCTGCTCAACGAGATGGTCCGCGACGCGGACGGCAAGGTGCGGCAGGGCTCGCTGGCGCGGCTGGAGCCGGAAGGCGAGGTCATGCGCATGTGGGAGGTGATCGAGGCCTACATGGAACGCCGCCAGCCGCTGCTGATCGTCGCCGGCGCCGACTACGGCCAGGGCAGCTCGCGCGACTGGGCCGCCAAGGGCGTGCGCCTGGCCGGCGTCGAGGCGATCGTGGCCGAAGGCTTCGAGCGCATCCATCGCACCAACCTGATCGGCATGGGCGTGCTGCCGCTGGAGTTCAGGCCGGGCGAGAACCGCAACACGTACGGCATCGACGGCACCGAGACCTTCGACGTGGTCGGCGCGCGCGCGCCGCGCGCCGACCTGACCCTGGTGATCCACCGCCGCGATGGCGGACGCGTCGAGGTGCCGGTGACCTGCCGCCTGGATACCGCCGAGGAAGTCTCGATCTACGAAGCCGGCGGCGTGCTGCAGCGCTTCGCCCAGGATTTCCTCGAGGCGGCGAAGGCGGCCTGAGATGGCCCGGCCCGGCGAGCTGTTCGTCATGGCGCGGGTGCCGGGGGCCGTGCGCGAGGCGCTGCTGCGCGCGCTCGCCATCGGCGGGCTCGACGCCAGGCTGGGCGGTGCGCTGTACCCGCCGCGCAACTGGCACCAGACGCTTTCGGACCTGCAGCCGCCCGCTTCGCTCGAAGCGATGCGCCGCGCCTGCGCCGGACTGGAAGCGCATGCGTTCCAGCTCCGCTTCGACCAGGTGCGCAGCTCCGGGTCCGAAGCCGGCCGCATCCACTGGGAGTTCCTGCCCTCGCACGGCAAGCCCGAGGGCCTGGCCCTGCTGCTGGCCGAGGTGCAGGACCGGCTCCGCGCGCAGGGGATCGGGCACGTGCACGGCCACCGGGCGCACGTCACCGTCAGCTACAGCGCCAGCCAGGGCATCGGAACCCTTGCCATTCCGGCGGTGGACTGGCTGCTGGACACCATCGAACTGGTCCAGGTCGCCGGCCGCGGCAAGGACTACCGCTACGAAACGGTCGAGGCCTGGCCCCTGCGCGCGCCACCGGCGCCACCAGCCCTGCAGCTCGGCCTGCTTTGAACTCCTCCTTTCCAGGCACGCCTCCCATGAACACACTTCCGCAACTTCGCATCGCCGCCACCTACATGCGTGGCGGCACCTCCAAGGGCGTGTTCTTCCGCCTGGAGGATCTTCCGGCTGCGGCGCAGGTGCCTGGCGCGGCACGCGACCGCCTGTTCCAGCGCGTGATCGGCTCGCCCGATCCCTACGGCAAGCAGACCGACGGCATGGGCGGGGCCACCTCAAGCACCAGCAAGTGCGTGATCCTCTCGCCGAGCGCGCGACCCGGCCACGATGTGGACTACCTGTACGGACAGGTGTCGATCGACACCGACTTCGTCGACTGGTCGGGCAACTGCGGCAACCTGTCCACCGCCGCCGGCGCGTTCGCGATCCACGCCGGCTACGTCGATCCCGCGCGCGTTCCCACCGACGGCATCTGCACGGTGCGCATCTGGCAGGCCAACATCGGCAAGACCATCCTCGCCCACGTGCCGGTCGCCGGCGGCCAGGTGCAGGAGAGCGGCGACTTCGAGCTGGACGGGGTGACCTTCCCGGCCGCCGAGATCGTGCTGGAGTTCATCGATCCGGCCGACGAGGGCGAGGGCGGCGGGGCGATGTTCCCGACCGGCAACCTGGTGGACACGCTGGACGTGCCTGGCATCGGCGCGCTGGAAGCCACGCTGATCGCCGCCGGCATCCCGACGGTGTTCGTCGATGCCGCCGCGATCGGCTTCGACGGCACCGAACTGCAGCCGGCGATCAACGAGGACAAGGCCGCGCTGGCGAAGCTGGAAGCGATCCGCGTCGCCGGCGCGCTGCGCATGGGCCTGATCCGCACGCCGGAGGAGGCCGCCACGCGCCAGCACACGCCGAAGGTCGCCTTCGTCGCGCCGCCACGGGCCTATACCACCTCCAGCGGCAAGGCCATCGCCGCCGATGCGATCGACCTCAACGTGCGCGCGATGTCGATGGGCAAGCTGCACCACGCGATGATGGGCACCGCCTCGGTGGCCATAGCCACCGCCGCCGCGGTGCCGGGCACCCTGGTCAACCGCGCCGCCGGCGGCGGTACGCGCGAGGCGGTGCGCTTCGGCCACCCGTCGGGCACCCTGCGCGTGGGCGCGGCGGTGGCGCAGGTCGACGGCCAGTGGACCGTGACCCGGGCGGTGATGAGCCGCAGCGCGCGCATCCTGATGGAAGGCCACGTCCGCATCCCCGCCTCGACCCTGTAGAGCGGGGCTTGCCCCGCTGCTTTTTTTCCCGCGGGGCAGTATCCGGAAACAGGAAAGAGCAAGAGCAGCGGGGCAAGCCCCGCTCTACGGGGGGCCGCCCGGGAAAGTGGCTTGTGCGCGGCGCGTAGTGCGGTCAGCGCCCGGCGATCTCCAGGGTCACGTCCATCAGCGTCGGGTCGTCCGCATCGGCGCGGATCCGGAAGCCCAGCTGCCGGCACATCGCCAGCATGGTCACGTTCTCGCGCAGCACCTGGCCTTCGACGGTCTTCAGGCCGATCGAGCCGGCGTACTCGATCATGATCTCCATCAGCTTCCAGCCGATCCCGTAGCCCTTCAGGTCCGAGCGCACCAGGATCCCGTACTCGCCGCGCTCGTAGTTGGCGTCGGCCAGCAGCCGCACCGCGCCGAGCATCTGCCCGTTGTCCGGGTCGATCGCCACCAGCGCGATCGAACGGGCGTAGTCGAGCTGGGTCAGGCGGGCGATGAACTCGTGGCTGAAGTGGCGCACCGCCGAGAAGAAGCGCAGCCGCAGGTCCTCGTCGCTGACCTTCGAGAAGAACTCCAGGAACAGCGCCTCGTCCTCCGGCCGCACCGGGCGCACGAACATGCGCCGCGCGTGCGGCAGCGCGACCGTGCGTTCCCACTCCTTCGGATACGGCCGCACCACGAAGCGCGAATGCCACGGCCCCTTCTGCACCGGGCCGTCCCAGGGCGCGATGGCCACGCGCGCGTCCACGGCCACCACGCCGTCCCGGTCGGCCAGCAACGGATTGATATCCAGTTCGCGTATCTGCGGGATGTCGGCGGCCAGCTGCGCCAGCTTGACCAGGACCAGCGCCACCGCGCGCTCGTCCGCGGCCGGCACGTCGCGATAGGCCTTGAGGATGCGCGAGACCCGCGTGCGCGAGATCAGTTCGTGGGCCAGACGCAGGTCCAGCGGCGGCAGGGCCAGGGCCTTGTCGTCGATCACCTCCACCGCGGTGCCGCCGCGGCCGAACACGATCACCGGGCCGAAGGTGGCGTCGTCGGCCAGGCCGCAGATCAGTTCGCGCGCCTTCGGCCGGGTGATCATCGGCTGCACGACAACGCCGTCGATGCGCGCTTCCGGCCGCGCCTGGCGCGCGCGGGCGAGGATCCCGGCGGCGGCCTCGCGCACCGCCGCCTCGCTGGCCAGGTTCAGGCGCACGCCGCCGACGTCGGACTTGTGCACGATGTCGGGCGAAAGGATCTTCAGCGCCACCGGATCGCCCTTGGCCAGCATCGGTGCGGCCGCGGCCACCGCCGCCTCCGGGTCCGGCGCCAGCACCGCCGGCGTGATCGGGATGCCGTAGGCCTGCAGCAGCGCGGTGACCTCCAGCGGGTCCAGCCAGCGCCGCCCTTCGGCGAGTGCGCCGGCCACCACCGCCTGCGCGGCGGCGGCGTCGACCACGAAATCGTCCGGCAGGCTCGGCGGGGTTTCCATCAGCGCCTGCTGCGCCTCGCGGTGGCGGACCAGGTACATGAAGCCGCGCACCGCATCGGCCTCGGTGGCGTAGGTGGGCACGCCGGCGGCATCGAGCGTGGCCAGCGCCCCGGGCTTGTCGCCCAGCCACACGCCCAGCACCGGCTTGCCGGCACCCGGGCGCGGCCGGCGACCGAGCACCTCGGCCACCGCCCGGGCCGCTTCCTCGGAGGAAGACAGCGCGGTGGGCACGTTCATCACCAGCACCGCGTCGTTCCCGCGGTCTTCCAGCAGGGCTTCCAGCGCCGCGGTATAGCGGGCCGCATCGGCGTCGCCGACGATGTCCACGGGATTGGAGCGCGACCAGGTCGATGGCAGCACCGCGTCCAGCCGGGCGATCGTCCCCGCCTCGTCCAGCGCCGCCAGGGTGCCGCCCAGGTCGACCAGCCGGTCCACCGCCAGCACGCCGATGCCGCCGCCGTTGGTCAGGATCGACAGCCGCCGCCCCGGTGCGCTGCGCACGTGGCCCAGGGTCTCGGTGGCCGCGAACAGTTCGTCCAGCGCCAGCACCCGCAGCAGGCCGGCGCGGCGGAAGGCCGCGTCGTAGACCGCGTCGGAACCGGCCAGCGCGCCGGTATGGGTGGCGGCGGCCCGGGCTCCCTGTGCGTGGCGGCCGGACTTGACCACCACCACCGGCTTGGCCCGCGCGGCCGCGCGCGCGGCGGACATGAACTTGCGCGCGTCGCGGATCGATTCGATGTAGAGCAGGATCGCGCGGGTCTTCGGGTCCTGGGCGAACCAGTCGAGCAGGTCGCCGAAGTCCACGTCCAGCGCGTCGCCCAGCGAGACCACCGCCGAGAACCCGATCGAGCGCGCCGCGCCCCACTCCACCAGGCCGGCGGCGATCGCGCCGGACTGGGACACCAGGGCCAGGTCGCCCGGCAGCGGGCTGCGCGCGGCGAAGCTGACGTTGAGCCCGGCGTGCGGCGCCATCACTCCCAGGCAGTTCGGGCCGACGATGCGCAGGCCATGCGGCCGCGCCACCGCTTCCAGCTGCTCCAGCAGCGAGCCCGGCCCCTGGCCCAGCCCCGCGGTCACCACCACCGCCGCGCGTGCGCCGACCGCGACCGCCTCGGCGATCACCCCCGGTACGGTGGCCGCGGGCGTGGACACCACCACCAGCTCGGGCCTGAAGGGCAGGTCGGCCAGCCGCGCCACGGCCGGAATGCCGTCGATCTGCCGGTACTTCGGATTGACCAGGCCGACCGGCCCGGCGAACCCGGCCTCGCGCAGGTTGCGGACCACCGCCCGGCCGACCGAGCGCTCGCGCGGGCTGGCGCCGACCACGGCGACCGAGGCGGGCCGGAACACGGCCTCCAGGGCGTAGGTGCTCATGCTGTCGCAGTCTCCGCATCCATGGCCTGCCTGAAGATACAGGTCCGGGCCGGCGATCCCCACCCCGCCCCGGCCACGGGGGCCTAGGACATTGGGTCCATTCCACACCGCCATGCAGACGGCCTATGCTTGCCGCCAAGGGCTAACCCAGCGCCGGCAGGCAGACAGGCGGTCCCGCACCTCCAGTCCGCAGGCATGGCCTCGTCCAGCTTGAAGGGGTAACCCGGCAGCGTCGGCCGCGCATTGATCCGGATCAATGCCCGTCTCCACCCTACGGGGGGATCATTGCCCCGTGCAGACTGAGGAACGGACCGCATGCAAAGCGTGCAGGGGACTTACAACGACAAGGTGGTGCGCCAGTTCGCGGTGATGACCGTGGTCTGGGGCATCGTGGGGATGGCCGTGGGCGTGCTGATCGCCGCCCAGCTGTACTGGCCGGCCCTGAATTTCGACCTGCCCTGGCTCAGCTACGGCCGGCTGCGGCCGCTGCACACCAATGCGGTGATCTTCGCCTTCGGCGGCAGCGCGCTGTTCGCCACCAGCCTGCACGTGGTCCAGCGCACCTGCCACGCGCGGCTGATCTCGGACCGGCTGGCCGCGTTCGTGTTCTGGGGCTGGCAGCTGGTGATCGTGCTGGCGGCCATCAGCCTGCCGCTGGGCTGGACCCAGGGCAAGGAGTACGCCGAGCTGGAATGGCCGATCGACCTGCTGATCACGGTGGTGTGGGTGGCCTACGCGGTGCTGTTCTTCGGCACCATCGTCCGGCGCCGGGTCAAGCACATCTACGTGGCCAACTGGTTCTACGGCGCCTACATCCTCGCCATCGCGCTGCTGCACATCGTCAACAACATCGCGATCCCGGCCGGGCCGACCAAGTCCTACCCGGTCTACAGCGGCGCGGTCGACGCGATGGTGCAGTGGTGGTACGGCCACAACGCGGTCGGTTTCCTGCTGACCGCCGGCTTCCTCGGCATGATGTACTACTTCGTGCCCAAGCAGGCGCAGCGGCCGATCTACTCCTACCGGCTGTCGATCGTGCACTTCTGGGCGCTGATCGCCGTGTACATGTGGGCCGGCCCGCACCACCTGCTGTACACCGCGCTGCCGGACTGGGCGCAGTCGCTGGGCATGGTGTTCTCGCTGATCCTGCTGGCGCCCTCGTGGGGCGGCGCGATCAACGGCGTGATGACCCTGTCCGGCGTCTGGTACAAGCTGCGCACCGACCCGATCCTGAAGTTCCTGATCGTGGCCATCTCGTTCTACATGATCGCCACGTTCGAGGGGCCGATGATGTCGATCA
>CAZBDE010000161.1:0-6654 GCA_964490415.1 uncultured Pseudoxanthomonas sp. | reverse complement strand
GTCGGTGATCTTCAGGAACCACTGCGGGATCTCGCGCTTCTCCACCAGCGCGCCGGAACGCCAGCCGCGGCCGTCGATCACCTGCTCGTTGGCCAGCACTGTCTGGTCGACCGGGTCCCAGTTCACCACCGCGTTCTTGCGGTAGGCCAGGCCCTTGCGCATCAGCCGGGTGAACATGCGCTGCTCGTGGACGTAGTAGTCCGGCGTGCAGGTGGCGAACTCGCGCGACCAGTCGATGGCGTAGCCCAGCGACTTGAGCTGGCTGCGCATGTGGTCGATGTTGGCGTAGGTCCACTTCGCCGGCGCGGTCCGGTTCCTGATCGCCGCGTTCTCCGCCGGCAGGCCGAACGCGTCCCAGCCCATCGGCTGCAGCACGTTGTGCCCGGTCATGCGCTTGTAGCGGCTGATCACGTCGCTGATGGTGTAGTTGCGCACGTGGCCCATGTGCAGCGCGCCGGACGGGTACGGCAGCATCGACAGGCAGTAGTACTTGGGCTTGTCGGAGGCCTCGTCGACCTCGAAGGCGCGGCTGCCGTCCCAGAAGGCCTGGGCGGCGGTTTCCACGGCGCGGGGATCGTAGGAGGAAGCGTTTTCGGGAACGGCGGACATTGCGGGTCGCGGCGGCTGCGGCAAAGTCGCCAAGGGTACCGCAGCGCAGCATCGCACTCCACTTGGACGCCCACGCGGCCGGCCCCGCAACGGTCTGCGGACGCGCCCGGGACCCGGCCCGCCCGGCACGCGCGCGCCCCTGCGCACGCACCGCCGCGCGTACGGCCCGCGGGCGCGCATCGGCGGCCGTTGCAACGGCTACCATCGGAACACCTCCCGGAGACCATCGAATGCGCGCCTTCCTGCTGCCGCTGGCCCTGCCCGCCCCCTGCGCCACCCCCGCGCAGTCCGCGCCGCCGCCGGGCACCGGTCTGCATTGCGCGGCGGCCGCCGCCGGCGCGACGCCATGAGCGGCGAGTGGATGGGCTACGTCGCGGCCACGCTGACCACCGCGGCCTTCGTGCCGCAGGCGCTGAAGACCCTGCGCAGCCGCGACACCGGGGCGATCTCGCTGGGAATGTACGTGGTGTTCACCGTGGGCCTGTGCTTCTGGCTGGCCTACGGGATCGTGCTGCATTCCTGGCCGATGATCCTGTCCAACATCATCACCCTGGCGCTGGCGCTGCTGATCCTCGTGCTCAAGCTGCGCCACGGCTGACGCCGCCGCCCGGCGTGGCCGCGGCGGCGAACACGCCCCAGGCCAGCCACGCGGCGAAGGCCACCCGCTGCGCCAGCGCCGAGCCGATCCAGCCACTGCCGAGGAAGCCCCCGGCCACCACCAGCAGCGCGACCACGGCGGTGACCGCGGCGAAGCGGCGCCAACCCGGCGCGCGCCACAGCTCCATCGCCAGCAACACCGCGCCGGCGGGGAACGCGAGCGCCCACAGCAGCCAGGCGGCGGCATGGTAGCGGCTGCCGCCGCCATCCAGGTTTTCCAGGTCCAGCGGCAACACCCCCTGTGCCGCGAACGCCAGCGCCGCCAGCACCAGCAGCTGCGCGCCGATCCGCGTGCTCCAGCCGCTCCCGTCCGGCAAGCGGTCGCGCACGCCCAGCGCGATCCAGGCGCCGACCAGCCCCGGCAGCACGAACGCGAACAGGCCGAACAGCGGCACGCCCTCCTGCACCTGCCGCGCCCCCAGCAGCGCCAGTGGATGGCGCAGGTGCGAATAGCCCTCCACCCCATGCCCGGCGACCGCGGCCGCCAGCACGCAGCTGGCGATCGCCAGCAGTGCCGCCGGCACGCGCCAGCGTTCGATCGGATTCATGTTTCCCTCCAGTGGAAGACGTCCTCCACCCCGACGCCGAACGCGCGGGCGATGCGGAACGCGAGTTCCAGCGATGGAGCATAGCGCCCCGCCTCCAGCGCGATGATGGTCTGGCGGGTCACGCCGCAGGCATTGGCCAGCGCCTGCTGGGTCATCTCGCCGCGCTCGAAGCGCCAGCGGCGGATCTCGTTGCCGACCGGGGTTGCACTCATCGGAGCCGGGCTTGCGGAGGTAAAATCCACCTTACATCGCAGGCACCGCATGTCAACTGGACCTTACATCCGCTTGTAAGCTCCCCGCGCCGCCACCATCTCGGCGCCATTGCCCCCCACCGGAATCCCCCATGGCCGATCTGCCCCACGTCATCGACGTCACCACCGACACCTTCGAGACCGCGGTCCTGCAGCAGTCGCTGCAGACGCCGGTGCTGGTCGACTTCTGGGCGACCTGGTGCGGGCCGTGCAAGTCGCTGACCCCGGTGCTGGAGAAGCTGGCCGGCGAGTACGGCGGCGCCTTCGTCCTGGCCAAGGTCGACGTGGACAAGGAGCAGCAGATCGCCGCCGCGTTCCAGATCCGCTCGGTGCCCAGCGTCTTCCTGCTGGTCGGCGGGCAGCCGGTGGACGCGTTCCAGGGCGCGCTGCCGGAAGGCCAGCTGCGCCAGTTCCTGCAGCAGCACGGGATCGAGCCGCAGGCCGCCGCCGCCGCCGCGGAGCCGGTCGAAGCGGCGCCGCTGGATCCGCACGACGAGGTGGTTCGCCTGCGCCACGCCGTGCAGGCGGAGCCGGACAAGGACGAGCTCAAGCTGGATCTGGCCCTGGCCCTGCTGAAGACCGGCGCGGCCACCGAAGCCGAGCAGCTGCTCGACGCGTTGCCGGCCAACCTGGCCACCGACGACCGCAGCGTGCGCGCGCGTGCGCGCCTGGGCTTCGCCGCCCTGCTCGGGGACGCGCCGCCGCTGCCGGTGCTGGAACAGGCCATCGCCGCCGACCCCGGCGACCTCAGGGCGCGCCACCTGCTGGCGGTGCACCACCTGGTCGGCGGCGACGCCGCCGCCGGCCTGGAACAGCTGATCGAGATGCTGCGCCGCGATCGCGGCTACGAGGACGGGTTGCCGAAGAAGGCGCTGATCGATGCGTTCCGCATCGTCGAGGACGAGGACCTGGTCGGCCAGTACCGCAGGAAGATGGCCTCGCTGCTGTTCTGACCCCCCGCAGTCCGCACCGCCGCCCTTGTAGGAGCTCCCTTCAGGGGCGACCCGAGGCGGTTGGCCGCAGCCACGTTCAACGCCACCGATCCGGAGGCTGTGCGTTGAATGCGGCGCCTTCCAACCGCCTCGGGTCGCCCCTGAAGGGAGCTCCTACAAGGGAGATGACACCAGCGCGCCATCATTCCGCCAGCACCTGCTCCACCGCGCGCCGGTAGCGCGCCGCGATCGCCTCCGCATCGCGGTGCCGGCCCGCGCTGACCACGGTCCCACCGGCCACGCGCACCTCGCGCACCAGGTTGCGGTTGCCCGAGAACAGCCAGCGATCCACCACGTCGGCCGGACGCGCGCCGGCGAACACCGGCGCCTTGTCGTCCAGCACGATCGCGTCGGCGGCCATCGCCGGCGCGAATACGCCCACCGGCTGCCCGGTGGCGTTCGCGCCGCTGCCCAGGGCGCCGTGCAGCAGGGTCTCGCCGACACTGTCGCCTTCGCCGCCCACCGCGATGTTGCGGTGGCGGGTGTGCAGGCGCTGGCCGTATTCGAGCCAGCGCAGCTCCTCCACCGGCGACACCGAGATGTGCGAATCCGAACCGATGCCCCAGGCGCCGCCCGCTTCGAGGTAGTCGCGCAGCGGGAACAGCCCGTCGCCGAGGTTGGCCTCGGTGGTCGGGCAGATCGCCACGGTGGCGCCGCTGCGGGCCGTCCGCGCGGTTTCCTCGGCGGTGAGGTGGGTGGCGTGCACCAGGGTCCAGTGCCGGTCCACCGGCGCATGGTCGAGCAACCACTCCACCGGCCGTGCGTTGCGCACCGCCAGGCAATCCTGGACCTCGCCGACCTGCTCGGCGATATGGATGTGCAGCGGGATCCCCGCGGGCAACGCCGCCAGCGCCGCCGACATCGCCTCCGGCGGCACCGCGCGCAGGCTGTGGAAGGCCACGCCCACGCGCAGGGTCGCATCCTCCTGCGCGCGCAGGGTGGCGAACAGGCGCAGGAACCCGTCGAGGTCGTGGCCGAAGCGGCGCTGCCGCTCCGCCAGCGGCCGCCGGTCGAAACCGCCGGCCATGTACAGCACCGGCAACAGGGTCAGGCGGATCCCGGTTTCGCGCGCGGCGGCGATCAGCGCCTGCGACATCGCCGCCGGATCGGCATACGCCTTCCCGTCCGGCGCGTGGTGCAGGTAATGGAATTCGCACACCGTGGTGTAACCGGCCTCCAGCATCTCCACGTACAGCTGCGCGGCGACCGCCTGCAGGCGGTCCGGATCGAAGCGCGCGGCGATCCGGTACATGGTCTCGCGCCAGGTCCAGAACGAATCTTGCGGATGGGTCTGGCGTTCGGCCAGCCCGGCCATGGCGCGCTGGAAGGCGTGCGAATGCAGGTTGGGGATGCCCGGCAGCACCCAGCCGCCCTCCCGGTCCGGCGCGGCCGCCACCTGCGCGGTGATGCGGCCATCGGCCACCGCCAGTCCGGTATCGCCGCGCCAGCCGGCCCGGGTCCACAGCAGTGACGCGCCACGCAAGGTATCCATGGCGGCATTCTGGCGCGAAGCGCACGTGCTGGCGATGGCGCTGTTCCGGTGCCGGACCCTGCCGGTGGACCGCACGGCCCGATACCGCTGCATCCCGCGACCGGCGCCCCGGCTGTCGCCCGCATCCGCCACCGGCGCCCGGCGATGCGTCTCCGCCGCGCCGCCCGCGACCGCCGGGCCCGATAGAATCCCGGGATGGACAACACGCACCGCTGGGACGGCCTGGTCGTCGGCGCGAACCTGGCCACGCTGCAAGGCGACGCCGGCTACGGCGCGGTCGAGGACGGCGCGCTGGGCTGGAAGGATGGCCGCATCGCCTATGCCGGGCCGCGCGCCGGGCTGCCCGGCGCACCCGAAGCGCTGGCCGCCGATGTCGTCGATGGCGGCGGCCGCTGGATCACCCCGGGCCTGGTCGATTGCCACACCCACCTGGTCTTCGGCGGCGACCGCGCCGGCGAGTTCGAGCAGCGCCTGCAGGGAGCCAGCTACGAGGACATCGCCCGCGCCGGCGGCGGCATCGTCTCCACCGTGCGCGCCACCCGCGCCGCCGATGCCGGCGCGCTGCTCGCGCAGTCGCTACCGCGCGCCCGCGACTTGCTCGCCGATGGCGCGACCACGGTCGAGATCAAGTCCGGCTACGGCCTGGATTTCGAAGGCGAGCGGCGCATGCTGCAGGTCGCGCGCCGCATCGGCGACGCGCTCGGCATCGGCGTGCGCACCACCTTCCTCGGCGCGCACGCGCTTCCGCCCGAGTACACCGGCCGCGCCGACGCCTACATCGACGCGGTCTGCGAATGGCTGCCGCGCCTGCACGCCGAAGGCCTGGTCGACGCGGTCGACGCGTTCTGCGAGCGGATCGGCTTCGACGCCGCGCAGACCCGGCGCGTGTTCGCGGCCGCGCGTGCGCTCGGCCTGCCGGTGAAGCTGCACGCGGACCAGCTCAGCGACGGCGACGGCGCCGCGCTGCTGGCGGGATTCGGCGGCCTGTCGGCCGACCACGTCGAACACACCTCGCCCGAAGGCGTGCGCGCGATGGCGGACGCCGGCACGGTCGCGGTGCTGCTGCCCGGCGCCTTCCACGTGCTGCGCGAGACGACCTTGCCGCCGCTGGCCGAGTTCCGCGCCCAGGGCGTGCCGATGGCGGTCGCCACCGACTGCAACCCGGGCACCTCGCCGCTGCTGTCGCTGCGCCAGGCGATGCAGTTGGCCTGCACGCATTTCCGCCTGACGCCGGAGGAGGCGCTGCGCGGCGCGACCGTCAACGCCGCGCGCGCGCTCGGGCTCGACGACCGCGGCGCGCTGCGCGCCGGGCTGCGCGCCGATTTCGTCCACTGGAACATCGCCCGGCCGGCGGAGCTGTGCTACTGGCTGGGCGGCCCGCTGGCGCGCGCGGTGTACGCTGGCGGCCATCGACTTTCCTGACCTGCGGAGAACACGCATGCCCTTGCGCGCCACCCTTGCCATCGCCGTCTCGATCGCCGCATCCCTCCCGGTGCACGCGGATGACGCCGCGCCGCAGCGCGCGCGGGACCTCGCGCAGGACGCGATCATCGTCGACACCCACATCGACGCCCCCGGCATCCTCTCGGAAACCTGGGCCGACCTCGGCGTCGCCGCGCCGGATCGCGAGTTCGACTACCCCCGCGCGCGCGCCGGCGGGCTCGACGTCGCCTTCATGTCGATCTACACCTCCGCGCGCGAGGACGACCAGGGCCGCGCCCGCCAGTCCGCGCACGCGCAGATCGATTCGGTCGAGGCGCTGGTGCAGCGCCATCCCGACAAGTTCGCGATCCTGACCTCGCCGCGCGACGTTGAGCGCCTGCGCGCCGGCGGCCGCGTGCTGCTGCCGCTGGGCATGGAGAACGGCGCGCCGCTGGTCGACGACCTGTCGCAGGTGCAGGCCTTCTTCGACCGCGGCATCCGCTACATCACCCTCGCCCACAGCGCGGCCAACCGCATCTCCGACTCCTCGTACGCCGCCGAGCGCAAGTGGAACGGCCTGAGCCCGTTCGGGCGCGAGGTCGTCGCCGAAATGAACCGGCTCGGCATCATGGTCGACGTCTCGCACGTGTCCGACGCCGCCGCCGCGCAGGCGATCGAACTGA
>CAZBDE010000160.1:0-6687 GCA_964490415.1 uncultured Pseudoxanthomonas sp. | reverse complement strand
GACGGATGCCGTCAATCCTCCCGGTAACGACTTCGAGAACTACGGCTCGTGGTCGAATCAAGGTGCTTATGCCGACATCGACACCGAGCCTGGTATTCCCGCCCTCGATGGGTATCGCTGGAAGATCGTGAATCGACAAACGGGCCAGGTGCTGGAAGTCGTCAACGGGGGAACCGGCAACGGGGCAGGGATCCGGAGCGTGGCGGACAATGACGGCTTGAATCAGAAGTGGGACATCGAGCGCACCCGCAACGGCTACTATCACCTGTACAACGCCAATAGCGGTCGGACCGCGGAGGTTGCGGGGGGATCACTCGACAACGGAGCCAGCGTGCGTCAGTGGGGCACGGCGGACAATCAAATCCAGCAGTGGTACATCGAAGAAACCGGCGACGGCTACTTTTATATTCGCAACGGTTACAGCAACAAGTACATGACGAGCAATCGATCGGCCATCACCCAGTGGGACCATTTGGGATCGCTGGGTCAGCAGTGGCAGTTTGTACGAGCGAATCCCGACCCCAGTGAAGGTTTCGTAGCGCGATATACCTTTGATGGAAACGCCGCGGATGGCGCGGGAAACAATCATGCGACCGTGAGCGGCAATCCGATCTACCTGGGCGGCAAAACGGGCCAGGCAATCGACTTGGATGGGACGCCACCACCTCGTCGCGCTGCGCGGCGACGCGCAGCGAGGGCACCGCGAATTCCGGGGTGCCGGCGAAAACGATCCTCATCGGACCTGCCTCATAAGATCGGGGGGACTCCATCGGCTCGCGCCGCTCGGCGGCGGCGCCAAGGCCGCGCGCCGGCGGCGCGGCGGCGCAGCGGCGACCGGGAAGGTGGCGGGCGGCCCGGGAGCACGCACGCCGGCGGGACTCAGGCCGCGTGCTTGCGCTGCTTGGCCAGCTTCTTGCGCACCATTTCGCGCTTGAGCGGCGAGAGGTAGTCGATGAACAGCTTGCCGTCCAGGTGGTCGATCTCGTGCTGGATGCACACCGCCAGCAGGCCGTCGGTGGTCAGCTCCTGGCCGCGGCCTTCGCGGTCCTGGTAGCGCACGGTGATGGTGTCGGCGCGGGTCACGTCGGCGAAGATGCCGGGGATGGACAGGCAGCCTTCCTGGTAGACCTGCTCGCCCTCGCGGGCCTGGATCTGCGGATTCACGAACACCAGCGGCTGGTCCTTGCCCTCGCTCACGTCGATGACCATGAAACGATGGTGGGCGTCGACCTGGGTCGCGGCCAGGCCGATGCCGGGGGCGGCGTACATGGTCTCGAACATGTCGTCGACCAGTTGCTGGAACTCGGCGCTGGCCAGGCGGTCGGCGTCGACCGGCGCGGCTTCGGTACGCAGGCGCGCGTCGGGGAACTCGAGGATGGGAAGCTTGGCCATCGGGGGCGCTCCAGGAGGGGAGGGTCGGTTGCAAACCGGCCGGCTGTCGCAATTCTAGCGCGGAAGCTTGCGCAACGGCCTGAATTCTGGACTATAGTCCGCGGACCTGTTGGGGAATCAGGCGGGATCGCAACCATGTTCAAACGACTTCGGACGGTCGCTGCCGTCGCGATGCTGACCGTCGCCACCTATGCCGCCGCCGTCGAGTCGCGCGGCAGCCACCCGGACACCTATGTCGTGGTCCGGGGCGACACCCTCTGGGATATCGCCGGGCGCTTCCTCGGCAAGCCCTGGCTGTGGCCGGAAATCTGGCAGGCCAACCCGCAGGTCGCCAACCCGCACCTGATCTTCCCGGGCGACGTGCTCAGCCTGGCCTACCTGGATCGCCTGGCGGTGCAGCCGGGTCCGCGCGAGGAAGCCCCGATCGGCGCGATCCCGCTCGCGGACATCGAGCCGTTCCTGAAGAACCTGCGGGTGACCGACGGCTT
Source organism: uncultured Pseudoxanthomonas sp. (assembly GCA_964490415.1). Classification (GTDB taxonomy): domain Bacteria; phylum Pseudomonadota; class Gammaproteobacteria; order Xanthomonadales; family Xanthomonadaceae; genus Pseudoxanthomonas. The sequence continues at coordinate 4,807 of CAZBDE010000160.1, read as the reverse complement.
CGAGCACCTGCCCTACGTGGTCTCCTTCGAGGACAGCCGCCTGCGCGGCAGCTTCGGCCAGGCCGCCTACGTCAGCGGCCTGGACGGCGCGCAGGTGGGCCAGCGCTACGCGGTGCTGCGCCCGACGGTGCGCTTCGCCCAGCCGCGCCCGACCCTGGACCTCGAGGCCAACGGCAGCGCGCCGTCCCTGCCCGGCAGCCTGTGGCGCGACTACGTGCCGCCGACCGGCCGCAACGAGCTGCTCGGCTACGAGCTGGCCCAGGTCAACGTCGGCACCCTCACCGCCGTGCCGGGCGGCAATGTCCAGGTCGCCACCCTGAAGCTGGAGGACAGCGGCCACGAAGTGCGCGCCGGCGACCGCGTGGTCCCGGTCGAGGCGCAGCCGTACGACCTGCAATTCTTCCCGCACCCGCCGGCCGCGCTGCCCGCCGAGGTGTTCGTGCTGGCCGTGGCCGATTCGTTCACCTCCGCCGGCCCGCGCGACGTGGTCGCCCTGTCCGCCGGGCGGGTGGACGGCATCGACAACGGCACCGTTGTCTCGCTGTGGCGCCCCGGCCGCCACGTCAACAACGAGGTCGCCCACCGCAGGACCTCGCGCATGAACGACCAGTTCACCGGCGGCGGCAACACCGTCGGCGTGCCGGAGGAATATGCCGCCCATGCGATGGTGTTCCGCACCTTCGACAAGGTCAGCTACGCGCTGGTGATGGACGGGATCAAGCCGGTCCGGGTCGGCTTCGGCGCCCGGCATCCGGACGCCCAGTAAGGCTCCGGCCGTATTCCCGGCGGCACGATTCCTACAGCACACAGCGACGGCGCCCCAGGGCGCCGTCGCCGTTTCCGGGCCAGGATCGGGCCATGCCCCTCGCGCCCCCGCTCCCTCCGTCCGGCAAGCCCGGCGACCCGCACGCCGCCGACCCGTTGCCGCTGCTGCGTGCGGTGCTCGCCGGCGGCAGCAGCGCGCCGCGGCGCGCGCTGCTGCGCGGCGAGGGCGGTGCCGACCCGGCGCTGCGGGCGCGGCTGGCGTCGGTGCCCGGCGCCGCGATCGCACCGGTGCTGGCCTGGCTGGAGCACCCGCGCCACCACCTGCTCGGCTACGACGACCCGCGCTACCCGCCGTTGCTGCGGCAGATGCCGTCGCCGCCGCTGGCCCTGTTCGTGGATGGCGACCCTGGCCTGCTGTGGCGGCCGGCAGTGGCCGTGGTCGGCTCGCGCGCCGCCAGCGCCGGCGGGCGCGACCACGCGCGGCTGTTCGCCGCCGCGCTGGGCCGCGCCGGCCTGATGGTGGCCAGCGGCCTGGCCGCCGGGATCGACGCGGCCGCGCACGAGGCGGCGCTGGACACGCCGGGCGGCACCGTCGCCGTGCTCGGCACCGGGCCGGACCTGGCCTACCCGGAGCGGCATGCCGCGCTGCGCGCGCGCGTCGCCGCGCAGGGCGCGGTGGTCAGCGAACACCCGCCCGGCACGCCGGCGCGACCGGGCCACTTCCCCAGCCGCAACCGGATCATCGCCGGGCTGGCCCTGGGTACCCTGGTGGTGGAGGCGGCGCTGCGTTCCGGCGCGCTGATCACCGCCCGCCAGGCGGCCGAGGCCGGGCGCGAGGTGTTCGCCATCCCCGGCTCGATCCACCAGCCGCAGGCGCGCGGCTGCCACCGGCTGATCCGCGAGGGCGCCCAGCTGGTCGAGCACCCGGACGAGGTCCTGGCCGGGATTGCCCCGCTGGCTGGCCGGCTGGCGGCCTGGCTGGCCCCGGAACCGGCGGCTCCTGCGGTGCCGCCGACGCCCGCGGACGGGGTTCAGCTGGCCCTGCTGGCGCCGGAGGCCGACCACGACAGATTGTGGGTGGCCCTGGGCCATGACCCCACCCCTATGGATGTGCTGGTCGAACGCAGCGGATTGACGCCCGCCGCGGTTGCCTCCATGCTGCTGTGCATGGAACTGGATGGGCGGGTGGTGGTCGAACATGGCCGCTACGCACGCCGGTCCAGCGGTAGCGGCAACGCCACCTGACACCTGCGGCCGCGGCACGTGCCGCAGGTGGTTCCCCACCCACGGCGCCCCCCACGGGGCGCAGGCCGAGGGCAATGAAAGAAAGCATCCTGGACGTACTGCTCTACCTCTTCGAACACTACATCGGCGACGATGCGGACACCCTCCGCGACCGCGACCCGCTGCAACAGGGCCTGATCGAGGCCGGCTTCAGCCCCAGCGAAATCAGCAAGGCCTTCGACTGGCTCGACGGGCTGGCGCAGCATCGCCCGGCCGGCGCGCAGGCACGGGTCAACGGGCCGGTGCGGGTCTACCACGGCCCCGAACTGGACCGGCTCGACGTCGAATGCCGCGGCTTCCTGCTGTTCCTGGAGCAGCAGGGCGTGCTCGACGCCGACCAGCGCGAACTGGTGCTCGACCGGGCCATGGCCCTGGACCAGGACGAGCTGGACCTGGACGACCTGAAGTGGGTGGTGCTGATGGTGCTGTTCAACCAGCCCGGCGCCGAGGCGGCCTACGCGTGGATGGAAACGCAGATGTTCGGCGAGGAGCCCGAACCGGTGCACTGAGCGCCGCGAGGGCCCCGCGGAGATCCCGGAAGCCGGCGCAAGCCGGCTTCCGCACGTCGGGGGCATGGGGTAAGTTGGCTGCCTGCTTCGGGGGAACGCATGAGCGACCGGTACTACGCCACCGCCGGCCGGCAGCGGCATGGCCCGCTGCCGGCCGCGGAACTGCGCGCGATGGCCGCGTCCGGCGCGATCGACGCGCAGACCCTGGTCTGGCGCGATGGCGAGCCGGGCTGGCGGCGACGCTTTCCGCGCCCGGCAAGGCCGCGCTCGACGGCAAGGTGCTCTGGCTCGAATACCATCCGCACCGCTCCGGCTGGGAATGCAGCTCGGACGTGGAAGACCGGTACCTGCCGGCCGACTGCCGCGGCTGACGACCGCCCCATGGAATCCATACGCGAGGAACGCAAGCAATGACCGAGTGGTACTACGCCGACCGCCAGCGCCGCCAGATCGGCCCCCAGCCCGCCGACCACCTCGCCCGGCGCTACCGCGCCGGCGAGATCGACGCGGCGACCCTGGTCTGGCGCGAAGGCCTGGCGGCCTGGCAGCCGCTGGGCTCGCTGCGCGCCGAGCTGGGCCTGGACGACGCGGGGGCGACCCTGGATTTCCGCGCCCCGGCCGCGCCGCTGCCGGCCCTGGAGGAGCGCGCCCAGCTGCCGCCCGGCGCAGCCTATGCCGCACGCGGCACCGCCGCCCACGGCCGGCCGGTGCAGGACGGCGCGGTGGTCCTGGCCGGCTTCTGGAAGCGGGTGGCGGCCAGCCTCATCGACGCCTTCGCCATCGGCATCCCGGTGGGCATCGTCATGGCCATCGTCGCGGCGGTGTTCGGCGCGGTCTTCGGCAGCTCCGATTCGCCGTTCGATCCGGTGGAAATCAGCGGCTCCTACCTGCTTTCGGCGCTGGTGTTCGGCTGGTTCCACTCCAACGCCAGCATGATGGCCACCCCCGGCAAGCTGGCGATCGGCATCAAGGTCGTGCGCCCGGACGGGGAAACCATCAGCCTCCTGCGCGGCTTCGCCCGCTACTGGGCCTACCTGCTCAGCGCGCTGATCCTGTGCATCGGCCTGCTGATGGCCGCCTTCACCGAGCGCAAGCAGGCCCTGCACGACTTCATGTGCGACACCCTGGTGGTCGACAAGTGGGCCTTCACCGGCAACCCTGAATGGCAGCGGCCGGAACTGGGCACGGTGGCGATCGTGGTCCTGGCCCTGTTCGGCCTGCTGCTGCTGGGCATGGGCGTGCTGCTGGTGGCGACGATCGGTACCCTGGCCTCGATGAAGTGGTAGCCGGCCGGGGCTCCCGGCAGGGGGCCCGGCTTGACACGGCCGGCCGCGGCGTGATTCACGTATAAAAAGGACAGCGACCGCGCCCGGGGGACCTCCCCCGGGCGTCGGCTTCTCTGGCGGACGCGCTCTTCACACGACGCTCACCGCCCGCATCCGGTCCCGGAAGGACCGCCGCCGTACCCCCCAGAACACCACCATGCCCAAGCACCTGCTCATCGTCGAATCGCCCGCCAAGGCCAAGACGATCAACAAATACCTCGGCAAGGACTTCACCGTCCTGGCCTCCTATGGGCACGTCCGCGACCTGGTGCCGAAGGAGGGCGCGGTCGATCCCGAGCGCGGCTTCGCCATGCGCTACGACCTGATCGAGAAGAACGAGAAGCACGTCGACGCGATCGCCCGCGCGGCCAGGACCGCCGACGACATCTGGCTGGCGACCGACCCGGACCGCGAGGGCGAGGCGATCAGCTGGCACATCGCCGAGATCCTGAAGGAACGGGGCCTGCTCAAGGACAAGCCGCTGCACCGGGTGGTGTTCACCGAGATCACCCCGCGCGCGATCAAGGAAGCGATGACCCAGCCGCGGAGCATCGCCGGCGACCTGGTCGACGCGCAGCAGGCGCGCCGTGCGCTGGACTACCTGGTCGGCTTCAACCTCTCGCCGGTGCTGTGGCGCAAGGTGCAGCCCGGCCTGTCGGCCGGGCGCGTGCAGTCGCCGGCGCTGCGCATGATCGTCGAGCGCGAGGAGGAGATCGAGGCGTTCAAGGCGCGCGAGTACTGGAGCATCGGCGCCGAGCTGGCGCACGCCTCGCAGCCGTTCAGCGCCAAGCTGGTCAAGCTCGATGGGAAGAAGTTCGAGCAGTTCACCATCACCGACGGCGAGACCGCCGAGGATGCGCGCCTGCGCCTGCAGCAGGCCGCCGCCGGCGCGCTGCACGTCACCGACGTGGCCAGCAAGGAGCG
>CAZBDE010000159.1:1050-6708 GCA_964490415.1 uncultured Pseudoxanthomonas sp. | reverse complement strand
GGCGCGATCGTGATGGTCAGCCACGACCGCCACCTGATCGGCCTGGTCTGCGACAGCTTCTGGCGCGTGGCCGACGGCGTGGTCGAGCCGTTCGCCGGCGACCTGGACGAGTACGCGGCGTGGCTGCGTTCGCGGCCGGCGGCGCAGGGCACCAAGCAGCGCATGGCCGAGGCGGCGCCGGCGCCGGCACTGGCGGTCGCGCCGATGACGCCGGCGCCGGCGAAGAAGCCGGTCAACCCGGTCAAGCTCGCCGCCGCGGAAAGGAAGGTCGGCGAACTGGAGGCCGAGGTGGCGGAGCTCGATCACCAGCTGGCCGATCCGGCGCACCTGGCCGACGCGCCCCGGCTGGCCACGCTCGGCCGCGAGCGCGAGGATGCGGCGCGGCGCCTGGAGCAAGCCGAGCAGGCGTGGCTGGAGCTGCTCGACGGCGCCTGAGGGGCGCTGGCTGGTCGCTTCGCCGGGGTGGGGCGGCTGGGCAAGCCGGGCCCCACGAAAAGCCTGGTCACGTTGAAACCCGGGGGAATGCCCTAAAATCCCGGGCAACGGCGATTACGCCGGCCTGACCCCGCCCCCAAGACCCCACCATGCCGATCTATGCCTTCCAGTGCGCCGAATGCGGCCACAGTTTCGACCGCCTGCAGAGGCTCGCCGATGCCGATCCGGACACCTGCCCGTCCTGTGGCGCGCAGGGCGGCATCCGCCGGCAGCTGACCGCGCCGTCGTTCCGCCTCGCCGGCAGCGGCTGGTACGAGACCGACTTCAAGAAGGACGGCGACCGCAAGCGCAACCTGGTCGACGGCGGCGAAGGCGCGGCCAAGTCCGAGGCCAAGCCCGACGCCAAGGCCGAAGCGAAGCCCGCCGCGAGCGAGGCGCCGAAGGCCGAAAGCAAGCCCGCCGCCGCGCCCGCGGCCAAGCCGGCCACGCCTGCCAGCGGCAGCTGATCCCGCGCCGCCGCCGCGCTTGCCCGGGTTCGCGCGCTGCGGCTACGGTGTGGCGATGAAGACCTTCCACACGCTCCCGCTCGTCCTCCTGCTGGCCGCCTGTTCGCAGCAGTCCCCGTCGCCTTCCACGGCCGTGGCCGAGCCCGCGCCGCCGGCGGACGCCGCCGCGCCGGCCGACGCCTTCCTCGCCGCGATCGCAGGCCACTGCGGCCAGGCCTACGCCGGCCGCATCGTCGCCAACACGCCCTCCAGCGGCGCGCCGGCCCCGACCGCGCCCGATCCGTTCGAGGGCAAGGTGCTGGTCATGCACGTGCGCGGCTGCGACGCGCCGGAGCAGGAAATCCGCATCCCGTTCCACGTCGGCGACGACCATTCGCGCACCTGGGTGCTGACCCGCACCGCCGACGGCCTGCGCCTGAAGCACGACCACCGCCACGAGGACGGCACGCCGGACGCGGTGACGATGTACGGCGGCGACACCCGCGACGCCGGCAGCGCCGTGCGCCAGGAATTCCCGGTGGACGCCGGATCGGTGGCGGTGTTCGAGCGCGAAGGCCTCGACGCCTCGGTGGTCAACACCTGGGCGATGGAGATCGAGCCGGGCACGCGCTTCCTCTACGAACTGGCGCGCCCGGACGGCCGCCTGTTCCAGGTCGAGTTCGACCTGGCCACGCCGGTGGCGCTGCCGCCGGCGCCGTGGGGCGACGAGGCGGGCTGAGTACGTCGTCCCGGCGAATGCCGGGACCCAGTGCGTTTGGACGCGCGAACGCAGGGAAGGCCCCGGGTCCCGCATCCGCCAGGACGACGGCGTTCCTTCAGCGCGCGCCGAAACGCGCGCGGCAGCCACCGTTGACCCAGAGGGTGCTGTTGCCATCCCAGCCCCAGTTGCGGTTTTCCTGGCAGCGGGTGCCGGAGATGTTCTCGACCACCACCGGCCGGCCCTGGCGCTGGTCCCAGGCGCAGGTGCGCTGGCGGTTGTTGTCGCTGCTGCAGGTCACCGAGTAGCCCGGGTTGCCGCCGCCCCAGCCGCCGCTGCGCTGGGCGAACTCGGCGCGGCAGCCGTTGCGTACCCAGATCGTCGTGCCGCGCTGGCCCCAGGTCCTGCCTTCGATGCAGGCATTGCCGGACAGTTGCCTGACCAGCACGGCCTGGCCGCGGAAGTTCGCCTGGCAGGTCTGCTCGCGGTTGTTCCGGCTCTCGCAGCGGAGGGTCTGGCCGCCGCCGCTCCAGCCGCCGCGTCCTTCGGTAAAACGGCCGCGGCAGCCCTGGTCGACCCACATCGTCCCGCCGCCGCCGCCGAAGTTGATGCCTTCCACGCAGCGGGTGCCGGAGATGTTCTCGACCAGCGCCGGGCGGCCGTTGAACGGGGTGCGGCACTCGCGCCGGCGGCGGTCGGTGCTGGAGCAGGTCAGGGTCTGGCCGGTCCAGCTGGATCCGTTCCAGCCGCCCCAGCCGGCACCGGGCCGGTTGCCGGTGCCCGGGCCGCGCAGCGAAGTGGCGATGTCCTGCCTGATCCTGCTGAAGCCCCAGCCGGAGTTGACCTGGCCCAGGTAGAACTCGAGCTGGTCGTCGGGGATCTGGCGGCCGCGGGACTGGTCGGCGTACTCGCGCTCGATCACCCGGACCCGGCCGGGGACCGTGAGCTGGCGCAGGTTTTCCGGGGCGTACGCCCGGGTCGACTGGGCGGAGGCCGGCATGGCGAAGATGGCGAGGGCGGCCAGGCACAGCGCCAGGGCGGCCGCAGGCAGGGAACGGGTCATCACCGACTCCTTGGAATGCCGCCACGTGCCGTAGCGGATCGAGCCGATTTATCCACGTGCCGGCTTAATGCCGGCCTACAGGTGGACCGGCGCCGGATCAACCCCGGCGGCCGGGTGGCGCGGGGTTTCACCCGGGGGTGGGAACGACGGCGATCCGCTCGACGTCCAGTTCCTCTGTGTAGTCCAGCCAGGCGCGGATCACCAACTGGTCCACCGACGTGTCCAGCCACAGCGGCAGGCGGATCTGGCCGCCGCGGCTGTCCGGGTCGACCTGCACCCACTCGCGTGCGCGTATCACCTTGCCGTCGTCGGACACCGCTTCCAGCCAGAACGAATGGCCGGGCAGGTTGCGCGTCCGCAGCCGCAACTGGTACTGGCCCGCGGCCATCGGCTTGGTCTGGCGGACCAGGGTCTGCGCGCGGCGCGGGCGCGGGCGCGGGCGCGCATCGGCGCTGGCCTCGAGCGGCGCATCGACCTGGATGCCCTGTTGCAACTGCCAGTCCGGATACAGCTTGACGCCATTGTCGCGGTCCACCACCAGCGCGCACCACTCGCCGTCGGACGGATCGTCCAGGAACGCGGTGCAGCGGTCGACGTAGGCCAGGATGTTGTCCGGATCGTTGTTGGCGAACTGGCGCGGCGCGTCCTCCAGCACGATCGACTTGATGTTCCAGCCGGCGTCGTACTCCAGCATCACCGGCGGCTTGATCCGCTGCAGCCCGGTCACGACCCGGTCGTCGTCGATGCGCAGGGTGCGGGTCTCGGTGCCGGTCCACAGCTGCCGGGCGAAGCCCAGGTACAGGGGATAGCGCGCGCCGTCCCCGGTCAGCGCGGCGACGCTGGCGCTGGGCCGCAGCGCCTGCGCCAGCAGCGAGCGGCCGAAGCCCAGTTCGCCGATGTCCGGATCCAGCAGCTGCAGCAGGGTCGCGCCCGAGTCCAGGGTGCTGCCGGTGCGGGCCAGCTGCTGCGGCGGCAGGCCGGCGCCCAGGAACAGCAGCAGGTTTTCGCGGTCCAGCCCCGCCAGCACGTCGCTGAGGTCGTTGGGCATGGCCAGGTGGTCGGAGGCGACCACGATCAGCGTGTCGTCGGCGTAGTCGCTGCGGCGGATCCTGTCGACCAGGCTGGAGATCAGCCGGTCGCTGCACGCCAGCGCGCGCAGCAGGCCGATGTCGCCATGCCTGCTGTCGTAGCGGACGTCGCGGCACGCGACCGGCAGGTGCCCGGCCGGATGGTGGGTGTCCATGGTCAGCGCGGTCAGCAGGAACGGCTGGCCGGCGGCGGACAGGCGCAGGAAGTCGTCGAACACGTCGTCGAGCAGCACGTCGTCGTGCACGCCCCAGTTGGAGAAATGCTTCCTGGCCACGCCCTTGTCGCGGAAGTAGCGCTGGTCCTTGACCGTGTCGAAGCCGTGGCTGGCGAGGAACTTGTCCTTGCCGGCGAACGCGGCATCGGCGCCGCCGCTGAAATGCACCGCGTAGCCCTGTTGCCCGAGGTAGTCGCTCAGGCACAGCGCACCGGGCAGGAAGCTGTCCATCCGCCCCATGCTGTTCTCGTCGCCGCGCGCGGTGGTCAGCGGCACGCCACACAGCGACGACACCATCCCGGCGATGGTCCAGCCGCCGCCGGCGGCCGAGGCGATGCCGCGGAAGTCCAGACCCTCGCCGGCCAGCCGCGACAGGTTCGGCATCAGCCCGGGGAAGGCCTGCGGATCCAGGTAGGTGCGCTCCAGGCTTTCGGCGTAGATCCAGACGATGTTCCTGCGCTGGCGCAGCGGCTGGTCCGGCACCACGTACTCGGACGCGACCTGGCCGGCGTCGACCGGGCGCGATTGCCGGTACAGGCGCTGCGCGTCGTCCGCGAGCGGGCTGCTCAGCACGGCGAGCGCGAACGTGGCGAGGAAGCCGGCGAACGCCGCGTTGCCGCGGCCGCCGCGCACGCGGCGCGCGCGGCGCAGGCGGACCAGCAACAGCGGCAGCAGCGACAGCAGCGCCAGGACGGCGAAGCCCAGGATCGGCCGGGTGAAGTCGCCGATGCCGGCGCCTTCCAGCCCGCTGTAGAGGTGATAGACCGTGGCGGCGTTGAAGCCGTCGCCGCTGAGCTGGTCGACCAGCCACCAGGCGCTCAGCGCCAGCAGCAGTCCGCTCAGCAGCGCGGCCTTGGTCCAGGCCCAGCGCCGGGATTGCAGCAGCAGCGCCAGCAGCAGGAGCAGGCAGGGCAGGAGCAGCAGCGTGGGCAGGGTCATCGCGCCGCGCCGTTCCCGTCGGCGCAGCCTGGTCTCATCGTGTGGGCACCGCCCTGCTGCCAAGTCGCCATCAAGATCACCTCCGCCGTCGTCTGTCCGGCGCAAAACCTGCCGTTTCTTTCCTGAACGAAATGTTTCCGGCGCCCCGTGCGGGAGTGCCGGCCGCTGGATTGCCGCCACCGGCGCTGCGCCGCAGCACTGCGGCAGCGGGTTAAAATTCCCGGCCGTCCGCCCGGGTCCCGGGCGGCGCGACCCCTGTGGCGGAGCCCCCATGCGTACCCATTACTGCGGCCTGGTCGACGAGACCCTGATCGGCCAGACCCTCACCCTCGCCGGCTGGACCGACGTGGCCCGCAACCTCGGCGGCGTGTGCTTCATCGACCTGCGCGACCACGAGGGCATCGTCCAGGTGACGGTGGAGCCGTCCAACGTGGAGGTGTTCGCGGTGGCCGCCTCGCTGGGCTACGAGGACGTGATCCAGGTCGAGGGCGTCGTCCGCGCGCGCGAGGCGGTGAATACGAAGATCCCCACCGGCAAGGTGGAAGTGATCGCCACCCGCATCACCGTGCTCAACAAGGCCGCGCCGCTGCCGTTCCACGCCCACGAGAACCCGGGCGAGGAAACCCGCCTGAAGTACCGGTATCTCGACCTGCGCCGCCCGGAGATGCAGCGCATGCAGCGCACCCGGATCAGGCTGGTGCAGGCGCTGCGCCGG
>CAZBDE010000159.1:0-1040 GCA_964490415.1 uncultured Pseudoxanthomonas sp. | reverse complement strand
CCTGGAAACCGTCCGCGTCCAGGTGCCGGCGCAGCGCCTGCACCTGGACGCGGACGGTTTCCAGGACATCGAGACCCCGATCCTGACCAAGGCCACGCCCGAGGGCGCGCGCGACTTCCTGGTCCCGGCGCGCATGCACGCCGGCGAGTTCTACGCGCTGCCGCAGAGCCCGCAGCTGTTCAAGCAGATCCTGATGGTGGCCGGCTTCGACCGCTACTACCAGATCGCGCGCTGCTTCCGCGACGAGGCCCTGCGCGCCGACCGCCAGCTGGAGTTCACCCAGCTGGACATGGAGTTCGCTTTCGTCCACGAGCGCGACGTGCAGGACTACGTCGAAGGCATGATCCGCGCGATCTTCAAGGAAGTGGTCGACGTCGAACTGGACGCGCGGTTCCCGCGCATGACCTGGGCCGAGGCGATGCGCCGTTACGGCTCGGACAAGCCGGACCTGCGCATCGGCCTCGAACTGGTCGACGTGGCCGACCTGGTCAGGGACAGCCAGTTCGCGGTGTTCAGCGCCGCCGCCAGCGACGCCGGCGGCCGCGTCGCCGCGCTGCGCATCCCCGGCGGCGCCTCGCTGTCGCGCAAGCAGATCGACGAGTACGCCGCGCACGCGGCCAAGTACGGCGGCAAGGGCCTGGCCTACATCAAGATCGACGAGGCCGGCGCGGTCGGCTCGCCGATCGCCAAGTTCTTCGACGAGGCCGCGTTCGCCGCGCTCATCGCCCACGTCGGCGCCGGCAACGGCGACATCGTGTTCTTCGGCGCCGGTGCGTACAACAGGGTCTCCGATTTCATGGGCGCGGTGCGCCTGAAGGCCGGCAAGGACTTCGGCCTGGTCGCCGGCGGCTGGAAGCCGCTGTGGGTCACCGACTTCCCGATGTTCGAGTGGGACGAGGAAGCGCAGCGCCACGTGGCCCTGCACCATCCGTTCACCGCGCCGGCGGTGGACGACATCGCCGACCTGCGCGCCAACGCGCGCACCGCGGTGTCGCGCGGCTACGACATGGTCCTCAACGGCAACGAGATCGGCGGCGGCT
>CAZBDE010000158.1:0-6728 GCA_964490415.1 uncultured Pseudoxanthomonas sp. | reverse complement strand
ACATGGCGAAAGTCACGCACGGAGCAAAACCGGGGTCAGAGTGCACTTTCCCCCGGCCAAGGTCGGGGGAAAGTGCACTCTGACCCCGGTTTTGCTCTTGCTCAGCCGTGGCCGCCGACCGGCGGTGTGGCCGCCTCGAGTTTCTCCAGTTCGTGCGCCAGCGCCTCGGGCGAGCGCGTGTGCGGCGCCAGCAGCGCGTAGAACGCGGGCACCACGTACAGCGACAGCAGGGTGGAGAAGGTCACGCCGAAGATGACCACGATGCCGATGGTCGCGCGGCTGGCCGAGCCCGGCCCCCCGGCCAGGACCAGCGGCAGCGCGCCCATCACCGTGGCCACCGAGGTCATCAGGATCGGGCGCAGGCGCACCTTGGCCGCCTCGGCGATCGCGCCATGCACGCTGGCACCGCCGTCGCGCAGCTGGTTGGCGAACTCCACGATCAGGATGCCGTTCTTCGCCGCCAGGCCGATCAGCATGACGATGCCGATCTGGCTGAACAGGTTGAGCGTGCCGCCGGTGATCCACAGCCCGATCAGCGCGCCCAGCACCGCCAGCGGCACGGTGAGCATGATCACCAGCGGGTGCAGGAAGCTCTCGAACTGCGCGGCCAGCACCAGGTACACGATCAGCAACGCCAGGGTGAAGGTCAGGACGATGGCGCCGCCGGCCTCCTGGTACTCGCGCGACTCGCCCTTCCAGTCGACCTGGGCATAGTCGGGCAGCTCCTCGGCGACCACCTGGCGGGTCCACTCCAGCGCCTCGCCCATCGAGTAGCCCGGCGCCAGCCCGGCGCTGATGGTGATCGCGCGCAGGCGGTTGAAGCGGTTGAGGCTGCCCGGCTCGGCGATCTCCGACAGGGTGACCAGGTTGGACAGCGGGATCAGGTCGCCATTGCCGCTGCGCACGTAGGTCTGGGCCAGGTCGGACGGATCGACCCGGTTCTCGCGGCCGGCCTGCAGCATCACGTCGTACTCCTCGCCGTTGTCGACGTAGGTGGTCACCTGGCGCGAGCCCATCATGGTCTCGAGCGTGCGGCCGATCTCCTGCACCGGCACGCCGAGGTCGGCGGCGCGGTCATGGTCGATCTCCACGCGCATCTGCGGGCGCGTTTCCTTGTAGTCCGAATCCGGGTCCTGGATGCGCGGGTTGGATTCCATCCGCTGCAGGACGCGGTCGCGCCACTGCGCCAGCTCGGCGTAGTCCGGCCCGCCCAGCACCAGCTGGTAGCGCTGGCCGCGGCTGCCGACCAGGCCGCCGGGCACGTTGGCGCGGACCTGCACGCCGGGCAGTTTCGCGAACTCGCCGCGCAGCAGCTCCACCACGTCGTCGGTGGCGACGTCGCGCTTGCGCCAGTCTTCCAGGAACACGATCACCTGGCCGGTGTGCATGTCCTCGCTGCCGCCCCAGCCGCGCGGCGCGCGCGAATTGGCGCGCTGGATCGGCTTGCCCTCGCCCACCTGCGCCAGCACGATGCGCTCGACCTGCTGCATCTGCCCGACGGTGTAGTCGAAGCCGGCGCCCTCCGGGCCGTCGACCATCACGAAGAAGCGGCCGCGGTCCTCGGCCGGCGCCAGCTCGCTGGGCACGCGCAGGCCCAGCGCCACGATCGCCGCCACGCACAGTCCCATCGCCACCAGCAGCGCCAGCAGCAGGCGCCTGCCGGGCACGGCCACCATGCGCGAGACCTGGCGCCCGTAGCCGTCGCCGATCCGGTCGAGCGTGCGCTGGGTCCAGACGTTGAGCCCGCGCGGCTTGCCGTGCTTGCGCACCAGCTTGGACGACATCATCGGGGTGAGCGTCAGCGCGACGAAGGCGGAGATCGCCACCGCCGCGGCCAGCGCCACCGACAGTTCGCGGAACAGGCGGCCGGTATTGCCTTCCATGAAGCCCACCGGCAGGAACACCGCCACCAGCGCCGCGGTGGTGGCGATCACCGCGAAGGCCACCTGCGCGGTCCCGCGTCGGGCGGCCACCAGCGGCGGCTCGCCCAGGTCGGCGCGGCGCTGGATGTTCTCCAGCACGACGATCGCGTCGTCGACCACCAGGCCGATGCACAGCACCAGCGCCAGCAGGGTCAGCAGGTTGATCGAGAAGCCGAACGCATACAGCGCGATGAACGCGGCGATCAGGCACACCGGCACCGTCACCGCCGGGATGAGCGCGGCGCGCAGGCTGCCCAGGAACAGCCAGATCACCAGGAACACCAGCGCCATCGCCTCGGCCAGCGTCCAGTACACGCGCTCGATCGACGCCTCGATGAACGTGGTGCTGTCGAACGCGACGAAGATGTCGGTGCCTTCGGGCAGGGTCTGCTGGACGACCTCGGCTTCCGCGCGCGCCGCGCGCGCCACGTCCAGCGCGTTGGCGGTGGAGGTGCGGACGATGCCCAGGCCCACGTTCGGCACGCCGTTGCTGCGCAGGTAGGCGCGGCGTTCCTGCGCCCCCAGCTCGACCCTGGCCACGTCGCCGAGCCGGACCACGTAGCCGTCGGCGCCCTTGCGCAACGGCATCCGCGCGAAATCCTCCGGCCGCCGGTAACCGCGCTCCACGCGCAGGGTGAAGTCGCGGGTCTCCGATTCGATGCGCCCGGCCGGCAGCTCCACGTTCTGCGTGCGCAGCGCCACCTCCACGTCGGACGTGGTGATGTCGCGCGCGGCCATCGCCTCGCGGTCCAGCCAGATCCGCATCGCGTAGCGCTGGCCGCCGCCCAGCTGCACCCGGGCCACGCCGTCCAGCGAGGACAGCCGGTCGACGACGTAGCGGTCGGCGTAGTCGGTCAGCTCCATCGTGTCCATCACGGTGGAGCGCATGTTCAGCCAGACGATGACCTCGGCGTCGGCCTCGACCTTGGAAATCTCCGGCGGATCGGCCTCGTCGGGCATCCGGTCCATCACCCGGCTGACCCGGTCGCGCACGTCGTTGGCGGCCGCCTCGATGTCGCGGCTCAGGTTGAACTCGATGGTGACGTCGGAACGGCCGTTGCGGCTGGAGGACTGGATGGTCCTGATGCCCTCGATGCCGGCCAGCCCGTCCTCCAGGATCTGGGTGATGCGGGTTTCCACCACCGCCGCCGAAGCGCCGGGGTACTTCACCTCAACCGAGACGATCGGCGGATCGATGTTGGGCAGCTCGCGCAGGGTCAGGCGCAGGAACGACATCGCGCCCAGCACCACCAGCAGCAGGCTGACCACCACCGCGAACACGGGGCGCTTGATCGACAGGTCGGACAGCTTCATGCGCTCAGTCCCGCTTCGGGGCGGAGGCGTCCTGCCCGTCCGCGTCCGGCCGCGCCGCGGGCGCGGGCACCGGCGCTGCCGCACCCGGCGGCGTGCGATCGACCACGGTCACGCCCGGGCGCAGCTTGCCGGTGCCGTCGACCACGATGCGGTCGCCGGCCTGCAACCCTTCCACGATCTCGGCCTTGCCGTCGCGCCGCACGCCGGGCTTCACCGTCGCCTGCTCGACCTTGCCGTCCTCGCCGACCCGGTACACGAACGTGTCGCGGCCCACCTGCACCACCGCGATCTCGGGCACCACCAGCGCCTGGCGTTCGGGCCGGAACAGGCGCACGTCCAGCAGCATCCCCGGCCGCAGCAGGCGCTCGGGGTTGTCGAAGGCCGCGCGCACGGTCACCGCGCGGGTGCCGGGATCGATCCGCGCATCCACGGTCTGCACCTCGCCCTCGAACCGGCGACCCGGCCAGGCCGCGGTGCCGGCAGCCACCCGTGCCCCGGGGACCATCGCCGACAGCGCGGCTTCGGGCACCTGGAAGTCGACGTACATCCGCGAGATGTCGTCCAGCGTGGCGATCACCGTGTCCGGGGTCAGCAGCGCGCCGGGACTGACCTGGCGGATGCCCAGCACGCCGCCGAACGGCGCGCGCACGTGGCGGTCGCTGATGTCCGAACGCATCTGCCGGACCCGGGCCGCGGCGATGTCGCGCAGCGCGCGCTGCGCGTCGAGGGTGGAGCGCGCCACCAGCTGCTGCGCCGCCAGGTCCTCCATGCGCCGGTGCTGCCGCTCGGCCTCGTCCAGGGTCGATTGCGCCTGGAGCAGCGCGGCCTGCTGCGCGTCCACGCGCAGGGTCACCAGCGGCTGGCCGGCCTCGACCTGCTGCCCGCTCTCGAAATGGACCTGGTCGACGATCTCGCTGACCTTGGCCGACAGGGTGACCGACTCGCGCGCGTGGGCGGTGCCCAGCGCCTGCACGGTGTCGCTCCAGGCCAGCGGCTGCACCGTGGCGAGGGTGACCGGGATCGCCTCCGGCGCGGATGCTGTCGCGGCCGGCGGCCGGCCGCAGGCGGCCAGGACCATCACACCGGCCAGGACCAGGCCTCTGGCCAGAAAACGTGATGCCATCGACCGCCTCGTTGCGTTCATCCACCAATCGCCGAGTGTAGCGAGCGAGTGTGAACGTCCGTATGTGCCGTAGGTTGACCGCGGCCGCCGATCGAGGCCATCGGCGGCCAGCACGGGCCTCACCCTACTACAGCCACGAGGTGCCGCCGGCACTCCCGTCCAGGCCCAGGGACTGCAGCACCTGGGCGACCAGCGCCTCGGTGGGTGTTTCCGCGGCGGCCAGGTGGACCTCGGGGTGCTCGGGCGCCTCGTAGGGCGAATCGATGCCGGTGAAGTTGGGGATCAGCCCCGCCCGCGCCTTGCGGTACAGGCCCTTCACGTCGCGCGCCTCGGCCACCGCCAGCGGCACATCGACGAAGACCTCGACGAACTCGCCCTCGGCGAAGCGCTCGCGCGCCATCCGCCGCTCGGCCCGGAACGGGGAGATGAAGCTGACCAGCACGATCAGGCCGGCGTCGGCCATCAGCCTGGCCACCTCGGCCACGCGGCGGATGTTCTCGACCCGGTCCTCGTCGGTGAAACCCAGGTCGCGGTTCAGGCCGTGGCGGACGTTGTCGCCGTCCAGCACGAAGGTGTGGTACCCGAGCGCGTGCAGGCGCTTGTCGACCAGGTTGGCGATCGTCGACTTGCCGGCGCCGGACAGGCCGGTGAACCACAGCACCTTCGGCGCCTGGCCCTTGATCCGCGCGCGCGCGGCCTTGTCCACGTCCAGGTGCTGCCAGTGCACGTTGTCGGCGCGGCGCAGGGCGAAGTCGAGCGTACCGGCGGCGACGGTGTCGTTGCCCTGCCGGTCGATCAGGATGAAGCCGCCCAGCGCGCGGTTCTCCGCGTACGGGGCGAAGGCGATGGGCTCCTCCAGGCTGAGGTTGCAGTAGCCGACCTCGTTCAGCTCCAGGCGCTTGGCGGCCAGGTGCTCCTGGGTGTTCACGTCGACCCGGTGCTTGATCTCGCTGACGCTGGCCGCCACCGTGCGCGCGCCGATCTTCAGCCAGTACGGCCGGCCCGGCAGCAGCGCCGCATCGCTCATCCACAGCAGGTGCGCGGCGAACTGGTCGGCGACCGGCGGCGGATCGCCGGCGGCGGCGATCACGTCGCCACGGCTGATGTCGATCTCGTCGGCCAGGGTCACGGTCACCGCCTGGCCGGCGCCGGCGGCTTCGAGCGGGCCATCCGGCCCGAGCACCGTCGCGATCGTCGAGCGCCGCGCCGAGGGCAGCACCACCACTTCGTCGCCCGGCCGCGCGCGGCCGGCGGCGATCGTGCCGGCGAAGCCGCGGAAGTCCTGGTTGGGCCGGTTGACCCACTGCACCGGCAGGCGCAGGCCGGCGGCCGCGTCGCCGTCGTCGAGCCGCACCGTCTCCAGGTGTTCGAGCAGGGCCGGACCGCCGTACCACGGGGTCGCGGCCGAACGCACGATCAGGTTGTCGCCTTCCAGCGCCGACAGCGGGATCGCCTGCACGTGCGGGATCCCCAGCTGCGCGGCCAGCGCGCGGTAGCTGTCGGCGATGGCGTCGAACACCGCCGCGTCGTAGCCGACCAGGTCCATCTTGTTCACCGCCAGCACCACCTGGCGGATGCCCAGCAGCGAGACGATGTAGCTGTGCCGGCGGGTCTGCGGCAACAGGCCCTTGCGCGCGTCGACCAGGACCACGGCCACGTCGGCGGTGGAGGCGCCGGTGGCCATGTTGCGGGTGTACTGCTCGTGGCCGGGGCAGTCGGCGACGATGAACTTGCGCTTCTCGGTGTCGAAGTAGCGGTAGGCCACGTCGATGGTGATGCCCTGCTCGCGCTCGGCGGCCAGGCCGTCCATCAGCAACGCGTAGTCGATGCGCTCGCCCTGGGTGCCGTGGCGGCGGCTGTCGGCCTCCAGCGCGGCGAGCTGGTCGTCGAACAGGCGCTTGCTCTCGTACAGCAGCCGTCCGATCAGGGTGCTCTTGCCGTCGTCCACGCTGCCGCAGGTGATGAAGCGCAGCAGCGGCTTGTCCTCGTGCGCCTTCAGGTAGGCGGCGATGTCGGTGGCGGCGGTGTCCGGGGTATCCATCAGAAGTACCCCTCCAGCTTCTTCTTCTCCATCGACGCGGTCGGATCCTGGTCGATGACCCGGCCCTGGCGCTCGGAACTGGTGGCGACCAGCATCTCGGCGATGATCTTCTCCAGCGAATCGGCGTCCGACTCGATCGCCCCGGTCAGCGGGTAGCAGCCCAGGGTGCGGAAACGCACCCGGCGCAGCTGCGGGACCTCGCCGGCTTCGAGCGGCAGGCGCTCGTCGTCGACCAGGATCAGCGCGCCGTCGCGCTCGACCACCGGGCGCTTCCATTCTGTGAAACCACTTGAAATGAACTATGCCCATCATCAATATATCAATGCTT
>CAZBDE010000157.1:0-6734 GCA_964490415.1 uncultured Pseudoxanthomonas sp. | reverse complement strand
TCGGCCGGGTGCTGTGGGGCGAGTTCTTCAACAACCGCGACTGGCCGGCGGCCTCGGCGGTGGCGATCGTGATGCTGCTCCTGCTGCTGGTGCCGATCCTGGTGTTCAACCGCTTCCAGCAGAAGGAAATGGAGGGCCGGCTGACATGAGCCCGAGCCTGGGACAGAAGCTGCTGCGCTGGTCGGTGCTGGTGCTGGGCTTCGCCTTCCTGTACCTGCCGATCGTGCTGCTGGTGGTGTACTCGTTCAATTCCTCGCGCCTGGCCACGGTCTGGGCCGGGTTCTCGGTGAAGTGGTACGGCGAGCTGCTGCGCGACCGGCAGATCCTCGACGCGGCCTGGGTCAGCCTGCGCATCGCGTTCTGGACGGCGAGCGCGGCCACGGTCATCGGCACCCTGGGCGCGATGGTGATGACCCGCTTCCACCGCTTCCCGGGCAAGACCGTGTTCGGCGCGCTGATCACCGCGCCGCTGGTGATGCCGGAGGTGATCATCGGCCTGTCGATCCTGCTGATGCTGGTTTCGATGGGCGCGGCGATGGGCATCCCGTCCAAGGGCATGGTCGCGATCTGGATCGCGCACGTGACCCTGACCGTGTCCTTCGTCACCGTGGTGGTGTCCTCGCGCCTGCAGGACCTGGACAAGTCGCTGGAAGAGGCGGCGATGGACCTGGGCGCCAACCGGCTCAAGGTGTTCTTCCTGATCACCCTGCCGATCATCGCCCCGGCGCTGGTCTCCGGCTGGCTGCTGGCGTTCACCCTGTCGCTGGACGACGTGGTCATCGCCAGTTTCGTCGCCGGGCCGGATTCGACCACCCTGCCGATCAAGGTGTTCTCCTCGGTGCGGCTGGGCGTGAGCCCGAAGATCAACGCGCTGGCCACGCTGATGATCATGGCCGTGTCGATCGCCGCGGTGATCGGCTGGTGGCTGATGTTCCGCGAGGACAGGCGCCGCCAGCGCGACATGCAGCTGGCGCTGCAGGAGAACGGCTGAGGCCGGCGGGGCGGGCGCGGCCAGTTCCGCGGCCGGCCGACACGGCGCGCTAACCTTGGCGGCCGATACTGGGCGCCAGGGCGCGAGAGCCGAGGAACCGAATGACCGTCGAGACGATCAATCCCGCGACCGGGCAGGTCGAGTACCGCCATGCGCTGATGGGCCCGCAGCAGGTCGAGGCGGTGCTCGCCGCCGCGCAGGCGGCGTTCCCGGACTGGTCGCGGCGCAGCCTGGAGGCGCGCGGCGAGGTGCTGCACGCGATCGCCGGCGTGCTGCGCGGACGCAGCGACGAACTGCAGCGGACCGTGACCGCGGAGATGGGCAAGCTGCGCAGGGAAGCGCTGGCCGAGGTCGAGAAGTGCGCCGCCGCCTGCGACTACTACGCCGACCACGCCGCCGCCTACCTGGCCGAGCAGGCCATCGCCACCGAGGCCCGGCGCAGCTACGTGCGCTACGAGCCGCTGGGCTGCGTGCTGGCGGTGATGCCGTGGAATTTCCCGTTCTGGCAGGTGTTCCGCTTCCTTGCGCCCGCGTTCATGGCCGGGAATGTCGCCGTGCTCAAGCACGCCAGCAACGTGCCGCGCTGCGCCGACGCCATCGCCAGCGTGCTCGCCGAAGCCGGCCTGCCGGAAGGCGTGTTCGGCGTGCTGCACATCGACAACGCGCAGGCCGCCGGGGTGATCCGCGACCCGCGCGTGGTCGCGGTGACCCTGACCGGCAGCGAGCGTGCCGGCAGCTCGGTGGCCGGCAATGCCGGGACCCAGCTGAAGAAGTGCGTGATGGAGCTGGGCGGCAGCGACGCCTTCGTCGTGCTCGAGGACGCCGACCTGGACAAGGCGGTGGCCGGCGCGGTGGCCTCGCGCTTCGGCAACGCCGGGCAGACCTGCATCGCGGCCAAGCGCTTCATCGTGGTCGAGGCGATCGCCGACGCGTTCACCCGCCGCTTCGTCGAGGCCGCGGCGGAGCTGCGCCTGGGCGATCCCGGCGCCGAGGCGACCACGCTGGCGCCGATGGCGCGGCAGGACCTGCGCGACGAACTGCACCGGCAGGTCGTGGACAGCATCGCGAAGGGCGCCCGGCCGCTGCTGGGCTGCGAACCGGACGCCTCGCACGCCGGCTACCCGGCCTCGATCCTCGGCGCGGTGGTGCCGGGCATGCCGGCCTATTCGGAGGAACTGTTCGGCCCGGTCGCCAGCATCCTGCGGGTGCGGGACGACGCCGAGGCGGTGCGGGTCGCCAACGACACCAGCTTCGGCCTCGGTGGCAGCGTCTGGACCGGCGACCCGGGCCGCGGCGAGCGCATCGCCCGCCAGCTGCAGGTGGGCGCGGCCTTCGTCAACGCGATCGTGAAGAGCGACCCGCGGCTGCCGTTCGGCGGGACCAAGCGCTCGGGGTTCGGCCGCGAACTGGCCGATCACGGCATCCACGAGTTCATGAACATCAAGACGGTCTACGTGGCCTGAGGGGGGCAGCCGGGCAAGCCGGCGCCTGTCCGCGCGGCGATCGGCACCGGCGCTGGAACAACCCGTTGTGCCCGCACGGGTTCTCCACCCGGCCCGCCGCCGCCATCTTGCCGGTCAAGCCAATGGAGGAAATCCCGTGAACGCATCGATCGGCGCCACGCCCGCGCGCCTGGTCCGCAAGGTCCGCGGCAGCGCCACGTCCGACGGCGCCGGGGTCAGGCTGACCCGGGTGATCGGCGGCCAGGCGCTGCCCGAGCTGGATCCGTTCCTGCTGCTCGACGAATTCGGCACCGACCAGGCCGAGGACTACATCGCCGGCTTCCCGAGCCATCCGCACCGCGGTTTCGAGACGGTCACCTACATGCTCGACGGGCGCATGCGGCACAAGGACAACCATGGCAACGAGGGCCTGCTCACCCCGGGCAGCGTGCAGTGGATGACCGCCGGCCGCGGCCTGGTCCACTCGGAGATGCCCGAGCAGGAATCCGGGCGCATGCGCGGGTTCCAGTTGTGGGTGAACCTGCCGGCGCGCGAGAAGATGGCCGACCCGCGCTACCAGGAGTTCGAGCCCGCGTGCATCCCGGTGCTGCATCCGGCGCCGGGCGTCGAGGTGAAGCTGATCGCCGGCCGCGTCGGCGACACCGCCGGCCCGATCGCGCAGCCGGCCACCGATCCGCTCTACCTGGACCTCGCGCTGGAGCCGGGCAAGGCCTGGGAGCATGCGTTGCCGGAGGGCCACAACGCCTTCGCCTACGTGTTCGAGGGCGCGGTCACGGTGGGCGAGGGCGATGATGCGCGTCCGCTGGAAGCCGGCGAAATGGGCGTGCTCGGTGGCGGCGACTTACTGTCGCTGCGCGCCGGCCACGGCGGCGCCCGGCTGATCCTGGTCGCCGGCCGGCCGTTGCGCGAACCGGTCGCGCGCTACGGTCCGTTCGTGATGAACACCCGCCAGGAACTGATGCAGGCCTTCGTCGATTTCCAGGAAGGCCGCTTCTGACGGGACCGGTCCGCCACGGCGGGCCGGAATCCCCTGCTGCCGGGCAGCGCCCCGCACCGCATCAGTACAGGGCGATGCCCTCGGCCAGGGCGAGCAGCTGCTGCAGCTCGGCGTCGCTGCTGGCGTCGACCCACACCTGCGCGTAGCGGTTCTTGTCCAGTTCGATGACGGTGATCCGCTTGCGCTCCGCGCCCTGCGCCAGTTCCGGCAGGTACCAGCGCACCTCGTGGATGCCGATCCGGCCTTCCTCCTCGCGGTTGCGGCGCAGCAGCTTGGCCACCGGCGCATCGGTGAGCATCAGGCTCAGCACCTGGCGTTCGCCGTCCATCGCCCGGCACAGGGTGAAGCCTTCGCCGGTCTTCTGGTCCCAGTGCAGACTCGAACCCGTGGGCAGGCCCGGGCAGGGTGTGTCCTGGGCGGCCGCATCGAATGCGAAGGCGAAGGCCAGCAGGCCCAGGCAGTGGATTTTCCTCATCACGCGTTCCCCTTGTGCCTGCTGGGCAGGCACGTTGTTCGGCTGGCGTGCGGGCGGGCAATGGCGACTGCCTGCGGCGGCGCCGGTCCGCGCCCGCACAGTGCTTCCTCCCTTCCGGCCCGCACGCACGGGATGGCGCGCGGGACAGTCCCTTGGTCCCGAACTTACCCAGCCGCGCCGCGCGATGCAAATCCGGGTGTCAGAAACTGCGCTGGAAGTCGAATTCCTGGCGGCGGCCGTCGGCGACGACGGCGACGCGCACGCGCACGGTGTCGTGCGCGCCGATCCCGACCACGCCGACATGGTCGACGTAGTCGCCGGTGGCCACACGGCGCAGGACCACCGCCTGGCGGTGGCCGGCCAGGTCGACCGCCTCGGCGCTGACCTCGCCATCGGCGGCCGATTCGTCGCCGTCGGTGCCGGGGCGGCGCAGGGCGACGACCAGCAGGGCGGTGTCGGCCGAGCGTTCGACCCCGTATTCGCGCGCCACCGCCTCGCCCAGGGCCAGCGTCGGCAGCAGGTTGTAGCGGGCGCGCAGGCCTTCCAGCTCGGTGTTGCTCTGCGGCGGCGGGATGAAGCGCGCCGGCTCGGGCGCCGGGCCGGTGCAGGCGACCAGGCCGAGCGCCAACATCAACAGCGGCGGGAGCGCGCGGCCTGCACGCAAGGCGGTGCTCATGGGCCCGCCCCCGCGGCCAGCGCCGCGCCGCGTTCCCGCGCCGCATGCACCGCGCGCGCGACCAGCGCCTCGAAGCCGCCGGCCTGGAAGGTTTCGATCGCCGCCTGGGTGGTGCCGCCGGGCGAGGTCACCCGGCGGCGCAGTTCGGCCGGATCCTCGCCGGCCTCGGCCAGCATCCGCCCGGCGCCGAGCAGGGTCTGCACGACCAGGGTGCGCGCGGCCGCCGCGGGCAGGCCTTCGGCGACCGCGGCCGCCTCCATCGCCTCGGCCAGCAGGAAGGCATAGGCCGGGCCGCTGCCGGACACGGCGGTCACCGCATCGATCAGCGTTTCCTCGGCGACCCAGACGGTGGCGCCGGCGCTGGACAACAGGGTCTCCGCGCGCTGCCGCCCGGCCGCGTCGACGCCGGGGCCGGCATACAGTCCGGTCACCCCGGCGCCGAGCAGGGCCGGCGTATTGGGCATGCAGCGCACCACCGGCAGGCTGTCGCCCAGCCATTCCTGCAGCCGCGCCACCGGGATTCCGGCGGCGATGGACACCAGCAGCGGGCGCTGCAACCGCGCCGCCGGCGCCAGCGGCACGCAGGCCGCGCGCATCATCTGCGGCTTGACCGCCAGCAGCCACAGTCCGGCACCGGCCACCGCGTCCTCGCCGCGTGCGAACGCCTGCACGCCGAAGTCGGCGGCCAGCGCCTCGCGCAGCGCGGCCACCGGTTCGGCGACGCGGATGCGGGAAGTGTCGGCGCCGCGCCGGGCCAGGCCGCCGATCAGGCTGCGGGCCATGTTGCCGCCGCCGATGAAGGCGAGGCGGTCGTGCTCGGGGGGGGATTCGGTCATCGGCGCGGGATTCCCGTCGGCAGGCAAGGATGGAAGGGGGATGCGGGGCGCGTGCTCATTTCGCCGGCCGCGGCCCGAACAGCGCTGTCCCGATCCGGACCAGGGTCGCGCCCTCGGCGATGGCGATGGGGAAATCGTCGCTCATCCCCATCGACAGGGTATCGACGCCGGCGTGGTCGCCGGCCAGTTGCTCGAACAGCGCGCGCATGCGCCGGAACGCGGGGCGTCGTCGTTCCGGGTCTTCGTGCGGCACCGGGATCGACATCAGCCCGCGCAGGGCCAGCATGGGCTGCGCGGCCACCGCCGCGGCCAGGGCAGGCAGGTCTTCGGGCCGGCAGCCGGACTTGCCCGGCTCGCCTTCCACGTTGACCTGGAGCAGCACGTTCAGCGGTCCGCGCGATGGCGGGCGATGGCGGGCGAGGGCGGCGACCAGGCCCGGCCGGTCCAGCGACTGCACCCAGTCGAAGACCTCCGCCGCCTGCACCGCCTTGTTCGACTGCAGGTGGCCGATCAGGTGCCACTGCAGCGCCGGATGCGTGGCGGCCAGCGCCTGGCGCTTGCCCGCGGCCTCCTGCACGTAGTTCTCGCCGAACGCCCGTTGCCCGGCGCCGGCCAGCGCGGCCACCGCTTCCGGGGACTGGGTCTTGGACACCGCAAGCAGCGCGGGGACTGGCCGCCGGGCGTCGCCGGCCGCGTTCTGGATGCGCTGCAACACGTTTTCGAGGCGTTCGGCGGACATCGCTTCGGGGCATTGGCTGCGGCGGCGGGAGCGCTATACTGCCCCGCGGGGATGTATCGTTCCAGCCTGCGCACAGAACGCGGGCCATCTGGGGGAATGCGCGATGGATATCGCTGAGCTGCTGGCCTTCTCGGTCAAGAACAAGGCTTCCGACCTGCACCTGTCCGCGGGCCTGCCGCCGATGATCCGGGTCGACGGCGACGTCCGCCGGATCAACATCCCGGCGCTGGACCACAAGCAGGTCCATGCGCTGGTCTACGACATCATGTCGGACAAGCAGCGGCGCGACTACGAGGAATTCCTCGAGGTCGACTTCTCGTTCGAGATCCCGTCGCTGGCCCGCTTCCGGGTCAACGCGTTCAACCAGAACCGCGGCGCCGGCGCGGTGTTCCGCACCATTCCCTCCGACGTGCTGAGCCTGGAGGACCTGGGCTGCCCGCCGATCTTCCGCGAGCTGATCGACCAGCCGCAGGGCCTGATCCTGGTCACCGGCCCGACCGGTTCGGGCAAGTCGACCACGCTGGCGGCGATGGTCGACCACATCAACAAGAACGAGT
>CAZBDE010000156.1:0-6742 GCA_964490415.1 uncultured Pseudoxanthomonas sp. | reverse complement strand
GCAGCAGGCGATGTTGTTCGGCGCATCGTAGTGGCACGACGCGGTGACCTTGTTGCCGATCCAGATGCTGGGCGGCGCCTGCACCCCGTGGGCGGCGAAATCCAGGTCGTTGGACGCGCGCAGGCCCGGCAGCACGGTGTCCACCAGCAGCGATGCGACGTAATAGGTGGGTGGCCGCGGGTCGTCCATGTACCCGGCCAGCTCTTCCAGGACCTGGTCCAGCCCGCTGCGCCGGACCTCGCAGTTCAGGGCGGTGAAGTCCTCGTTGTAGAACGGACGTCCAGCGGTCTCCGGTGGGCCCCACGAGTACTGGACCGGGCGGCCGTTGTAGTGGGCACGCAGGTGCTCCATCGCCGCCCGTGGCGACTCCAGGCCGGCACCGACCAGGCTCCAGTCGCGCACCAGCCCCCGCAGCACCACCGGCCGGCCTGCTTCCAGCAGCTCGGCCAGCGGCAGCGCGTCGGGACGGCAGTCGTCGCGTTCCGCAACCTTGGCGGCTACCTCGACCATCCGCTCAGGCCGCGCGCCCGGGCATCGCGTCCTGCTCGCGCAGGCGGCGCTGCTTCTCGGCGATCAGCCGGCGCATGTTGTGCATGGAAGCCAGCAGCAGGTAGACGCCCTCCAGCCAGCCGGCGCGATGCAGATCGTAGACCTGGGTCGCCTCCAGGGCGGCCAGGCGCCCGCGATCGATGCCATACAGGCCGGTCAGGTTGACGCCGTGGTTCTCGTCGAAGCGCACGTCCATGCTCAGCGGCTGGATCAGCTCGAGCGCATCGAGCGCCGCGAACATCGCCTTGCCCGCCTCGACCCCGTCGTTGATGCCCTTGAGGACGGCGATGATGTGCTCCAGGTAGGGGCTGTGCCCGCCCTGCGCGAGGAATACCAGCTCGCCCTGCCCGCTGGCGACCCGCGGATGGTCCAGGTCGACGTGGATGACCGGATTGTTGCGCAGCTCGCCATCCACCTGCTGCTCCTGGAAGCCGATCAGGAACGGGCCGCGTGCGATGGCACCGGGCAGGTAGCTGGCATTCCAGCCGCTGCCCTGCAGGTACAGGTTTTCGCGGTGGTCGAAGCCCAGCAGCGCCACCGACTGGTAGCTGCCGTCGGCTTCCTTGCGGAAGAAGATCGGGTATTCGCGCTGCAGTTCCGCGAACTCGGTCGGGAATGCGATGACCATGCCCACGTTGTCGCCGAACTCGGCGCCAAACCGGGTGGAGATGCGCAGGTCCTTGTGCGCGATGTTGTTGAGCAGTTCGTATCGGGCCATGTCGGCTCCAGTCAGTTCTTGCCGGTTCCTGGTCTCGGGCGCCGGCCGGCCGCAGGTTGCAACCGCGCCGCGCGCGACCACGAACGAAACCATATCCACAATCGCATACAGCCCGCAAGCCGCGGCGCGGGCCATGGCAATCACGCAAAAAAAGGGGCTGCCACCGAAGCGACAGCCCCCATCCCGCACTACGAATTCCGATCCCGGAAACGCCGGATCAGAAGCTGTAGCGCACCCCCATCATGAAGCGCGGCGCCTGGTCCACCAGGCGGACCATCTGGTTGTGCGACCGCGCACTCCAGCGCACGTCCTCGCCGGTGAGGTTGATCGCCTCGACCGAAACGGAGAGCTGCTCGCTGAAGCTGTAAGCCACGGCGAAGTCGAACTGCTGGTACTCCTCGACGAAGTACGGGTTGCGGTTGTTGCCGTTCTGGTTCGCCGCCAGCAGGTACTCGTCGCGCCAGTTCCAGGCCAGGCGTGCCGACCAGCCGAAGTTCTCGTACATCAGCACCGCATTGGCCGTGTCGCTCAGGCCGGTGAGTGCGAACACGTCCGCACCCGGATCGGCGGCCCGGTCGATACCCACGTCACCCTGGACGATGGTGTAGTTGGCCAGGATGCCGAAGCCGCTGTCGCCAAAGAAGTACTGGCCGCCGATTTCCCAGCCGTCGAGCGTGGCCGAGCGCTGGTTGATCGGGCGGTTGATGTCGAACATGTACAGCGGATCGTCGGCCTCGCCCAGGATGTCGAACTGGCTCTCCATGCTGATCTGCTGGGTGTTGGTGCCGTTGTAGGCCGCCAAACCGCCGCTGGTCGGATTGCGCAGCATCGCCAGCGCCGTGAACAGCGTGGTGTAGTTGCCGGCGCAGCCCTCACCCGGATCCACGCCTGCCGCAGTCACCTGCGCACCGCACGCCGCACTGTTCAGGAACGCCAGTGCCGCCTGTGCGTCCGGCCCCGAGGTGGGATCGGTGATGTCGTACAGGTTCTCGCGGACCACGGTGTTGCCGATGAAATTGTCGACCTTCTTGCGCCAGTAGGTCACGCCCACGAAGCTCGCCGGCGCGAAGTACCACTCGGCACCGATGTCGAAGTTCTGCGACTCCAGCGGCATCAGCGTCGGGGTCTGTGCGTCGCCGGTCGCGCGGTACTGCTCACCGAACAGGATCGAGCCGCTCGGGCCACCCACGTTCGGACCGGCGTACAGGTTGCCGTACGGCGGACGGGCAATGGTCTTGCTCGCCGAGATGCGGCCCTTGAGGTCGTCGGTCAGGTCGATGCTGAAGTCGAAGTTCGGCAGCAGGTAGCTGTAGCTGTGGCTTTCGGCGAACGGCAGCGACTCATCCGAGCGGACGACGTTGAAGTCGTTGTTGGACATCCAGCGGATCGCACTGGGTACCTGGATGACCGAGGTCGAGGTCAGGTCCGTCTCCTCGTAGCGCAGGCCGATGACGGCCTGGGCCGGCATGCTCCCCAGCGTGAAGTCCTGGTCCCACTGGACGTACACCGCGTTGGTCTTCTCCTGGACCTGGTTGTCGTTGTCGTAGACCGTGCGCACACGGGAACTGACGCTGTCGCAATCCGGCCAGACCGCCGGCGCCGTGCCGTTGGCGCAGGCCGCTTCCGCCCACTGGGCCAGCTGGCTGGCATCACCCCGCCATGCTTCCCTGGGCGATCCACTGGCGTTGAAATCGGTGAACAGCCCACCGATGTTGATCGTCTCCAGCAGATCGGTCATGCCCGGCACCTGGCCGGCGTCGTCCACGCCCCAGTTGCCCAGGGTCATCAGATGGGCGTGGCCGTCCACGTTCAGGCGGCGCATCGAAACGTCCGAGGAATCGATGCCGAACGTGAAGCGGCCGCTGTCGAAGAACAGCTCGCCGTCGATGCGACCCTGCTTGACCTCGGTGTCCTGGCGGGTCGACCAGATGCGCAGGATCTGCGTACCCAGCTGCTCGGGGGCGAAATCCGGGTTGAGCACACCGTTGGTGTTGGCCACAGCGTCGGCGTTACTCGGATAGAGCGTGCGCGCCATGACCGGCAGGCCACCGTTGAACCAGTACTCCTGCGCCCAGTTGTTGTTGACGCGGTCCGGGGCCAGGCCGGCATAGCTGAACGCGGTCGAGCTGCCGCCGGTGATCGGATCGTTCGGGCGGCTGTCGACCTTGGTGTTGTGCGCGTCGAAGGTCAGGCTGAAGCGGTCGTTGACGTCCCAGCGCGCGTTGAGGCCCAGCGAACCCAGCGAGTACTCCTGCTCGTCGCGCTGCTGCTCGAAGCCGAAGTCCTTGGCGCTGCCGGCGATGTCGCGGATGTAGACCGGAGTGGCGACGTCGGTGTTGCCGTCGAAGGCGACGTGGCTGAGGCTGTTCTGCAGCCACATGGTCTGCTCGCCGCGGAACTGCGAGATCTCGTTGGTGGAGTAGGTGTAGTCCAGGGTGAAGGTGAAGGCATCGGACGGGGCGAACTGCAGCACACCCTGGGCATTGACGCGTTCGCGCTCGAAGTCCTGGAACGCATAGCGCAGGTCGTTGGGCATGCTGTAGAGCTGGCCGATCTCCGGCGCGTTCTCGACCACCGCGCCCGGGCGCAGCTTGCCGTCGGTGCCGGTCCAGCGGGACACGTTCCAGGTGTTTTCGGTGGCCTGCACCGATCCGCCATGGCGCTTCTCGAGGCTGGCATTGAGGCCGACGCCCCAGGTCTTGTCCGGATTGGCGTAGCTGAAGATGCCCGAGATCTCGGGCGTGGCATCGCTGCCCAGCACCTGCGACTGGTCGGTCACCACCTTGGCGCCGGCGATGGCCACGAATTCGCCACCGGCGTGGTTGAACGGACGGTCGGTCAGGATGTCGATGGTGGCGCCGATGCCGCCGCTGGGCACGTTGGCGCGACCGGTCTTGTAAACGGTGACCCCGCTGATCGCATCGGAGGACAGCTGCGCGAAGTTGAAGCCGCGGGTGCCCGAACCTACGCCGCCGATCTCCAAGCCACCGCTGCTGAAGCCGTCGGCACCGGGGATCTGGCGACCGTTGAGCGTGACCATGTTGTAGCCGGGGCCGAAGCCGCGCGCGGTGACCTGCGCACCCTCGCCGTCGCGGCGCTCGATCGAGATGCCGGTGATGCGCTGCAGCGACTCGGCCAGGTTGGTGTCCGGGAACTTGCCGATGTCCTCGGCGCTGATCGCATCGACGACGCCGTGCGAATCGCGCTTGATGTTCATCGCCTGGTCGAGGCTGCTGCGCATGCCGGTGACGACGACCGTGTCGAGCGTGGTCGGATCGACCGCAGGGTCCTGCGCGAACGCGGGATTGATGATGATGACGCCGCCGACGATGGTGAACATCGCCGTCGACTTGAACCGCTTCATCTTGTTGGAATTCATGGGATGTCCTCAGCTGCTCGGGTGTTCGACGGCCAGAGGCACGTCATCCTTGATCCGCGACACGGCATGCACTTGCGCTGTCGGTGACAGCGCAGGACACCGCAACCTGCGACTACTCATCTGCCTACCCTCCCCTCTTGCTTCGATCTGATGGATGTATGCCCTCGTGGGGGACTCCGGACCGCGGTCGACGGTCCGCATCTACAACCGGACGCTCGGTCCGTTCCTGCAAAAGCCGGCGGCGCCGGCGAATCGAATCAAAAGCCTGTTAAAGCGATGGACCTGCCGGCACTTCTTCCCGGTGCCGAACACCGCGGAAGTCATGGAAACGCCGATCTCTGATAGCGCTAACATTCCGCAGCGGCGGCAGAGATAACACGCGTGGATCGGCACTGTCACAGTGCAGTGCAGCAAGAACGCAGGTTTCCCTGGCAACGATTCCCGCGAACACGGAATACCTACGCCTCTTCACATGCGCAATTCGATGTCCACACGGCACCGTTTAGGCGCATGGGTACACATCCGGACAAGGTGGCGGCTCGATTGGCGACACCACTGGCACTCTGGCGCACCCTGCCAGCGCTGTCGGTGGAATTCGCCGACGCTGGAATGCCACCGGTTACCTTCCGAGCCACCGCGCGTAGCCGGCGAGGAACTGCGCCGGTTGCGCAGGCGCCCGCGCGTCCACCCGTTGCCTTCGCCGTCGTAACGCGGCTGGCCGCGTCGTTCCGTCCGGTCAGCCGGCCGGCGCCGGCACCTCGAACACCTGGCGCAGGTAGGCCAGGTAGCCCTCGTCGTCGACCATGGTCTTGCCCGGGGTGTCGCTGAGCTTGGCCACCGGCTGGCCGTTGCAGCGGACCATCTTCAGCACGATCTGCAGCGCCTTCGGGCCGAGGTCGTTGGTCAGGTGGGTGCCCACGCCGAAGGACAGGCGGCAGCGGCCGCGGAAGCGCGCGTACAGCGCCATCACCAGGTCCATGTCCAGCCCGTCGCTGAAGACGAACGTCTTCGTGCGCGGGTCGACCCGTTTGGCCTCCAGGTGCGCGATCATCCGCTCGCCCCACTCGAACGGGTCGCCCGAGTCGTGGCGCATGCCGTCGAACAGCTTGCAGAAGTACAGGTCGAAGTCGCGCAGGAACGCATCCAGGCCGATCGTGTCGGTCAGGGCGATGCCCAGGTCGCCGCGGTACTCGCGCGCCCAGGTGTCGAAGGCGACCACCTGCGAGTCGCGCAGCCGCGGACCCAGCGCCTGGTGCGCCTGCAGCCATTCGTGCGCCATCGTGCCCTGCGGCACCAGGCCGTACTTCCTGGCGAAATGCACGTTGGAGGTGCCGACGAAGTGCTCGCCCAGCTCCGCGCGCAGGTGCGGCAGCAGTTCGCCCTGCCAGGCGTGCGACCAGCGCCGGCGGGTGCCGAAGTCGGTGATCACGCAGCCTTCGAAGCCCACCGCCCCGCGCAGCCGCGCGGTCTTCTCCCGCATCCGGCACAGTCCCTCCTCCCGGTCCGGCGGACCGTGGGTCTCGCGCATGTGCACCTCGCTGACGATGGCCAGCAGCGGCACCTCGAACAGGATCGTGTGCAGCCATGGGCCGTGCAGGCGCAGCTCGATGCCGCCGTTCTCGGCCGGGTTGGCGCGCAGGTCCACGTACTTGCGGTCGAACTGGAACAGGCCGAGGAAATCGACGAAGTCCGGCTTGAGGAAACGCAGGCCACGCAGGTAGTCCAGCTCGTCCGCGCGCATGCGCAGCCGGCACAGCGCGTCGATCCCGTCGGAGATCGCCTGCAGGTGCGGGACCAGGTCGACGCCGGGCGTGCGGCAGCGGAACAGGTACTCGACCTGCGCGCCGGGGTGCTGGTGCAGCACCGCCTGCATCATCGTGAGCTTGTACAGGTCGGTGTCGAGCAGCGAAGGGATGATGGCCATGGGCGCCTCCGTGGCAGCGGTCAGCGTTTCGAGAGCGCGCGCGGCGCCGCCACCAGGAAATGCGCCCAGATCGCGGCGAACACCGCGGCGCGGGTCGCGGGCCCGCGCCGCGCCGCCTCGAACTTGCGGAAATAGCGCCACAGCCCGCGGTGCTTGTGCCATTCCACGAACA
>CAZBDE010000155.1:1378-6755 GCA_964490415.1 uncultured Pseudoxanthomonas sp. | reverse complement strand
GTTGCCGATGGCGGACTTGATCTGCTCGGGCTCGAAGACGACCCAGGTCTCGAACGTCTCGTCCGAGTCGGGGTCCGTCTCGTTGAAGATGACAGAGTCGTAGCCGGCGGCCTTCACGGCAGCGGCGAACGCCTCGCCCGTCTCGTCGTCGAAGTTCTCCCAGCTGGGCACGTTGTTGTAGAGGAAGCGCGCGCTGACGTGTCCCGTGGCCGCGAGCGCTTCTGCCGCGCCCTCTTTGAGGCCGTCGGTCAGGTCGAGCGGGTTGGCGGCGCGCAGGTACACGGGCATGACGTTGGCGCCCGCGACGAACCGGCCGCCGCTCTTCCCGTAGGACTCTGACTGCGCAAGATCCGGCGTGAAGAAGATGCCCGAACGCCGCACTTCCCAGTCGCCGAACGTGCCGCTGTTCGTGCTCGTGCGGCCCACCTCGAACTCTGCGAAGCTGTTGCGGGTGGTGTGGTACATGGTCATCGGCACCACGCGCTTGGGCTCGGCGCTGGACACCACCGGCTCGCCCGTTTCGGCGTTGACGGCCATCACCGCCTGGCTGTCGCCGAACCACTTCTTGAACTCCGGCGTGTCGGTCTGCCGCGGAGCGCTCTTGCTCGCATCGCTGTCCAGCTGCGAGCGCACCGCGGCGATCTGCTCGTCGATCGCGGCGTCGGCCGCGGTCAGTTCGCTCAAGCCCTCGCCGCGCAGCTCGTCGGCGCGCGCCAGCAGCTGCTTCTTGATCGTCGGGTCGAGGTGGTCGCCGGCTTTGGAGATGCAGTTCTTCAGGCTCATTCAGGCTCCGATGCAGTTCTTCAGGGAGTTCAGGACCGACAGCTGCTTGCGCAGTGCGACCATGTCGCGATTGTAGGCAACGGCTTGTTTGTCGCCAAACTGTTTGTTTGTGTCGGGGCCCGAAAAATCGCCGGCGCGGCCTTCGGTCCATGCCCAGGCCGGCAGCAGCCCGGTCTTCTGGTCGGCGAAGACGGTGTCGTCCAGGCCGGCGCTGCGGTTCTTCTCGCCGTTCGGGCCGAAGTTCAGCCAGCTGTTCTGGCCGCGGGTCTCGGTGGTGATGGCCCCGACCGCGTCGCCGGTGAACAGCCGCACATGCGCCTGCCAGGCGTTCTCCTCGCCGTCGTGGCGGAAGCCTGCGCCCTCCAGGCCGTGGCCGAAGGCGTCGTGCACCGCGCGGAACAGGTCGTTGACCAGCACCGGGCGCAGCTCGCCGTCGGGCGCGCCGTGCGGCCAGCGCAGCCCCGTGGCGGCCAGCAGCGGGTTGTCGGCGGCGTCGAAGGCGGCATCGCTGCCGAAGCCGGCCGCCGTCGCGAAGACCGCCATGCTCTGCGTGTCGCGCAGGTCGCGCATCGCGGCCCACGGGTTGCCGGCGTAGGGGTCGGTGTCGCCATCGAACAGCCAGAACTTGTAGCCCGCCTCGGCCAGCGCGTCGTACTGCGCGCGCGTCTGGCGCACCAGGTCGGCGTAGGCGGCCTTGACGCGCGGGTCTTGCGGCGCGTGCGCCATGGCCGCATAGGCTTCGGCGATGCGCGCGGCGCGGCCGGCGTCGAAGCTGTCGGCGTTGATGTACTCGGCCTGGCGCCGGTAGTCGATGCCGTGGTCGGCCGCGTACTTCTCGGCCACCGACGCGATGCGCGGGTCGGGGCCCCAGGCGCTGCCGACCGCCTTGCTTACCGAGTATCCGGGGAGCGCAGCCCCTTGGCCGCCATCCGCTTGACCTGCTCGCGACGAACCGCCTCGGCCTTGATCCCGTCCTCTTCCGTTTCCTCGGTCCCGGCTGAAGTCGGGGAGGTCGTCGTCGGACTGAAATTCACCGCCTGCATCCGGTACACGTCCTGCGTCGTCTTGCTGTTGTTGGCCAGCGTAGCGCGCAACTGCTCCTTCAAGCGCTTGACGTGCGGGTCGTCCGAACCATGCTTCGCTTCCTGCTTCTTGATCAGCGTCTGCAGCGATTGAACCAATGAACTCGTCATAGCTTTCCTTTCCGACCACCACCGTGTCGTACATCACCAGCGCAGAGTGCGCCACGCCGTCCATGCCCTCGACTTCGCGGACGATGTCGTCCAGCCGCTCGGCCTTGTCCTCGAGTTCGGCCTCCAGACCGCCGTCTTCCAGCAGCCGCGCGCGCGCATCCTCGTCCCAGCGGGCGCTGATTTCCGGCACGTATTGTAGTCGCACGCCGATGAATTCGCCATCACCCTTGGCGCGCGGGTCGACCACCATCGTGAAGCCGTCCTGGCCCTTCTCGGTGAAGGCCTCCAGCAGCGGCATCGCCGCGTCCAGGCTGCGCTTGTCCTTGAAGTAGATTTCGACGCCCGGCCGCGCGTTGGCGTTGATCTCGTCCTTGCGCACGACGCGCGAGACAAAGATGTCCCACTGGTCATTCTCGGCCGCCAGGCGGGCGATCTCGGCCATCGCCATGCGCGGGTCGTGGGTCGCGCGCAGCGCCGTCCACTCGGTGTCGAAGCTGCGCTCGACGGTGCCCGCGTACAGCCCGGCGGTCGGCATCGCGCGCGCGGCCAGCACGCTGTCGTCGCCCGACAGCATGGCCATCACGCGCGCCTGCGCCAGCGACATCTGCTCGTCGCTGGGCTTGCGCTCGCCCTGCTGGATGCTCCAGCCGGCGATGTAGCGGTCCACCGGCGTGGCGGCGATGCGCTCCTCGAAGGAGCCGCCCTCGCCCGTCGTCGAGGTCCAGCCCTTGCTGCCCCACAACTCTTTCTCGGTGAACCAAGCCACCGCCTGCAGGTCCGGCGGCGCGATGTCGATACCCTTCTTCTTCAGGCTCCTGGACACGCGCTCCATCGCGGCGGCGCCGAAGCCGAAGGCGCCGGTCACGTCCGTGCCATTGGAGTTCCACTCGCCGGTCAGGCCCATTTCCGCCGGCAGCGGGATGCGCGGCAGGTTCGCGCCGCGCACCGCGTTGGCGGCGCGGCGCAGCATGCGCGCGGCCCACACGTCGATGGTCGCCATGTTCGACTGGCCGATCAGGTTCAACGCGAAGTTGCGCGCCTTCGGCGCCGTGCCCGGCTCGATGCGGCGCCACAGGTCCAGCATCGCGCGCATGGCCTTGTCGCTGTTCATGCCGTACAGCTTGCCGCTGGCCTGGCGCACCTTGTGCTGGTTCGGGAACTTGTGAACCGGCTTGCCCTCGTCGACCCACTTCTGCAGGCGCGCCAGATCGTCGTTGAAGTCGCCGCGCAGGAAGCGCTGCATCGCGTCCAGCGAGAAGGCCCAGTTGGTGTCCACCGGCGTGTTCGGGCTGGTCGCGCCCAGCAGGTCGGCGAACAGGTCGCCGTGGCCGCCGTACTCGCGGCGCAGCACCTCGGCCACGTTGCGATACCAGGTCTGGTGGGCGATGATCGTCTGCGCGTTCTTGTCGCCGGCCTCGGCGCGCTTGTACACGTCCAGGACCAGCGCCTCGAACTTGTCGGCCACCTTGGCCAGCCAGGCCTCGTCGCGCTTGGGTGGCGCGCGCTTCGCGCCGGGCGGCACGTTAAAAGAATAGGGGATCTTTTTGAACTTGGGGTGCTCGCTGCCCGGCTTGGGCAGGCCGGTCTCGGTGTCGGTGTCCAGTTCCACGCCGACCACCTCCAGCGGCGCCCAGCCCTCGCTCTGCGGGAAGCCCTTCTTGCGCTCGCGCGCCTTGACCAGCAGCGCCTTGATCTGCTTCCCGTCCAGGCCCAGCGCATCGCCGTCACGCTCGATCGCCGCGACCTCCTCGGGCGTCAGCCGCGCGGCCTTGCCGGATACGCGCTCCTCGCGCTCGATGTCGAGCTTGTAGTCGCGGTCCTTGCTGAACTTGGCCTCGGTGCGCGCCGCGGTAGACATGCGATCACGCGGGCCGGGGTTTGCGCCCGTTGCGCGGTCGAACTCGAACTCCGGGGTGCGTCCGCCGTCCAGCATCGCGACCCGCCGCAGCGCTTCCGTCAGCAGATTCTTGGACAGGCCGTGACCGATTTTCCAGCGCAGGCTCATGCTGCCGTCGTAGCTGTCGACGCCAGTGTCCTCGACGTGACCCGCCAGCAGCTCCGCGGTCCTTGATCCCGGCTGCGGCCCGCCGATGCCGACGCGCCAGGCGCCGTCGCCGTTCGGCGTGAATGTCACGGCAAAGGCGGCCTCATCTGCCGCGAAGGCCTGGATGATGTCGCGCGTCGTCGGCTCTCCTCCCACAATCTCCGGCAACCCCGCGGCGAACACGATGCCGCGCTCGCCGCCAAAGTTGGCGAAGCCTGCGGTCGTGAGGTATCCGTCCTTGGCGCCGGCCGCGGCGTCCCAGCGGATTACCTGCCCGCCGTCCCTGCCGGGGTGGTCGACGAGCTTTCCTCGTCCACGGAGATCGGCCCGGCCCGCCGTAAGAGCTGCTGCAAGCTCATCGGGTGTGAAAGCGCCTCCTCCACCCAGCGGTCGTACTCGCTGTCCGTGAAGTCGTCGACGAAGGTCGGTGTAGAAGTTTCGGTCGTGTTCATCGTTGGATTCTGCTCCTGCGCTATCGCGTGCGCCACTCCTGGTGATCTGGGTGTCGATCCGGCGCTCGGCGCTGAAGCGCGTGTCCGACCCGATGCGCTGCAATTCGTCGTTGGCCGCCTCGCGCGCGTCGGCCGGCACGATCAGCGTGCCCGAGCGCAGCGTCGCGCCGGGGATGTTGCCCAGGTCGATCGCGTTCAGCTCCCTCGACATCAGCGCTTCGCGCAGTTCGGTCGGCTCGGTCTTGGCCGGGGCGGTCGCGCCGGGCGCGGCGATCGGCTGCACCGGCACGTTCGTGTGCTGCTTGCCCACCAGCACGGCGAAGCCCTGGCCCATCTTCGGGTCCACGCTCAGGTAGCCGTCGAAGCCGGCCTGCATGACGGCCCGCTCCCAGTTGCTGGCGCCGGGGTTGGCCTTGCGCAGGCCCAGCGGGTCGGCCCAGACGTCGTACAGGTTGCGCAGTTCGGTCTGGTGCGCGTGGGCGCCCACGCCGGACTCGGGGCGGATGCCGTTGCCCTTGTCGACGTAGAAGAAGATGCGCGGCCGGATGTCGGCGTTCTCCGCGCCCTCGAGGCGCTCGCGCTCGGCGCCCTTCAGTCCGCTGCCGTAGTAGGCGGCGCTGAGGGTGTCTCGGACTTGGGTTCCGAAGTGGACACCAGTCGCAGATACGGAGCCTTCTTGCGGGCGTCCATAGCGCGCTGCCGGCGCGTCAGCTCCTCGAGCCTCGCCAGAGACACTTCCAGGTTGCCCCAGGGATCGATCGGCTCCTTCGTTTCCACGGGCCGAAGTGTCGCCGCGATCCGTCGAGCGCGTCAACTGCTGCTGCGCGCGCAGGATGTCGGCCTGCATCGCCGTCGGGCGGATGCCGGCGTCCTTCAGGTACAGCTGCAGCGCCTGCTTGTAGGCG
>CAZBDE010000155.1:0-1278 GCA_964490415.1 uncultured Pseudoxanthomonas sp. | reverse complement strand
CATCGTTGTCCTTTCCGAAGCCGGGGCTGACCGGCCGCTTGGTGTTGCCGTCCTTGAGCCAGGCCTTGAACTCGGCCTGCGTCATCTCGGAGATGGCGCCCAGCCCGGTCCAGCCATTGTCATAGTTTGCCAGATAGCCGTCACGCGCGGCGGCCTCGCTGGTGAAGCCGAACAGGAACTTGTGCTCGTCGAACGAGCCGTCCTCGTTGCGCTGGTCGACGACGAAGATGCGGTCGCTGTCCGGGCGCGGCCCGATGAACACGTCGATCTTGTCGCCGTCGGCGCCTTCGGTGCGCGCGATGTCGCCGTAGTGGTGCGCCATCGTCGATTCCCAGCGCGTGCCGTCCGGCGCGGTGCCGCTGCGCGTCGAGCCGCGCGGGTTCTCGATGATGACCGTCACGCCGTTCAGCTTGATGGGCTCACCCTTGCGGTAGTTGCCGGCCTCCTTCTGCGCGTCGGTCGGCGCGGTGTCGGCGCGCGATGCCGCACGGCCGATGTGCGCCGCGATGGCGGCCCGCGCCAGCTGCGCATCGGCGCGGCCGTCGAGCGCGAACTCGTTGCCCGTCTGGCTGTCGATCAGCAAGAAGCCCACGCCTTCGCGGAACTTCACCGTGTCGAAGCCCAGGCGCGCCAGCTTGTCCATCTGCGCGCGGCGCTTGCGGATCAGCGCCGGGCCGGCGCCGGCGGGCGCGACGACCCGTTGCGAAAGCTCGGCAGTTGGCGGCGCTTGACGAACACCCGCAACATCGGTGCGGTCGGCCGACTTGCGCAGCTGCTCCAGTTCGATCTTGTCGGTGGCGCTCAGGTTGGCGGGGATGTTCGCGGCATCACTCAGGATGCGCATCTGCTCGGGCGTGTAGGCGGCGCGCGCCTTGGCCACCAGCGCGCGCTGCTCGGCGCTGCGCAGCACGGGAATGGCCTTCAGTGCGGCGATCACCGCATCGGCGGCCGGCGCTTCGGCCGTGCGCTCCTGCGCATTCGCCGTGTCGCGCGCACGGGCGGCGGCGTCGCGCTCGTCGGCCAGGCGCTGCAGGCGGCTGTCGCTGCGCGCGTTCTGCTCCTGGGCGCGCTCGGCGACCTCGGTGCCGGGCCGGCCCTGGGTCGAGCGCGGCGTCTTGGCCAGCGCGATGCCGGTGGCCTGCGCCAGCTTCTGGTCCTCGCTCGGCGCCGGCGCCAGCGTCTCGTCGATGCGGTCGTAGGGCTTGCCCAGGCCGGCCTCGGCCACGATCTGCGCCTCGGCCGGCGAGGCCACGCCGCCGCGCTCTTCGATGCTGCGCA
>CAZBDE010000154.1:0-6758 GCA_964490415.1 uncultured Pseudoxanthomonas sp. | reverse complement strand
CGCAGCAGCATCGCCGCGCTGAGGAGGGTGGCGTAGGGATTGGCGATGCCCTGGCCGGCGATGTCCGGCGCCGAACCGTGGATCGGCTCGTAGATGCCGATGCCACCGGCTTCGCCGAGGGAAGCGGATGGCAACAGCCCCAGCGAGCCGGCCAGCATCGAGGCCTCGTCGGTGAGGATGTCGCCGAACATGTTCTCGGTCACCACCACGTCGTAGGCGCGCGGCCTGGACAGCAGGTGCATGGCCATCGAGTCGACCAGCTGGTGCTCCAGGGTCACGTCGGGGAATTCCTCGCGCATGATCCGGCTGGTGACGTCGCGCCACAGGCGCGAGGTCTCCAGCACGTTGGCCTTGTCCACCGAGGTGAGGTGGCCGCGGCGGCTGCGCGCCAGCGCGGCGGCGCTGCGCACCACGCGCTCGATCTCGGCCACGGTGTAGCGGCACAGGTCGGTGGCGTCGGTGTCGCTGCGGGTCTTGTCGCCGAAATAGATGCCGCCGGTCAGTTCGCGCACGACCAGGATGTCCACGCCTTCGAGCAGGTGCGCCTTGATCGGCGAGGCGCCGAGGGCGGCCGGGTGCGGCTTCGTCGGACGCAGGTTGGCGAACAGGCCCAGGCCCTTGCGGATCGCCAGCAGGCCCTGCTCGGGGCGCACCTTCGCGTTCGGATCGGACCACTTCGGGCCGCCGACCGCGCCGAGCAGCACCGCATCGGCCCGCTGCGCGGCCTCGAGCGTGGCGTCCGGCAGCGGCACGCCATGGCGGTCGATGGCGATGCCGCCGATGTCGTGTTCCTGGAAGGAGAAGCGGTGGCCGTATCCGGCGGCGACGGCCTCGAGGACCGGCAAGGTGGCGGAGACGATCTCCGGGCCGATGCCGTCACCGGGCAGGACGACGATGTTGGCGTGCATGGGCGGTCTCGCGATGGGCGGAAGGGAATCGGGAACGGGAAGCGCGTGGCGTGGCATTCCCGCGGCGGTGGATCGCGCAGCGGGAAGCGGGGTCCGGTCGCGGACCCCGGTCGCGGCTCAGCCGGGTTCGCGCTCGCCGTGCGGATCGACGGCGCTGCCGGTGGCCTGCGGCGCAGGCGCGGCATGGGGCGCGGCCGCGCCGTTGTGCGGCCACGGCGTGTCGGATGGACGGCGCGCAAGCGCGCGGTGGACGGCGGCGTCGAAGGTCAGCGTGGCGGCGGGGTTGCTTTCGGCGAGGGGCATTCGGGGAGTTCCGCGGTGACAGGATGGCGCCATGCCGGCGCCGCACGCAGTGTGGGTCCAGGAGCGCGGGGGCGGCACCGTCCCTCCGGCCGATGCGGCCGGAGGCGGGGTCGGCCCCGCGAGGGTCAGGCGGTGGCCGCCAGTGCTTCGCTGGCCGTGCCGCGGCGCTGCCGCAGCAGGCGGTTGGCCACGTCCAGCCAGGCCAGCGCGCTGGCCTCGATGATGTCGCGGCTGGTGCCGGTGCCTTCGTACTCGGCCTCGCCCTGGCGCACGCTCAGGTTGGCCTCGCCGCGCGCGTCGGCGCCCAGGCCGACGCTGTGCACCTGGTAGCTCTCCAGGCTCAGCTGCACGCCGGTGGCGGCGGCCAGCGCGGCGAACAGCGCGTCGACCGGGCCGTCGCCCTCGGCGGTTTCCAGCACGCGCTCGCCGTTCGGGTCGGACAGCTCCACCGTGGCGATGGCGCGCTGGCCGCGGTCGCTGACCGTCATCGAGGCCAGGCGATAGCCCTCGCCGTCGCCGGCGTCCTGCATCAACGCCTGCAGGTCGGAGTCGGTCACCACGCGCTGCTGTTCGCACAGCGCCTTGAAGTCGGCGAAGACCAGCTCCAGCTCGCCTTCCTCCAGGTAGTAGCCCAGCGCGCGCAGGCGCTGCTCGACCGCGGCGCGGCCGCTGTGCCGGCCCAGCACCATCTGCGTGTCCGGCCAGCCCACGTCCTGCGGGCGCATGATCTCGTAGGTGCCGCGGTGGCGCAGCATGCCGTGCTGGTGGATGCCCGATTCGTGGGCGAAGGCATTGCTGCCCACCACCGCCTTGTTGCGCTGCACGTGCATCCCGATCAGGCGCTGCAGCAGCTGCGAGGTCGGGACCAGGCGGCGGGTGTCGATGCCGGTGTCGGCGTTGAAGAACGCGCCGCGCACCTTCAGCGCCATCACGATCTCTTCCAGCGCGCAGTTGCCGGCGCGCTCGCCGATGCCGTTGATGGTGCATTCGACCTGGCGCGCGCCGCCGACGATCGCGGCCAGGGTGTTGGCGACGGCCAGGCCCAGGTCGTTGTGGCAGTGCGCGCTGAAGACGACGCCGCCGGCGCCGGGCACGTTGGCGATCAGGCGCTGGAACAGGCCGCGGATCTCTTCGGGCGTGGTGAAGCCGACGGTGTCGGGCACGTTGATGGTGGTGGCGCCGGCGGCGATGGCCGCGGCCACGACCTCGTGCAGGAAATCCTCTTCGGTGCGGGTGCCGTCTTCGGTGGAGAACTCGATGTCTTCCACGAAGCGCTTGGCGTGGGCGATGCTCTCCACCGCCATGTCCAGCACCTGCTGCCGGCTCAGGCGCAGCTTGTGCTCGCGGTGCAGCGGGCTGGTCGAGACGAACAGGTGCAGGCGCGGGCGCGCGGCCGCTTCCAGCGTACGCAGCGAGGTGTCGACGTCGCCGCGCAGGCAGCGCGACAGCACCGCCAGAGTCGGCGTGCGCAGTTCGCGGCCGATCAGGGCCATGGCCTCGCGGTCGGACTGCGAACTGGCCGGGAAGCCGGTCTCGATGACGTCGGCGCCGAGTTCGGCCAGGGCGCGGGCCATCACGACCTTCTGCTGCGGGGTCATGCTGCAGCCGGGCGACTGCTCGCCATCGCGCAGGGTGGTGTCGAACACCCGGATGCGGGCCGGGGAGACCTGGGTGGGGGCTTGGGACTGGGGCGCGTTCACCAGGTGAACTCCTCTTCGCTGACGTGCTGCGGCGCGGTCGGCGCCGGTGGGGCGGAAATGATGGGTGAGGAAGACAGGTTAGCGGTTGGGCGGGGCTTTGCCACGTGCGGATTCTTGCGCGTCGCAGCATCCGGGGGGCGTGCCGGTCCACCGGCGCCGGCCGGAGCGCCCGGAGCGCCGGAACCGGGGAGCCGGCCGGCGGATTCGGCCACCCCCGCCGGTTCGGGCCCGCCGGTACGCCGGCGCGGTTTGCGCGGCGGCCGCGGCCGGACTTCGGAGAGCAGGGTGGCCAGGGCGGCGGCATCGATGTTGCCGCCGGAAACGACCGCGCACTTGCGCCTGCCGGCCACGCGGCGGCCGGCGGCCAGGGCCAGGGCGCCGGCGCCCTCGGCGATCAGGTTCTCCTCCAGCGCCAGCCGGACCAGGGTCTCGCGCAGCTCGGCCTCGCGGACGATGACCACGTCGTCGAGCAGGCGCGCGCACAGGCGGCGGGTGATGAAGCCCGGCACCTTGACCCGCACGCCGTCGGCGAGCGAGCGGGCCGGGTCGATCGGGCGGATGTCGCCGCGGATCGCCCGGGCCATCGAATCGACGCCTTCGACCTGGGCCCCGACCACGCGCACGCCCTGCGCCTTCAGTGCCAGGGCCATGCCGGAGGCGAGGCCGCCGCCGCCGATCGGGACGATGACCACGTCCGGCGCGTACGCGGCGATCTCGATTCCGATCGTGCCCTGGCCGGCGATCACGTCCGGGTCGTCGAAGGCGGACAGGAAGCGGTAGTCGTTCTGGCCGGCCAGCTGCAGGGCGAAGGCGTAGGCCTCGTCGTAGCTGTCGCCGTGCTGGCGCACGGTGGCGCCCCAGTGGGCGACGCCGGCGATCTTGTTCTCCGGCGCGCCATGCGGCATCACCGTGATCGCCTGCACGCCCAGGCGGTAGGCGGCCCAGGCCACGCCCTGGGCGTGGTTGCCGGCCGACGCGCAGATCACCGGGCGGTGGTCGCCGCGTTCGCGCGCGGCCAGCATCGCGTTGAGCGCGCCGCGCACCTTGTAGGAGCCGGTGCGCTGCAGGTTCTCCAGCTTGAGCATCACCCCGAAGCGCTCGGCATGGTGCATCGGCGTCACCGGCAGGTAGCGGCGCAGCCGCGACTGCGCGGCGAGGACGTCGGCGACGCCGACTTCGACGACCGGTACCTCGATGCCCGCGACGCCGGCGGCCGACAGTTCGCCCGTACCGGCGACGCCGACATCGCCGACGTCGGCCTCCTTCGGGCCAGCGCTGGCGCGGCCGCTGTCAGGCATCGCCGCCGCACCGCGGGCAAGGGCGAAGAAGGCACCTCCGCACCATGGCCTGCGCCGGGGCGGCCATGGCGGCGGGGGCGAAGGCGCGCGCGT
This sequence comes from uncultured Pseudoxanthomonas sp., assembly GCA_964490415.1. Classification (GTDB taxonomy): domain Bacteria; phylum Pseudomonadota; class Gammaproteobacteria; order Xanthomonadales; family Xanthomonadaceae; genus Pseudoxanthomonas. The sequence continues at coordinate 2,456 of CAZBDE010000154.1, read as the reverse complement.
CCATCACGCGGCCACCTGCGCGGCGTCTTCCGGCAGCGTGGCGTCGCCGGATGCGGCGTCGAGCGGCGTGATCTCGACCGACTCGCAGTCGTACACCTTCTGCAGCTGGCGCTTCAGCGTCTCGGCCGGGCGGCTGCCGTCGACCACCAGCTGCAGGCGCCAGCGGCCGTCGCCGCCCTCGGCGCCGCCGCTGATCGCACGCGGGGCGAAGCCGCGGCGCTCGGTCATCCCGAGCACCCGGACCAGCGCGCCCTCCACTGGCTTCAGCACCAGGTCAAGCCGGTAGCGCATGCGCGGACTCCGCCTTCTGCTCGTTGGGGTTGGAATCCAGCATCTGGCTGTTGGCCGTGTTCGGCGGCACCAGCGGCCAGACGTTGGCGCGCGCGTCGATCTTCACGTGCAGCAGGGCCGGTCCGGGCGTGGCCAGCAGCGCGGCCAGCGCGTCCTCGACCTGGCTGCGCTGTTCGATCCGGGTGGCGGGGATGCCGCACACCTGGGCCAGCGCGGCGAAGTCCGGGTTGTCGGACAGGTCGATCTCGCTGTAGCGCTTGTCGAAGAACAGTTCCTGCCACTGCCGGACCATGCCCAGCGCGCTGTTGTCGAGCAGGATCATCTTGATCGGCAGCCTGCAGCGGGCGATGGTCACCAGCTCCTGCACGTTCATCATGAAGCCGCCGTCGCCGTTGACCAGGACCACGGTGCGGTCGGGGAAGGCGAACTGCGCGCCCATCGCCGCCGGCAGGCCGAAGCCCATCGTGCCCAGCGCGCCGGAGGTCAGGTGGTTGCGCGGATGCGAGAAGCGGCAGTGCTGCGCCACCCACATCTGGTGCTGGCCCACGTCGCAGGAGACCACCGCGTCGGGCGCCAGTTCGCTGACGCGCTTCAGCAGGGCGGGCGCGTAGATGTCCTGGCCGGGCGCGTCGTAGCGGGCGGCGTGGCGCTCGCGGTTCTTGTTGCAGCGCTGGCGCCAGGCTTCCTGCTGGACCCCGGCACCGGGACGTGCGGGCTCCTGCGGGGGATCCGCATGCTTGCGTGCGCCGGCGGCCAGCACGCGCAGGCCGTCGGCGACGTCGCCGGGCAGGGCGATGTCGGCGGTGCGCAGCTTGGAGATCTCGTAGGCGTCGGCGTCCAGGTGGACGACGCGGGCGAACGGCGCGAACTCGGCCAGCTTGCCGGTGGCGCGGTCGTCGAAGCGGGCGCCGACCACCACCAGCAGGTCCGATTCCTGCACGGCGATATTGGCCGCGCGGGTGCCGTGCATGCCCAGCATGCCCAGGAACTGCGGGTGGTTGCCCGGCAGTGCGCCCAGGCCGCGCAGGGTCAGTACGGTCGGGATGCGGGTGGCTTCGACGAACTGGCGGAATTCCTCCACCGCATCGGCGATGCCGATGCCGCCGCCGCCGTAGATCACCGGCTTCTCCGCAGAGGCAATGGCGGCGATCGCCTCGGCCAGCGCGGCGTCGGCCGGGGCCGGCTCGCGCGCCACCTCGGCCGGCACATGCGCCGGCAGGTGCGCGGCGGGGCCGACCTGCACGTCCTTGGGCAGGTCGATCAGCACCGGGCCGGGCCGGCCCTCGCGGGCCAGGCGGAAGGCTTCGGCCAGCACCTGCGGCAGGTCGTCGACCCGGCGCACCAGGAAGCTGTGCTTGACGATCGGCATGGTCATGCCGAACACGTCCAGCTCCTGGAACGCATCGGTCCCCAGCAGCGGCGTGGCGACCTGGCCGGTGATGCAGACCATCGGCACCGAATCCAGCAGGCCGTCGGCGATGCCGGTCACCAGGTTCGACGCGCCCGGGCCCGAGGTGGCCACGCACACGCCGACCTTGCCGCTGGCGCGGGCGTAGCCGTTGGCGGCCAGCGCCGCGCCCTGCTCGTGCCGGACCAGGATGTGGCGCAGGTTCGAATCCACCAGCGCGTCGTAGAACGGCATGATCGCGCCGCCCGGATAGCCGAAGATCGTATCCACCCCCTCGGCTTCCAGCGCATGCGCGACCCAGGCCGCGCCATTGCGCAGCCCGGCCGCCGCTGTGGGGGAGGTGGCGTTCATGCGGCGGCGGTCTTCTGCGAGGTCGTGTCGTCGGTGTCGGGCTGCGAAGCGTTGGCCTGCAGCCACACCATCTTGGCGCGCAGTTCCTTGCCGACCTTCTCGATCGGGTGGTCCTTGTCGGCCTGCTGGAACCTGCGGTAGTTCGGCAGGCCGGCGTCGTACTCGGCCTGCCAGTTGCGGGTGAAGGTGCCGTTCTGGATATCGGTCAGCACGTCCTTCATCCGCGCCTTCACCGAGGCGTCGATCACCCGCGGGCCGCTGACGAAGTCGCCGTACTGCGCGGTCTCGGAGATGAACTCGAGCATGCGGGTGATGCCGCCTTCGTAGAACAGGTCGACGATCAGCTTCAGCTCGTGCAGGACCTCGAAGTAGGCGATCTCCGGCTGGTAGCCGGCCTCGACCAGGG
>CAZBDE010000153.1:0-6853 GCA_964490415.1 uncultured Pseudoxanthomonas sp. | reverse complement strand
CAGGCCGAACAGCAGGGTGATCAGGCCCAGGTGCGAGATCGTCGAGTACGCCAGCAGGCCCTTGAGGTCGTGCTGGAAGATCGCGAACCAGGCGCCCAGCAGCAGGGTGATCGCGCCGACGCTGGTGACCACGTAGAAGAACAGCTCGGTGCCGGCCAGCGCCGGGTGCAGCCGCGCCAGCAGGAAAACCCCGGCCTTCACCATCGTCGCCGAGTGCAGGTAGGCCGACACCGGCGTCGGCGCGGCCATCGCGTGCGGCAGCCAGAAGTGCAGCGGGAACTGCGCGCTCTTGGTGAACACGCCGGCCAGGACCAGCGCCAGCACCCACGGATACAGCGCGCTGGCGCGGATCAGGTCGCCCGAGGCCAGGACCACGTCCAGGTCGTAGCTGCCGACGATGCGCCCGATCAGCAGCACGCCGCCGAGCAGGGCCAGGCCGCCGCCGCCGGTGATCGCCAGGGCCATGCGCGCGCCTTCGCGCGCGTCCTGGCGCCGGTACCAGAAGCCGATCAGCAGGAACGAGCTGATGCTGGTCAGTTCCCAGAACACCAGCAGCAGGAGCAGGTTGCCGGCGATCACCACGCCCAGCATCGCGCCCATGAACAGCAGCAGGCAGCCGAAGAAGCGCGGCGCGCTGTCCTCCTGCGCCAGGTAGTAGTGCGCGTACATCACCACCAGCGCGCCGATCGCCAGCACCATGCCGGCGAACATCCAGGCCAGGCCATCCAGGCGCAGGGTGAAGACCAGGCCGATCTGCGGGATCCAGGCGTGGTCGGCGCGCGGCACCCAGCCCTGCAGCACCGCCGGGGTCATCCACGCCAGCAGCGCCAGGCCCAGCAACGGCGCCGCCGCAGCCACCCACGCCACCACGCCGCGCGAACGCGAGCGCAGGAACACCAGCGCCACGGCCGCCAGGAACGGCAGGGCGAGCAGGATTTCCAGGAAGGGGATCATCCGGGTGGGGGGATCGATGACATGCGAGCCCGTCGAGTGTAACAGCCGGCCCGGCGCCGCCGGGGGGGCGGTGCACGGCCGCGAAGGCGGAGTCCGCGCCGATGCAGGGCTTTTCGTGGACGCCGTGCGTATGCCGTCGAAGTCCCGGCGCATGCGGCGGACCACCGCGACCGCGCATGCTGGGGAGCCGAGACGCGGCACGCGGCGGGGCGATGGCTCGCTATGCTGTGCCGATGCGCCTTCTTCCCCGGCATCCCTGCCCGCCATGAACCCGTCGCCACCCCGCGCCCTGCTGTTCGGTGCCAGTGGCCAGATCGGCCGGCGCGTGCTTGCACGGCTGCGCGCGCGCGGCTGGCAGGTGGTGGCGCTGGCCCGCGGCGAGCCGGCGGCGGCGGCACCCGGCGTGGAATGGCGCCGCGGCGCATTGCCAGATGCGGCCGGGGGCGGCGAGGGTTTCGACGCGATCGTCAGCTGCGGGCCGCTGGACCTGTTCTCGCTGTGGTACGCGCGCCACGCGACCGGCGCGGCGCGCGTGGTCGCGTTCGGCTCGACCAGCGTGCACGTCAAGCATGCCTCGCCGGATCCGGCCGAGCGCGACCTCGCCGGGCGCCTGCGCGCGGCCGAGGACAGGATCGCCGCGACGGCCGCGGCGCGCGGCGCGGCGGCCACGTTGCTGCGGCCGACGCTGGTCTATGGCGCGGGCAGCGACCGCAACCTGAGCCGGATCGCGGCGATGGCGCGGCGGCATGGTTTCTTCGTGCTGCCGCATGACGCGCGCGGCCTGCGCCAGCCGGTGCACGTGGACGACCTGGGGGATGCGGCCCTGGCGGCGCTGGAGCGGCCGGGCGATGGCGTCCGTGCCTACGACCTGCCGGGAGGAGAGACGCTGGCCTATCGCGAGATGGTGGCGCGGGTGCTGGCCTCGCTGCGGCCGCCGGCGCGGTTGCTGCTGCTGCCGGGGCCGCTGTTCCCGCTCGCGGCGGTGCTGGCGCGGTGGCTGGGCGTGCACGACGCCGGCGCGGCCGTGCTGGCGCGGATGCGCGCGGACCTGGTGTTCGACGCCGCGGATGCGCGGCGCGAACTGGGCTATGCGCCGCGGCCGTTCGAGCCCGCGCCCGGCATGTTTTCCCCGCCGGAAGAGCCGTTGTAGGAGCTCCCTTCAGGGGCGACCCGACGGCGCTCGTACGCGGGCGCGTTCGACCATGCCGATCCGGAGGGTTCGCGTTGAACGCCGCGCCTTCCGATGGGTTCGGGTCGCCCCTGAAGGGGGCTCCTACAAGATCGGTCAGTACTTCCAGCCGAGCTTGCGGTACAGCTTGGCCAGCACCCAGAGGGGGCCGATCAGCAGGTAGACCAGGTCGGTGAGGAAGCTGGGCTTGCGGCCTTCGAACTTGTGGCCGATGAACTGGGCGATCCAGGCGACCACGAACACGGTCGCCGCCGACCAGAGCAGGGTGGCCAGTCCGGAGCGCGTTTCGATCAGGCGGCACAGGCAGCCGCAGAAGAAGAACACGGCGAGCATGCCCAGGCCGAGGGGGCGCGAGAGGCGGTAATAGAACATCCAGGCGAAGAACATCGCGAGGGCGGCCCAGATGCCGGTCTTCATCCAGGTACCGAAGGTGGGGATGCACCAGACCAGGGCCACGACCGACCACAGGATCGCGGGCACGGCGACGACGTGGATGCACTGGTTGAGGTCGTTGCGGTGGTCGCCGGAGTAGCTGGCGAAGTAGCGGTCGATCGGCCGCTGCAGGGTCGTGTCCATCGCATCCCTCCCGAGGATTTCTATGCGCTCGGGTATGGAGGATAGCGCGGGGCGGTGGCGGGGTGGGGCTGCAAGAGCGGCGGTGGGGTGGCGGAGTGGGTTCGCCGCGATGCCCCCTGCCGCTCATGTCCCCCGGCGCCGGCCTGCGGCCGGCACCTCCTCCTTTACTTCCCGTCAGGGGGCATCGCGACGAACCCTCCAGACACCGCTGGCGCTTCTTTGTAGGAGCTCCCTTCAGGGGCGACCCGAGGCGGCCGGATCGCAGGCGCGTTCAACGCCAGAGCTCCGGAGGATCCGGCAGTGCAAGCCGGCGCCTTCCAGCGTCGTCGGGTCGCCCCTGAAGGGAGCTCCTACGGAAAGACGGGGTGGCGCTGCGCGCGGGGATGCCGGCGGCTGCCGGGGCCCTCCTTCAGTCGATGCTGATGCCTGCGAGTTTCTGCAGCGCCTCGGCGTAGCGGGCGCGGGTGCGGTCGATCACTTCGGCGGGCAACGCCGGGCCGGGCGGTGTCTTGTCCCAGTCCAGCGTCTCCAGGTAGTCGCGGACGATCTGCTTGTCGTAGCTGGGCGGGCTGGTGCCGGCCTGGTACTCGTCGGCGGGCCAGTAGCGCGAGGAATCCGGGGTGAGCATCTCGTCCATGATGTACAGGCGGCCGTCGGCGTCGGTGCCGAATTCGAACTTGGTGTCGGCCAGCAGGATCCCGCGTTCGGCCGCGCAGGCGGCGGCATAGCCGTACAGGCGCAGGGTCGCGTCGCGCACGCGCTCGGCCAGTTCGCCACCGACCTTGCGCACCATCGCGTCGAAGTCGATGTTCTCGTCGTGGTCGCCGACGGCGGCCTTGGTCGAAGGCGTGAAGATCGGCTCGGGCAGCTGTTCCGCCTGGCGCAGGCCGTCGGGCAGGGCGATGCCGCTGACGGTGCCGGTGCGCTGGTAGTCCTTCCAGCCACTGCCGATCAGGTAGCCGCGGGCGATCGCCTCCACCGGCACCGGCTTGAGCCTGCGGGTGACGACCGCGCGCTTCGCGTACAGCGCCGGGTCGACGCCTTCGGGCAACACCGAGGCGACATCGATCCCGGTGAGGTGGTTGGGCATCAGGTGCGCGGTCTTGCCGAACCAGAAGTTGGAGATCTGGCACAGCATCTCGCCCTTGCCGGGGATCGGGTCGGGCAGGACCACGTCGAAGGCGGAGAGGCGGTCGGTGGCGACCATCAGCAGATAGCCGTCGGGCGAGTCGTCTCCGGCGCCGGCGGCGGCCAGCGCCGCGGCGGGGATCGACTCGCGCGGCAGGTCGAACACGTCGCGCACCTTGCCGCGGTGGCGCAGCGGCAGGCCGGGCAGGTCGGACTGGAGCAGGGTCGTGGACAACGTGGACTCCGGGCAGGACGGGGGTACAGGTGCGGGAAACGCACCCCGGAGCCGCGCCGGACAGGCCCCACGCGGCGGCGGGCGGCACAGTGTACGGCGTGCCGGCCCGCCTGTGCCGTAGAATTGGCCTTCCTTCTGCAGGTGCGTCGCCCGCCCGATGAACCGCTGGTACGGAAAACTGCTGGGCCTGGTGGCCGGTGCGCTGCTGTTCCGCCCCAATCCGCTGTTCGGCGCGGTGATCGGCCTGCTGATCGGCCATGCCTTCGACCGCGACTGGTTCCGCCTGCGCGCCCGCGAGAACCCCTACGCCGAGCTGGACCTGACCGCCGCCGCCAGCGATGCCGAGATCGACCAGGCCTACCGCCGGCTGATGTCGCAGTACCACCCGGACAAGGTCGCCGGCGCCGCGCCGGAACTGCGCGAGCAGGCCGAGAAGCGCGCCCGCGCGATCAACGCCGCCTACGACCGCATCCGCATCCTGCGCAGGCGCTGAGCGCCGCGCCCACCTTCGCGAGCCGACCATGCAGCCCACCGTCATCGCCCCCTCGATCCTGTCCGCCGATTTCGCCCGGCTGGGCGAGGAAGTGGACAACGTGCTGGCCGCCGGCGCCGACTGGGTCCACTTCGACGTGATGGACAACCACTACGTGCCGAACCTGACCATCGGCCCGCTGGTCTGCCAGGCGCTGCGCAGGCACGGGGTGACCGCGTTCGTCGACGTGCACCTGATGGTCGAGCCGGTGGACCGGATCGTGCCGGACTTCGCCGAGGCCGGCGCCAACCTGATCAGCTTCCATCCCGAGGCCAGCCGCCACGTCCACCGCACCGTCCAGCTGATCAGGTCGCTCGGCTGCCAGGCCGGGCTGGTGCTCAACCCGGCCACGCCGGTGGAAGTGCTGGACTGGGTGCTGGAGGACATCGACCTGGTGATGCTGATGTCGGTCAACCCCGGCTTCGGCGGGCAGGCCTTCATCCCGTCGAGCCTGGACAAGCTGCGCGCGGTGCGGGCGATGATCGACAGGACCGGCAAGCCGATCCGGCTGGAGGTCGATGGCGGGGTCAAGGCCGACAACATCGGCGAGATCGCCGCGGCGGGCGCGGACACCTTCGTCGCCGGTTCGGCGATCTTCAATGCGCCGCGCACGCGCGAGCACTACGCGGACGTGGTCGGCAGGATGAAGGCCGCGGTGGCGGCCGTGCGCGGCTGACTGGCCGCTGGCCGGCGCGCCTCCACGCGTCGCCGGCCCCTGCCGCTCTGGAGGCAATCCCGCCTCCGCCCGTCGTCCCTGCCATGGCCTTCCATGCTGGGCATCGCCGATGACAGGGCGATGACCGGGACGACGGATTGCCCGGTTTCCCCGGCAACCGCCGCTGCACGCCGCGCCCGATGCGGTTAAAGTTGGCGCCATGTTCGGCCAGACGATCAGGCTTTCCCTTGCTTCCGCGCGCCGGTGCTGGCGATGGCGGCCCCATGCCGTCGTCCCCTGCCATGCCCCGATCCGCCGCAAGGAATCCCGCCTTGGTCACGCCCGAACAGTTCCAGCAGCACGCCGCTGAAGAACGCTTCACCCGCATCCCCGTCGTCCGCGAGGTGCTGTCCGACCTGGACACGCCGCTGTCGGTCTACCTGAAGCTGGCCGACGCCCCGCATACCTACCTGCTCGAATCGGTCGAGGGCGGTGAACGCTTCGGCCGCTACTCGATCATCGGCCTGCCGGCGAAGCGCACCGTCGCCTTCCGCGGCCACACGATGGAAGTGCGCGAGCACGGCCGCGTGGTCGAGCGCCGCGAGGTCGCCGATCCCTTCGCCGAAGTCGAGGCCCTGCGCGCCTCGTACTCGGTGCCGAAGCTGGACGGCCTGCCCGGCTTCACCGGCGGCCTGGTCGGCTGGTTCGGCTTCGAGTGCATCGGCTACATCGAGCCGCGCCTGGCCGGCGGCGACAAGCGCGACGAACTCGACACCCCGGACATCCACCTGATGCTCTCCGAGGAGCTGGCGGTGTTCGACAATCTCAAGGGCCGGCTGTACCTGATCGTGCACGCCGACCCGCGCGAACCCGGATCGTGGGACGCGGCGCAGGCGCGCCTGGACGTGCTGGTGGACAAGCTGCGCCAGCCCGGCAGCTACCCGGTGCCGCTGAGCCGCGACGTGCTCGACGAAAGCCACTTCGTCTCCGGCTTCACCCGCGAGGGCTTCATCGAGGCGGTGGAGAAGTCGAAGGAATACATCCGCGCAGGCGACGTGTTCCAGGTGGTGCTGAGCCAGCGCCTGAGCGTGCCGTTCAACGCGCGCCCGGTGGACGTGTACCGCGCGCTGCGCGCGCTGAACCCGTCGCCGTACATGTACTTCCTCGACACCGGCGAGGTGCAGGTGGTCGGTTCCTCGCCGGAGATCCTGGTGCGCCAGCAGGGAGACGAGGTCACCGTGCGCCCGATCGCCGGCACCCGTCCGCGCGGCGCCACCCCGGCCGAGGACCTGGCGCTGGAGCAGGACCTGCTGGCCGACCCCAAGGAACTGGCCGAGCATGTGATGCTGATCGACCTGGGGCGCAACGACGTCGGCCGCGTGTCCGAGGCCGGCAGCGTCGAGGTCGGCGAGCGTTTCGTGATCGAGCGCTACAGCCACGTCATGCACATCGTCAGCGAGGTCACCGGCAGGCTGCTGCCGGGCCTGAGCTACGCCGACGTGCTGCGCGCGACCTTCCCGGCCGGCACGGTCAGCGGCGCGCCGAAGATCCGCGCGCTGGAAGTGATCCGCGAGCTGGAGCCGA
>CAZBDE010000152.1:0-6942 GCA_964490415.1 uncultured Pseudoxanthomonas sp. | reverse complement strand
GTTGGACGGTGCGGGGAGTGCGGACGAAGCGGCGGCGCGTGCGCGTGCCTTCCTGGCGCCGCTGCGGCAGGCCATCGACGCGCGATAGGTTCGTTTTTGTAGGAGCTCCCTTCAGGGGCGACCCGATGCGGCCGGAACGCAGCCGTGTTCAACGCGGCCGATCCGGTGACTGTGCGTTGAATGCGGCGTATTCCAGCGGCATCGGGTCGCCCCTGAAGGGAGCTCCTACAAAAGAGCCACGAAAGAGCCACGAAAGAGCTGGGTCAGGGGAACAGGGTGGGGGCTGGGGTTTCGCGGGGGAGCGCGCCTTCCAGTTCGAGGAGGAAGCGCTTGGTGGGCAGGCCGCCGCCGAAGCCGTTGAGCGAGCCGTCGGCGCCGATCACGCGGTGGCAGGGCAGCACGATCGGCAACGGATTGCGGCCGTTGGCCGCACCGACCGCGCGCGTGGCCGCCGGCCGGTCCACCCGCGCCGCCAGTTGCGCATAGCTGGCGGTCGCGCCGTAGGGAATCGAGGCCAGCGCGAACCACACCTCGCGCTGGAACGGCGTGCCGCGCGGCGCCAGCGGCAGGTCGAAATCCTGCCGCGCGCCGGAGAAGTATTCCTCCAACTGCGCCTGCGCCTGGCGCAGCAGCGGATGATCGCCCTCGCGCCAGTCGCGGTCGCGCCGCACCGGATGGCGGTTGCTCGGGAATTCGATCGCATGCAGGCCGGCGTCGGAGGCGGCCAGGGTCAGCGTGCCGACCGGGCTGTCGATGCGGCGGAAGAGGATCGTGCTCATCGTTGCTTCTCCACGGGAGCGGGCGACGCCATCGCGTCGCGCCAGAGATGGATCACCGCATACGCGCGCCACGGCCGCCAGGCCTCGGCATGTTCGCGCAGGCGCCGGGCGGTGAGCCGGCTGCCGTCGCCGGGCAGCGCCTTCTGCAGCACCAGGTCCTCGGCCGGGAACGCATCGGGATGGCCGAGCGCGCGCAACGCCAGGTACTGCGCGGTCCACGGACCCACGCCGGGCAGCGCGCTCCAGGCCGCGGCGAATTCGTCCAGGGTCTGCTCGGCGGCGAAGCCCACGCGGCCTTCGAGCAGCGCCCGGGCGATGCCGCGCACGCTGGCCGCGCGCGCGGCGGTGAGGCCCAGGCCGTCCAGGTCGCGGTCGGCCAGCGCCGCGGGCGTGGGGAACAGATGGGTCAGCGCCGGCAGCGACGCGCTCGCCAGCGCGTGGCCGTGGCGCTGCGCCAGGCGCGCGGCCAGCGTGCGCGCGGCGGCGACGCTGACCTGCTGGCCGAGCACCGCGCGCACCGCGATCTCGAACCCGTCCCAGCCACTGGGCAGGCGCAGGCCGGGGCGCTTGCGCAGCAGCGGACGCAAGCGCGGATCGGACGACAGCGCGGCGGCGATCGCGTCCGGGGCCGCGTCCAGGTCGAACATGCGCCGCACGCGCTGGACGATGCCGGCCAGTTGCACCGGCGCGGCGCCGTGCAGTTCCAGCTTCAGCGCGTGCGCGCGCCCGTCGCGGCCGCCCGGCCAGGCGCTGATCCGCAGCCAGCCCGGCGCCTGCGGGGTGCCGATCGTGCGCGCGTAGCTGCGGGCATCGACCGTTTCCACCCCGGGCAGGGCGCGACCGCGCAGGAAGTCCAGCATCGCGGCGAAATCGTAGGGCGGCCGGTAGCCCAGCCGCAGCATGAGCGGCTGCGCCGGATCGCTGGCCGCCGCCTCGGCCGGCGTGCGCCGGCGCAGGTCGCGCGGGGCCATGCGATAGGCATCGAGGAACGCGGCGTTGAAGCGGCGCAGGCTGGAAAAGCCGGCAGCCAGCGCCACCTCGGTGACCGGCAGCGGGGTCTCGGTCAGCAGCTGCTTGGCGAACAGCAGGCGACGGGTGCCATGCACGCCGATCGGCGCCGCGCCGAGGCGTTCGACGAACAGGCGCCGCAACTGCCGCTCGCCCAGGTGCACGCGCCCGGCCAGTTCGGACAGCGGACGCTCGGCGAGGAAGCCCTGGTCGATCAGCTTGAGCGCGCGGGCCACGGTCTCGTCGCCGCGGCGCCAGGCGCCTTCGCCCGGGGCCAGCTCCGGCCGGCAGCGCAGGCAGGGGCGGAAGCCGGCCGCTTCGGCGGCGGCGGCGCTGGGGTAGTAGCCCACGTTCTCGCGCTTCGGCGCCGGCGCCGGGCACACCGGCCGGCAGTAGATGCCGGTGCTGCGCACGGCGGTGAAGAACAGGCCGTCGAAGCGCGCGTCGCGGCTCAGCCGCGCGCGTTCGCAGACGTGCGGAGCGGGCAGGGCGGCGGTGGCGGGGCTGGAGGACACGGGTGCAGGCTAGCACCGCGCGCGGCCCCGGACTGGCCGTTTTCGGACATCGATGCGGCGCCGTCGCTCAGGGTTCGCGCAGGGCCGGCAGCAGGGTCCGCGGATCGCCGTCGTTCGGCTGCGGCGCGAGGCCCAGCCGCCGCGCCAGCAGCGGATACACGTCCACGTTGTCGAACGGCGGCAGCACCGCGCCGGCGCGGAACGAAGGCCCGTGGGCGATGAACACCGCGCGCATCGACGGCGCGTCCGGGTCGTAGCCGTGCGCGCCGCGGTCGTGGCGGCCGTCCGCGGCGCGCCGTTCCAGCCAGGCCTGCGGCAGCGCGTTCCAGCCTTCGTCCATCTGGCAGACCAGCGGCGGCACGCGCGGATGGGTGCCGTAGTGCAGGCGCGCGGGGATGTCCTGCCTGCGCCAGCATTCGTACTGCGCGTGGCGCCCGGCCAGGCGCGCGGTCACCGCCGCTTCGTGGCCGGCGCGCGGCACCAGGCCGATGACCTGGCCGACGCTGGTCACCTCGGCTTCGTCCATCGCGGCCATCTCCTCCACGGCCAGGTAATGGCCCTCGGGCACCTCGGCCATGCCATGGTCCGAGACCACCACCACGTCGACGGCGATGCCGGCCGCGTCCAGGCGCGCCAGCAGCGCGCCGAGCGCCGCATCCACCGCGCGGATCGCCGCGCGGGTGGCGTCGGCGGACGGACCGGCGGCGTGGCCGGCCTGGTCGACCTGCTCCAGGTAGACCGCGGCGAAATGCGCCCGCGCCGCGCCGGGCGCGGCCAGCCATGCGGCGACCGCGTCGATGCGCGGCTGCAACGGGACCGAGGCGTCGAAGGCATGGAAGTAGCGGGGCACCACCCCGTCGATCGCCGCGGCCGCGCCCGGCCAGGCCCACACACCGGTGACGATCCCGGCGCGGGTGGCCGTGGTCCACAGCGGTTGCGCCTGCCACCAGGCCGGATCGCGGGCCGCCGCGGCGTCGGCCACGGCGAAGCGCCCGAGCACCGGATCCTTCATCGCGTTGTGGACTACGCCGTGGTGGTCGGGGCGCAGCCCGGTCACCAGCGTGAAGTGGTTGGGGAAGGTCAGCACCGGATACGAGGGACGCATCCACTGCGCGCGCACGCCCCCGGCGGCCAGGCGATCCAGGTGGGGCGTGTCGCCGCGGCCGAGCGCATCGGCGCGCAGGCCGTCGATGGACACCAGCAGCAGCGGCACCGGCGCCTCGGCGGCGACGGGAGGCGCGGGACGGGAGGAAGGCGCCGAACAGGCGCACAGCGACAGCAGCAGGGCGAGGCAGGCGAGGCGGACCAGGCGTAAGGACATTGCGCACGGGAGCGGGAGCGACCGCCACAGCTTGGCAGACTGGCGCGTGCGGCGCATGACAGGCGCATGGCATGTACCGGCTTGACCGCCGTGGCGCAGCGGGAAAAGGGAGTGCCCGGCGTGGTCGCGCCAATGGCGTCACCGCATGCGCACCGGACTGACGCCGGCCTGAAGCGGCGCCGCGCGATGGAGGGGGCGACGGCGCACGGCCGCGGAGCCCCGCGCCGCCGCCCCTGCGATAATGCCGGCACATCCTTCGAGGTTCCCGGCATGTCCGACCCGCGCCACGATCCGTCCCGCGTCGTCCGCGCCCCGCGCGGCGCCCAGCTGACCTGCCGCAGCTGGCTCACCGAAGCCCCGTTCCGCATGCTGCAGAACAACCTGGACCCGGACGTGGCCGAGCGCCCGGAGGACCTGGTGGTGTACGGCGGCATCGGCCGCGCCGCGCGCGACTGGGCCAGCTACGACGCGATCCTGGCCACGCTGAAGGAACTGGGCGACGACGAGACCCTGCTGGTGCAGTCGGGCAAGCCGGTGGGCGTGTTCCCGACCCACCCCGACGCCCCGCGCGTGCTGCTGGCCAATTCCAACCTGGTGCCGCACTGGGCCACCTGGGAGCACTTCAACGAGCTCGACCGCAAGGGCCTGATGATGTACGGGCAGATGACCGCCGGCTCGTGGATCTACATCGGTTCGCAGGGGATCGTGCAGGGCACCTACGAGACCTTCGTGGAGATGGGCCGCCAGCACTACGGCGGCGAGCTCAAGGGCCGCTGGATCCTCACCGCCGGCCTGGGCGGCATGGGTGGCGCGCAGCCGCTGGCCGCCTCGCTGGCCGGCGCCTGCTCGCTGACCATCGAATGCCAGCAGAGCCGGATCGACTTCCGCCTGCGCACGCGCTACGTGGACGAGCAGGCGACCGATCTCGACGATGCGCTGGCGCGGATCGCCAGGTACACCGCGGCCGGCGAGGCGAAATCCATCGCGCTGCTCGGCAACGCCGCCGAAGTGCTGCCGGAGCTGGTGAAGCGCGGCGTGCGCCCGGACTGCGTCACCGACCAGACCAGCGCCCACGACCCGGTGCACTGCTACTTGCCCATCCGCTGGAGCGTGGAGCGGTGGCTGGCCGCGCAGAAGGACGACCCGGAGCAGGTGCGCGACGCGGCCAAGGCCTCGATGCGCACCCACGTCGAGGCGATGCTGGCCTTCCACGCGCAAGGCATCCCGACCGTGGACTACGGCAACAACATCCGGCAGATGGCCAAGGACGAAGGCTGCGCGAACGCGTTCGACTTCCCCGGCTTCGTCCCGGCCTACGTGCGGCCGCTGTTCTGCCGCGGCATCGGCCCGTTCCGCTGGGTCGCGCTGAGCGGCGACCCGGAGGACATCTACCGGACCGACGCGAAGGTCAAGGAACTGATCCCGGACGATGCGCACCTGCACCGCTGGCTGGACATGGCGCGCGAGCGGATCGACTTCCAGGGCCTGCCCGCGCGGATCTGCTGGGTCGGCCTGGGCCTGCGCCACAAGCTGGGCCTGGCGTTCAACGAAATGGTCCGCAATGGTGAGCTGAAAGCACCCGTGGTGATCGGTCGCGATCATCTGGACAGTGGCAGCGTGGCATCGCCGAACCGCGAGACCGAAGCGATGAAGGACGGCAGCGACGCGGTGTCCGACTGGCCGCTGCTCAACGCCATGCTCAACGTCGCCGGCGGCGCCACCTGGGTGTCGCTGCACCATGGCGGCGGCGTGGGCATGGGCTACAGCCAGCACAGCGGCGTGGTCATCGTCTGCGACGGCAGCGAGGCCGCCGACCGGCGCATCGCCCGGGTGCTGTGGAACGACCCGGGCACCGGGGTGATGCGCCATGCCGATGCCGGCTACGAGATCGCGAAGCAGTGCGCGCGGGAGCAGGGGCTGAAGCTGCCGATGGGCTGACGCCCCGCGCGCCGGCCTCAGCGATCCAGCGGGCTGAGCACCCCGTGCGCGCCGCGGTTGAGCACGTGGGTGTAGATCTGGGTGGTGGCCACGTCCTTGTGGCCGAGCAGTTCCTGCACGGTGCGGATGTCGGCGCCGGCCTCCAGCAGATGGGTGGCGAAGCAGTGGCGCAGCGTATGCGGCGTCACCGGCCGGTCGAAGCCTGCCTCGAGTGCGGCGCGCCGCACCACCTTCTGCAGCACCTTCTCGTCGATGTGGTGGCGCCGTCGCACGCCGTCGCGCGGGTCCACCGAGAGACGCGTGGCCGGGAACACGTATTGCCAGGCCGGCTCGGCCGCCGCGTTCGGATACTTGCGCGCCAGCGCGTGCGGCAGGTGCACGCGGCCCAGCCCGCAGGCCAGGTCGCGCGCGTGCAGCACGCGCACCTCGGCCAGCTGTCGCGCCAGCCCCTCGCGCAGCGCGGCGGGCAGCACCGTCATCCGGTCCTTGCCGCCCTTGCCGTCGCGCACGACCAGCTCATTGCGCTCCAGGCCCACGTCCTTCACCCGCAGGCGCGCGCACTCCATCAGGCGCAGGCCGCTGCCGTAGAGCAGGCCGGCCATCAGCGCCTCGCGCCCGGCGAGGCGTTCGAGCAGGCGCGCCACCTGGGCACGCGTGAGCACCACAGGCAACCGCTGCGGCCGCTTGGCCCGGACCACGTTCTCCATCCATGGCAGGTCCACGCCCAGCACTTCCCGATACAGGAACAGCAGCGCCGACAGCGCCTGGTTCTGGGTGCTGGCGGCGACATGGTCGCGGGTGGCCAGGCGGGTGAGGAAGGCCTCCACGGCCGCCCCGTCGAGCTCGCGCGGATGCCGGGGCAGGTTGGCCCGGATATACCGGCGTGCCCAGTAGAGATAGGCCTGCTCGGTACGTAGGCTGTAGTGCTTGAGCCGCATCCGCGCCCGAATCTGGTCGAGCAACCGCGGCTCGCGTGCCTGCGCTACACCCCCTGATACCGGGGGCTGCCCACCGTCATAAGACATATCGGGGCCTCCTTGCCGTCGATATGGGGATGCTGGGGGTTACCCCGAAAGCGCGGTCATAGGATAAAGCCGTGAACTGGTTGGGATTTTTCCGCGTTGACGACTATCCGGCCTCCACGCAAACTCCGGCTACGCCCCGGGGAGGGGTCTACTGGTAGTTAGGCGTGTGGTGGCGTTCGCATTGGGGTGGGGCGTCGGCCTTCGGCAAGGGGATCGCAATGGATAGTTGGCGTACGTCGTCGCATCGGCAAACCCACAGGGCAGGCGCCAGGTCGGAGCCGCTCTCAGACGGACGTGTGATCGGCTTGCCAGCCATCTCGGCCGCTCTTCTGATACAACGTCGGCCTAACCACTCG
>CAZBDE010000151.1:0-6967 GCA_964490415.1 uncultured Pseudoxanthomonas sp. | reverse complement strand
CCCGAACCGAAGTGGGTCATCTCGATGGGCAGCTGCGCCAACGGCGGCGGCTACTACCACTATTCGTACTCGGTGGTCCGCGGCTGCGACCGCGTGGTGCCGGTGGACATCTACGTGCCGGGCTGCCCGCCCACGGCCGAGGCGCTGGTCTACGGCATCCTGCAGCTCCAGAAGAAGATCTGGCGCACGCAGACCGTGGCCAGGCAGAACACGATCGACCGCTGACCCAGCCCCCTCAAGCGAATCCGGATACGCCAAGCCCCATGGCCGAGCCAACTGCCTCCTTCGTCCAGCGACTGCGCGACCGCTTCCCGGCGGCCGTGGTCACCGTGGCCGAACCCCGCGGCGAGATCACCCTCGAGGCCGCCGGCCAGGACTGGCTGGCGACCTGCGGGGCGCTGCGCGACGAGTTCGGCTTCGAGCAGCTGACCGCGGTCAGCGGCATCGACTACATGGGTTACGGCAGCGACGAGTGGGACACCGAGGGCGTGTCCAGCGGTGGCTTCAGCCGTGGCGTCGAAGGCAAGGGCGCCGGCCGCTTCGGCTGGGGCGAGCAGTCCAGCCAGCAGGGCGACGACCGGATCATTCCCATCGCGATCCCGCAGCGCCGCTTCGCGGCGGTCCTGCACCTGATCTCGTATGCGAACAACCGGCGCCTGCGCGCACGCTGCTTCGCGCCCGACGACGCGCTGCCGGTGGTGCCGTCGGTGACCGGCCTGTGGCCGGGCGCCAACTGGTTCGAGCGCGAGGCGTTCGACCTGTACGGCATCGTGTTCGAAGGCCATCCGGACCTGCGCCGGATCCTGACCGATTACGGTTTCGTCGGCCATCCGTTCCGCAAGGACTTCCCGCTGATCGGCAACGTGGAAGTGCGCTACGACGAGGAGCGCAGGCGCGTGGTCTACGAGCCGGTCACCTCGGTCGAGCCGCGCGTGGGCGTGCCGCGCGTGATCCGCGACGACGCCCGCTACGAGACCGCGGCCGGCGAAGCCGCGCAGCGGGAGGCCGCCAAGTGAGCGCACAGATGTCCCCCGATACCACCATCCGCCAGGCCGGCGAAGGCCTGGCCGGCAGTCCTGCCGAACTGAAGCAGGAGATCCGCAACTACACCATGAACTTCGGCCCGCAGCACCCGGCCGCGCATGGCGTGCTGCGCCTGATCCTGGAGATGGACGGCGAGACCATCGTCCGCGCCGACCCGCACGTGGGCCTGCTCCACCGCGGCACCGAGAAGCTGGCCGAGTCCAAGCCGTTCAACCAGTCGATCGGCTACATGGACCGCCTCGACTACTGCTCGATGATGTGCAACGAGCACGCCTACGTGCGCGCGATCGAGACCCTGCTGGGGATCGAGGCGCCGGAGCGGGCGCAGTACATCCGCACCATGTTCGACGAGATCACCCGGATCCTGAACCACCTGATGTGGCTCGGCTCCAACGCGCTGGACCTGGGCGCGATGGCGGTGTTCCTGTACGCGTTCCGCGAGCGCGAAGAGCTGATGGACGTCTACGAGGCGGTCAGCGGCGCGCGCATGCACGCGACCTACTACCGTCCGGGCGGCGTCTACCGCGACCTGCCGGACCACATGCCCAAGTACAAGGAGTCGCCCTGGCACAAGGGCGCCAAGCTCAAGCGCTTCAACGAGGCGCGCGAGGGCACGCTGCTCGACTACATCGAGCACTTCACCCGCACCTTCCCGGCGCGCGTGGACGAATACGAGACCCTGCTCACCGACAACCGCATCTGGAAGCAGCGCACGGTCGGCATCGGCGTGGTCACCCCGGAGCAGGCCAGGGCCTGGGGCATGACCGGCGCGATGCTGCGCGGCTCGGGCATCGAGTGGGACCTGCGCAAGAAGCAGCCCTACGCGAAGTACGACGTGGTCGATTTCGACATCCCGGTGGGTCGGGAAGGCGACTGCTACGACCGCTACCTGGTCCGCATCGCCGAGCTGCGCCAGTCCAACCGGATCGTCCAGCAGTGCGTGGCATGGCTGAAGGCCAATCCCGGCCCGGTCATGGTCAGGAACTTCAAGGTCGCCCCTCCCAAGCGCGAGGAGATGAAGGACGACATGGAAGCCCTGATCCACCACTTCAAGCTGTTCTCCGAAGGCTATTGCGTGCCGGCGGGCGAGACCTACGCCGCGGTCGAGGCGCCCAAGGGCGAGTTCGGCTGCTACCTGGTTTCCGACGGCGCCAACAAGCCGTTCCGCGTGCACCTGCGCGCGCCGGGCTTCGCCCACCTGTCCTCGATGGACGAGATCGTGCGCGGGCACATGCTGGCCGACGTGGTGGCCATGATCGGTACCTATGATTTGGTGTTTGGCGAGGTGGATCGATGAAGGCCACCGGTAATTTCGAGAACGCGCGCCACGTCGACCCGATGGTCGTCCTGAGCGACGGCACGCGCGCGCACATCGACCACTGGCTGACCAAGTTCCCGCCCGACCGCAAGCGGTCGGCGGTGCTGCAGGGGCTGCACGCGGCCCAGGAACAGAACGGCGGCTGGCTCACCGACGAGCTGATCGCCGGCGTGGCGAAGTACCTGGACCTGCCGCCGGTGTGGGCCTACGAGGTCGCCACCTTCTACTCGATGTTCGAGACGCAGAAGGTCGGCCGCAACAACGTGGCGTTCTGCACCAACATCAGCTGCTGGCTCAACGGCGCCGAGGGCCTGGTCGCGCATGCCGAGAAGAAGCTCGGCTGCAGGCTGGGCGAATCGACCGCCGACGGACGCGTCTACCTCAAGCGCGAGGAAGAGTGCGTGGCCGCCTGCTGCGGCGCCCCGGTCGTCGTGATCAACGGCCATTACCACGAGAAGCTCACCACCGCGAAGGTGGACGAGCTGCTCGACGGACTGAAGTGAGGCCACGGCAGATGGCACACCACACCAAGGTTTCCGAGGGCTACGGCCCGGTCGGCCCGGCCCCGAAGGAGCACCAGGCGGTCTACACGACGCTGCACTTCGACAAGCCGTGGTCGTACGAGAACTATCTCAAGACCGGCGGCTACCAGGCGCTGAGGAAGATCCTGACCGAGAAGATACCGCCGGCCGACGTGGTCGAGATGGTCAAGGCCTCGGGCCTGCGCGGCCGCGGCGGCGCGGGCTTCCCGACCGGCCTGAAGTGGAGCTTCATGCCCAAGGGCGAGATGCAGAAGTACATCCTCTGCAACTCGGACGAGTCCGAGCCGGGCACGGCCAAGGACCGCGACATCCTGCGCTACAACCCGCACGCGGTGATCGAGGGCATGGCCATCGCCTGCTACGCCACCGGTTCGACCGTGGCCTACAACTACCTGCGCGGCGAGTTCCACCACGAGCCGTTCGAGCACCTGGAAGAGG
Source organism: uncultured Pseudoxanthomonas sp. (assembly GCA_964490415.1). GTDB lineage: Bacteria > Pseudomonadota > Gammaproteobacteria > Xanthomonadales > Xanthomonadaceae > Pseudoxanthomonas. The sequence continues at coordinate 3,625 of CAZBDE010000151.1, read as the reverse complement.
CCACCGCCGAGGCCTACGCCAACGGCTGGCTGGGCAGGAACGTGCTCGGTTCGGGCGTGGACATCGACCTGTACAACGCGCTGGGCGCGGGCGCCTACATCTGCGGCGAAGAGACCGCGCTGATGGAGTCGCTGGAAGGCAAGAAGGGCCAGCCGCGGTTCAAGCCGCCGTTCCCGGCCAATTTCGGCCTGTACGGCAAGCCGACCACGATCAACAACACCGAGACCTACGCCTCGGTGCCGGCGATCGTGCGCAACGGCCCGGAGTGGTTCATGAACCTGGGCAAGCCCAACAACGGCGGTTGCAAGATCTTCTCGGTCTCCGGCCACGTGGCCAGGCCGGGCAATCACGAGATCCGCCTGGGCACGCCGTTCGCCGAGCTGCTCGAACTGTGCGGCGGCATCCGCGACGGCAACCGCATCAAGGCGGTGATCCCGGGCGGTTCGTCGATGCCGGTGCTCCCGGGCGAGACGATGATGGGCCTGACCATGGACTACGACGCGATCCAGAAGGCCGGTTCAGGCCTCGGCTCGGGCGCCGTGGTGGTCATGGACCACACCACCTGCATGGTCCGCGCCTGCCAGCGCATCGCCCGCTTCTATTTCAAGGAAAGCTGCGGCCAGTGCACGCCGTGCCGCGAGGGCACCGGCTGGATGTACCGCATGCTGACCCGCGTCGCCGAGCACAAGGCGACCCTGGAAGACCTGCACACCCTGCGTGCGGCCGCCGGCCAGATCGAAGGCCACACCATCTGCGCCTTCGGCGAGGCCGCGGCGTGGCCGGTGCAGGGCATGCTGCGCCACTTCTGGCACGAGTTCGAATACGCGATCGTCAACAAGCGCTTCCTGGTCGACGACGAGCGCGACGGCACGGTCGTGCGCAGCAACCTGGAGGTGGCCGCGTGAGTGCGCAGCCCGTCAATCCGAACCTGCCGCCGGACCACGTCACCGTCTTCATCGACGGCGTCGAGCTGGCCGCGCCCAAGGGTTCGATGATCATCCAGGCCGCCGACAAGGCCGGCATCCCGATCCCGCGCTTCTGCTACCACGACAAGCTCGCGGTGGCGGCCAACTGCCGCATGTGCCTGGTCGACACCGAAGTGGGCGGGCGTTCGGCGCCGAAGCCTTCGCCGGCCTGCGCCACCCCGGTGATGGACGGGCTGAAGGTCTTCACCCGCAACGAGAAGGCGCTGAAGGCCCAGCGCAACGTGATGGAGTTCCTGCTGATCAACCATCCGCTCGACTGCCCGGTCTGCGACCAGGGCGGCGAATGCGAACTGCAGGACCTGTCGCTGGGCTACGGCCGTTCGGTCAGCCGTTTCGTCGAGCGCAAGCGCGTGGTGCCGGACGAGGACATCGGTCCGCTGGTCGCCACCGAGATGACCCGCTGCATCCAGTGCACCCGCTGCATCCGCTTCACCGGCGAGATCGCGGGCACCTACGAGCTGGGTGGCATGTACCGCGGCGAAAACCTGCAGATCGGCACCTACGACGGCAAGCCGCTGACCACCGAACTGTCCGGCAACGTCATCGACGTGTGCCCGGTCGGCGCGCTGACCAACAAGGTGTTCCAGTTCCGCGCACGCCCGTGGGAGCTGGTGGCCAAGGAGTCGCTCGGCTACCACGACGCGATGGGCTCGAACCTGTTCCTGCACGTACGCCGCGGCGAAGTGCTGCGCACCGTGCCGCGCGACAACGAGGCGGTCAACGAGTGCTGGCTGTCGGACCGCGACCGCTATTCGCACCAGGGCCTGCAGGCCGCCGACCGCGCCACCGCGCCGCTGCGCAAGGTGGACGGGCAGTGGCGCGAGGTGAGCTGGGCCGAAGGCCTGGCCGCCGCGACCGGAATCCTGCGCGCCAACAGGGGCGATGCGCTGGGCGTGCTCGCGCACCCGGCCACCTCGAACGAGGAGGGCGGGCTGCTGGCGCTGCTGGCCGCCGAGCTGGGCAGCGGCAACATCGACCACCGCATCGGCAACCGCGACTTCTCCGACGCCGCCGTGGCCGAGCCGTTCGCGCTGCCGCTGGCCGAGGTCGGCGAGGCCGACGTGGTCGTGCTGGTCGGCAGCAACCTGCGCCATGAGCTGCCGCTGCTGCACCAGCGCCTGCGCCAGGCGCAGGTCAGGCGCAACGCGCGGATCCACGTGGTCAACCCGGTCGACTTCGACTTCACCTTCGCCGTGGCCGGCAAGGCGATCGTGCCGCCGTCGCGCTTCGCCGAAGCGCTGGGCGACGCCGCGCTGCGCGAGGCCGCCAGGGGCGCGACCCGCGCGGTGGTGATCGTCGGTGCGATCGCCGAGAACCATCCGCAGGCCTCGGCGATCCGCGCCGCCGCGCGCGATTTCGCCGCCGTGACCGGTGCCTCGCTGTGCCGCATCCCGCAGGGTGCCAATGCCGTGGGCCTGGCCCGCGCCGGCGTGCTGCCCTCGGCGCGCGCGGCCGGTGGACGGGATGTCGCCGGCATGTTCGCCGAGCCGCGCAGCGCCTATGTGCTGTACGGGATCGAGCCGGGCCTGGACTTCGCCGACACCGCCGCCGCGCTGAAGGCGCTGAACGCGGCGCAGGTGGTCGCCTTCAGCCACTTCGCCTGCGAGTCCACCCGAGCGGTGGCCGACGTGATCCTGCCGGTCGGCGCGCTGCCCGAGATCGAGGCGACGCTGACCAACCTGGACGGTATCGAACAATCCGCGCACGCCGGCGGCAAGCCGCCGGGCCAGGCCCGCGAGGGCTGGCGCGTGCTGCGTGCGCTGGGCGGCGAACTGGGCCTGCCAGGCTTCGGGTTCAGCGACCTGGCCGGCGCGCGGGCGCTGCTGGAAGGCGGTCGCAGGGTCGAGGTCAAGGCCGGTCGCGCCGACGATGCCGGCAATGGCGGGCTCGAGCTGGCGCTGGTCCCGGCGATCTACCGCACCGATGCGGTGGTCCGCCGTGCCGCCGCGCTGCAGGCGCACCCGCTCAACGTCGAGGCACGGATCGTGCTCAACCCGGCCGATGCCGGCGCGCTCGGCGCCGCGGACGGCCAGGTGGCCAAGGTCAAGGGTGCGAACGGCACCGCGACCCTGCCGGTCGTGGTGGACGACCGCGTCGCCGCGGGCGTGGCATGGATCGAGGGCGGCCACGGCGCCACCGCGCCGCTGGGCGCGGGCCGGGTCGAGGTGGTGAAGGCATGAACGAACTGCTGATCAACGCGGTCGGCCCGCTGCGCGAATGGTTCTTCGGGCTGGGCGAGCTCGGCCCGGCGCTGTGGATCGTGCTGAAGATCCTGGCCGTCGCCATGCCGGTGATCATCGCCGTGGCCTTCTACGTGGTCTGGGAGCGCAAGCTGATCGGCTGGATGCACGTGCGCCACGGGCCGATGTACGTGGGCATGGGCATCTTCCAGGCCTTCGCCGACGTGTTCAAGCTGCTGTTCAAGGAAGTCATCCAGCCGGCCAGCGCGCACAAGGTGATGTACATCCTGGCGCCGCTGATCGTGCTGGCGCCGGCCTTCGCGGCCTGGGCGGTGGTGCCGTTCGACTACCAGCTGGTGCTGTCCAACGCCAATGCCGGCCTGCTGTACCTGCTGGCGATGACTTCGCTGGGCGTGTACGGCGTGATCATCGCCGGCTGGGCGTCCAACTCGAAGTACG